>JADGHX010000196.1 GCA_019683695.1 Steroidobacteraceae bacterium
TTTTAGAGGCATACGCGGCACGGGGCTGGGGTTCTATTCATTTCTATATAAGTACCTGTACGACGGGCCGGGCCTCCTTCACATGGGGCGCATGGAGCGGCTGGCCGAGGATGTCCTCGCAATGATGATCGCGACGGGTCAGCCGATCCCTCGCGCGTTCCGCTCGTATCTCTTCGATGCGCCACCGAGCAATACCTCGGAGCACGGCAGGTATACGGAGTATTACAGCCGTGAGCTGCGAGATCTCGTGGCGGAGCGCGATGCGAGCATCATCGAACGGTATGGCTATCGCTTCGGAGAGTGACCGTGGTGCCGCGCCATGTGCCCGCCTGATCTCCGCCCCGGAACTGCACCGCGCGCAACCGTTGCCACGTGTGCATTACAGTTGGCAGAGCGCTTTCGACCAGCGCCTGATTGCGTCGCCACTTGCCAGGCTCCGGAGCCGAGAGCGTGTAGCGGGATAGCGGCAGCGGGCTCTGGACGTAGCGCTCCATCGCCTCATCAAACGGCACGCCGATGAACTCGAAGAGGTCACGGATGGTGGCGGCTGTGTTCCCGACGAGCTGCGCGTAGCTCACGGCAGTCCAGCGCTCGTTCTCAATGTGCCCAAGGTCATCGAGCACGATGCGATAGGTGGTGTCCCATTGGAAGGCGGCAATCGCTTCAAGCGGACGCTCCTTCATCTCACGCCAGCCCGGTGGAAGGAGCAGAGACCAGGGGCCCTCGAACCCCGGCAGGCCGTTGTAGGTCTTCCAGTATCCCGAGCGCCAGGCTTCGATGATGCTGCTCAGGTTCTCGCGCGGATCCCGCCACAGCACGATGTACCGAGCATCCGGGAAGATGCGATCGATGAACGGAATCCGGAGTGCGTTCTTCGGCGTCTTTTCGAGGAACCGCACCTCGCCCGTTGCCGGAATCGGCTCGCCCGCGGCATTTCGGGCCTTCCCCAGAATTGCCGCCCGAATGCGTGCGGCAACCGACTCGGTCGCGTGATCCGCTTCGAGCCGGTTTGAATCCACATTCGGAGCGCCTGGTTGCAGCTCCGGCAGGCCTTCTATCAGCTCGTGCGCTTCGCCGCCAAGCGTGAACAGGTGCTGGCTCCTGGCCAGCGTCTCGAAGAGCAGCGTGCTGCCAGAGCGTGGTGCGGCGATGATGAACACGGGTTCGCGCAGGCGCGCTCCTTCGCTATGTCGACCGTGGTCCGCAGCGACCAATGAACTTCGTATGCGAGTGCCGGGCGCACGCGGCCGCAAATCTGCCTCAGGCGTGAGCATCACTCGCAGCACCCTCGCTTCCAACACCTCGTGAGCGGCCACGCGATTGGTCCGCATCATCAGCCCTTCAGCGAGCTCGCGTGAGGCGCGGCGAATGTTGTCGCGCAGGGCTGCGAATGCAGGCCAGCCTTCGCGATCCGTGCCGTAAAGCGCGTAGGCCTGGCGCCAGTCCCGGCAAAAGGCATCCAGTAGCGCGTGATAGCGAGCGAGTTGAGCCCGCGAGGCGGGCGATTCGGATGACGACACGAGCTCGCCGCGTAGATCGAGCATCAGCAGATCGACCTCTGCGGGGCACATCACGGGCGCAAGTTCTGCGCGCTCCGTAAGCGGCTGCACGTCGAGCGCTGCGGGATCGAATGGCAACTCGTGAATTGAAGCATTCGTGGTTTCGCCCTGTGCGACGAGTTGCCAGAATGCAGCGCTTCCGGACGTGTCGGCCACAAGGTGTATCCGTTCCTCTGGGGTGGGGTTCTCCACCCGGTGCAGACGCCAGTTATCGAACACCCACGCCTCTCCCGCGTTCATGTGCACGCAGGTATCGCCGCAGTAGAAACGGACGTCCGGGCGCGTGACGATGGGTACGTGGAGCCGTACGCGATTGAACCAGTGATAGTTGATGTCCGCGTGCGGCGGCACTACGGCGCCGGGCGCTAGCCGCAGCAGGCGTGAGCGGCTCCACACCACGCCGAAGCTCGCCAGGACCTGGCGCAGATACGGGCATTGCGCGAGATGGCACGTCGGTCGCATCAGACCGCTCACATCGTCGTTTTCCCCTCCATCCACGCTGATGAGGCGAACGGATGAATTTCCGGCAATCTGGTTCGGGTGCTGCGCCCAAGCGGACGGAGGCAGTGCTGCCACCTCGGCGCGCAGTGTGGCGGCGTCGAATCGCACCGGCAGGCGATAGAACGGGCGGGGGAGTCGCATCTAGGCGGATTCCAGAGATTTGCGGAAGTCACCGATGGCGCCGACGAGCTCTGCAACCGCGAGCCGCTCGACCTCGGTGAGCCCCGGGTGCCAGATGTCGAAGATCAGCACCACGCGAAGATGGGGACTGCGATTCCAGGCCTCGTGCTCATACGTGTCGTCGAACACGATCACCTTGCCCGTGCGCCACACATGAAGCTCGCCAGCAACGCGCAACGCGCAATCGCCGGGAACAATCAGTGGCAGATGACCGACGAGACGCGTATTCGTTACGCCTCGATGCGGGAGCAGATGCGTTCCAGCGGTGAACACGGAAAAGAGCACTTCGGGCCCGTGCTCCCGAACGTGCGTCAGAGGCAGCTGATCCAATGCGCGCGCGGTAACCGGGCAGGCTGCGCAGTTGTCCTCCCGTCGTACGCCATGTCGGTAGAAGTAGTATCCGTTCCAGCTCGGCGCGACGTCAGAGCCGCGCAGATGCAGACGCTCCGCATCCTCGCTATCGAAGACGCGCTCTCGTCCCGTCGGGCTTGGGAGCAAGCGCATCAGCTCGGTGCGGATGGCCTCCGTCTCGGCCTCCAGTGCCTCGATCCAATCGAATCGGGAAAGATCCGGATACGGCGTTGCCTCCAGCCCCGGGAAGTACAAAAAGGTGGGCTGCTGGCGAGGGTCGGGGCGTACGGACGTCTCCTCCCGCATATAGATGCGCGCGCACCGATCGACGCGAGCCAGAGCGGAGCGGCCAAAGCGAGCACGCAGAGGCTCCAGAGTTCGCTCCAGTGCTTCGCGTTGGCGGCTCCGCACCAGATGAACGGCGCGTTGAACCATCGGCCTCAGCGCGACCGGAGTGGTACTCGCATTGACCCAGAGCCCACGCGACTGCGCGTCGTGCAACGCACGCCCATATTGAAGGGCGGCGCTGTGCAGCTGCCCGGCCCGTTCGAGCGCTGCGGCGAGATGCAGGCGCGCGCCCGCCTGATCGGGCGCGAGTCGAACGGCTTCACCCAGCAGCGTGATGGCACGCTCCACATGGCCATCGCGCAGCGACGCCACACCCAGCGCGCTCATCGCTTCAACGTTCTGCGGCATCGACTCCAGCACTTCGGCATAGAGCCGTTCGGCTTCCGGCACTCGCCCCTGACGTAGCAGTTCGCGGGCGCTTTCCATGAGCGGTGTGCCGGTGCTCATCGGTTCCTCAATTCGCGTATGCTGCGCTCATGGCGTTGCTGCTCGACTCAGCCGTGCCGGCCGCAGACCTGCGCTACTACGTGCGCGTGTACGACGGCGATCTCGAACCCGCGTTCTGCGAGCGACTCATTCGCTCCTTCCACGGGCTGGAACGTTTCCAGCGCGTGAATGGCCGCACGGTGCGACTCGGACTGAAGGACTCCGCGTGGACGGAGCTGAACGTGACGCGTCTGTCCGACGCGGCCTTCCTGGCCTTCTTCCGAAGTCGCATCGACCGTGCGCTCGCAGCGTACAACCGGGAGGTGCAGCTCGCGATTCCTGTGCCCAACTCGCCGCAGATTGCCGACCTCATCCTCAAACGGTACCGGCCGGGGCGCGATGAGCAGTTCCAGCTTCACTTCGACGCCGTGAATCACCTCGCTCACCGGTACCTCGTGATGCTCTGGTATCTGAACGATGTGGCCGAAGGCGGAGAGACGCGCTTTCCGAGGCTGGAGCTGAGCGTTCGCCCGCGGGCGGGGCGGCTCGTGGTGTTTCCGCCGTACTGGATGTATCAGCACGAGGGGCTGCCTCCGAAATCGGGGGACAAGTACATTCTTTCCACGTACCTGCTCTTCACGGATCTGCAGTCGGCTCGTAGCGCCACCGGCGCAGATAAGGACGCACCAGCGGAATGACGGGTTCGAGATGCCGCTCGTACGAGCGCCAGCGGCCCACGGCGCTCGTGCTCACGGGTTGCACCACCTGCGAGTAGCTCGGCGTGCTGATGTAGCCCTTCTGCAGTGCCCGTGCCCCCGGGCAAAGCACGGCGTCGTGCCAGGGCACGTCGAGGAACTGAAGCATTGTGCGCGCGTCGCTTTCCAGATTCGCAACGAGTGATTCGTACCGCACCTCGTGAACTGCGGGCCGCAGTAGCTCCGCCTGGGCGTACCAGAAGTCGAAGGCCCTGACGAACCCCTGCGCCAGCCAGCGCAGGTCCCTGCACATCAACGCAAACTCGGGTGCACGGAAGTGCTGCATGAAGCAGCTGAGCAGCACATCGCACGGGTGACGGATCACCAACAGGATTCGCGCGTTCGGAAAGACGCGTCGGATGGCAGGAAGCCGAATCAGATTCAGCGGGTTCTTGTCCACCACGCGCTGGCCCGGAGCCACCTGGATCTTTCGGCCAACGCGTTCCCAGTAACGCGCGCGGATTTCCGCGAGACGCGCCTCCGAGACGTTCGCGAGCTCCTCCGGATACCGTGCACCGGTGGCCACGAGGTCATCGAGCGCTGCCTGCACGAAGGGCTGTTCGTCCAGCGATACGAGATCGGGATGCGCATCCAGCATCATCTCGATCAGCGTGGTGCCCGAACGCGGAAACGCGACGATGAAAATGGGGCTTTCGGCGGCAGAGGGCGCATTGGCATCGGACCAGCGCGCGACGTCATCCGGGTCGCAGCCATAGCGCGTGATTTCCATGGTTGGCGCGCCGCGAAGGCAGGCGAGCGGTGCGGCCTGACGGAGATGTGCCACTTGTGCGGCGTGCGCGTGCTCGAGGGTATGGAACGCTTCGTCGAACCGGCCGAGGGCATCCAGTGACTTCGCCAGGGCGAACAGCTCGAAGTGCCGCTCTGAGGTTGTCGCGCGGCTCGCGAGGCTTTCCCGGAACAGTTCCACAGCCCGCCGATGGTCCCCGCGCCGCTGCGCGAGGTGAGCGCGCGTCGCGGTAAGTTCGCTGCCGAGGGAGCTTGCCTGCGGATGCTGCACGAGCTGCTCGACTATGGAATTCGCATCGTCCACTCGATTCGTGCGTTCGTAGATCTGCGCAAGAGTGAGCGATGCGCGCGGATCCAGGTTCTGCACTTCTGTGAGACGCTGGATTGCGCGTGCGGACCCTTCGGTTTCGCCGAGATTCAGGAGCCGCTGCCCGATGCCCGCAAGGGCCGATGGGCTGAGTCCCTGCACGTCCTGCCAGCCGTCCAGCGCGGCCACTGCGTCTTCGGTTTGATGAGACTCATAGCACGCCTTCGCGTATTCGAAGCGAATGCCGATATCGGCTGGTGCCAGCTCCATGGCGCGCTTCAGAACCGCGCGGGCCGCTTCGTAGTCATGGCGATCCAGATGCGTGAGTCCGACGTTGTAGAAGAAATCTGCAGAGGCCTCACCGAGCTCCGCGGCGCGCATGAACGCCTTCAGCGCATCGTCATACCGCCCGAGGCTGCGTCTGGCGGTGCCAAGATTCATCCAATGCAACGGTTCGTCGGGCTCGAGTTGCGACAACCGCTCGAATACTTCATACGCCTCGCCGGCGCGCTCGGCGCGATACAGCGTGAGCCCCAGCACGTTGAGCGCGCCGGTGTGATCGGGTTCGAGAGCAAGCGCTTCGCGGCACAAGAGCTCCGCGGTGCCGTTGTCGTTCGCCTCCAGGCACGCGAGCGCCGAACGCACGAGCGCCGGCGCGGTCACGCCGGCGCTTTCGGGCAGCCCGATTTCAGAACTTCTGCGTGAGGCCGACAAACCATCGCCGGCCGAGCAAGTCGTACGTCGAGACGTCGGTGTTCGCATTGATCACGTTGTTCTGGAAAAGCAGCGGAGGTTGCTTGTCCGTAAGGTTGATGCCGCCCACCTGCACGCGCGTGTTGGTGGGGAAGGTGTAGCCGACGGTCAGATCGAAGTACGCAATCGAGCCGATCTGGAGCGGCGGCGCATCGGGGATGGCGCCGTCCGGATTGCGCACCTCGAGGCTGTCGATGAATCGCGTCGTGAGCAGGCCATCGAACCCGCGGAACGCCCATCCCACAGCCAGCAGTCCACGGTACTTCGCGTAGTTACCGAACTGCCTGTCGTACGTTCCGGCGATCTCAACGGGCTCCGCGCCGGGTGCAGGCGTGTTCTTGTAGCTGTTGATTCGCGTGACATCGAGCGACACGTTGAAGGAGCCGATCGGTGTGTCACGCCGCGTGTACTTTATGCCGAAGTCGATGCCGTCCGTCTCGAGCTTGCCGAGGTTCACGATCGGTTCCTGGAAGACCTGGAACAGCCCGGCGTTGTTGCTCGTTTCCGGATACCGGAACAGCAGGCCGCAGAATTGCGGATCGCCCGTCAGCACGCATTGCCCGGCGGCGTAATTCGGATCGAGCTGGGTGATGAGGTCTTCGACCTTGTATCGCCAGTAGTCCACGCTCAGGGACAGCCCGGGCAGATAACTCGAGTCGTACACGATGCCGGCCGTCCACACATCTCCGGTTTCCGGTTTGAGATCCTGGCTGCCGAAGATGAGGCCCGTGATCTGGCTGTTGGGCTGGGTGAAGGTCCCGTCCCGTGGCACGCCCACGCACGCAAGCGCGAGGTTGGGATTCGCATCGACGGCCGCCTGCGTGAGGTTCGTGCAGGGATCGTTGAACGTGGGGGCGTCCTGCGTCGGCGGGAAGGACAGATCGGCGAGGGTCGGTGCGCGGAAGACCTCTGTCCAGGATCCCCGGATCAGCAGGTCGCTGATGGGCCGGTACTCCACCTCGACCTCACCATTGGTCGAGCTGCCGATCGAGCTCTTCGAGTAGTCGGACCAGCGAAGGCCGGCATTGAAGTTCAATGCATACGCACCGGGCTTTTCCTTCAGGATGGGCAGAAACACCTCGCCATATAGCTCGCGCACGTTGTATTGCGCGGATGACGGACCCGTGCAGGTTTCCTGCGCCAGCAGGCAGCTCAGGAACAGGGGCGGCTGGCCGCGTGTGAGCACATCGTTTGTGAACGAGCCGTCCTGGTCCCGATACTCCGCGCCCAGGGCGAGCTGGATGCCGCCGGCGGGGAGCTCGTAGACGGGGCCCGTCACGTTCAGGCCGACGCCTTTGGCGCGCATGATGTAGTTGTTGCGGTAATTGGTCGAGATCGACTGAAGCGCCGCGACCTGGGCCGGATCCTCGATGTTGAAGATGTTGATGGGCGTGCAGCCCGAGATCGGCGCGTCCGGCGTGCCGCAGCGGGGCACTCCGCTCGCGTCGATGAACGACGGACCCACGGCCTGCGCCAGCGCGGGTTTGAGCAGATAGCCGGTGATCTCCGTGTCCTGATCCTTGCGCGCGTAGGAGACGTTCAGGTCCCACGTCCAGTCGCTCTGCAGGATGCTTCCTTTCACGCCCAGATTCGCCATCGCGTCGTCCGTGGACACGTTGCTGCGGCGGGTGCCCAGGGATTCCAGACGAGTCTGCATGTTGGGGAAGTCGCCTTCCACGCCGCCGAAATTCGTGCCGAACGGGTTGTAGATGTTCTGCGCGGAAATGATCGTGTCATCGGCCACAGCGTCGAAGGGCAGCGACGCGAGCTCGAAGCCGGATGTCGTGTGCGTATACAGGGCCTCCGCGTACGCCGTGACGTAGTCGTTCACGTCGTAGTTCAGCTGGGTGAACAGGCTGCCCCGCTCCTGAGGCGTGATCAGCAGATTGAAGGGCTGGTAGTTGTACAGGTCCGAATTCTCGAAGCAGCGATAGTCGGCCAGACTCGTGCCTGGTGCGCCCGCGATGCGCGTGACACTCGAGCATGGCTCGCCATTCGCATCCACGCCCGGCACGCGAATGCGGCCGGGTGGCGTGCGGCTGGAACCGCCCTGTGTCACCACGCCGCCATAGAGATAAAGCGCGAACCGCGAGAAGTCGCGATCGGCGGCGGAGACGGAGTCCTGGTTATTCCAGTTCGCGGCGAACATGATGTCCATGCGGTCCGTGCTCGTCCCGAGCAGCAGCCCGACGCTCTGCTTGTCGCCATCGCTTTCTCCGGTCTGCCCGAACTCGGCCGTGAGCTCGGCACCGTCCACGTCCTGCCGCGTGATGAAGTTCACCACGCCCGCGATCGCGTCGGATCCATACACCGCCCCTGCGCCTTCCTTCAGCACCTCGACGCGCTCGATAGCGTTGAGCGGCAGGATGTTGATGTCGACTGCAGACGTCGTGGTGTTACTGAGCAGGTTGATGCGGCGGCCATTCAGCAGCACCAGCGTGCGCTGTGATCCCAGGCCGCGCAGCTCGACGTTCGATTCACCCGTGCCGCCACCATTGTTCACCTGCGGATTCGTGGCCGCGCCGGAAACGGACGGAATGCGCATCAGCAGCTCGCCGGCCGTGGAAACGCCGGATGAGGCGATCTGCGTCTGGTCCATCACAAAGACCGGGTTGGCCGTTTCCTCATCGACGCGGCGAATGCGGGTGCCCGTCACCACCACCGTTTGCTCGGGCGGCTCGGCTTGCTCCGCATCCTGGTTCTGAGCCTTTGCAGGCAGTGCGGTAAGGCCCGTGGTCGCAGCCGCGCCCATGAGCAGCGCGCGGCGTGCGGCAAGCGTGACTTCGCTGTTGCCATTCATCGGGAACTCCTTGAGCACGAGGGTGCCGCGAACGTGAGCCCGGCCCACGCATCGGCGCCCGGCCGCCGGGCACGGGCAGGTTCGCGACGATGAGCGCATGCATCGTGGCGACCCCGCGATTGATGTGCGGCACGATGGTTCATGGCGAGACGGACTGGAGAAAACGCCACACAACGGTAAGCAAGTGTCGCTCCCGGTGCGTGTCGAAAAAGAGACGTATGCTCGCGGTGAAGGTCGCGATGCATGCTCGCGCACAAGCTTATGACGGTTCATCACGCGTTGGGAGCGCGTTCGTCCCTGATCACTGGCACAAAACGCCACACCGTGTTCGCAACGGAAAGCGGGTCACACGCGAGCGTGTCCAACGTGTCCGTCGGGCTCGTCGCGTTCACGCGGCAATTTCGTCAGTCTCGGGCGGGGCGGTGGG
>JADGHX010000197.1 GCA_019683695.1 Steroidobacteraceae bacterium
CCTTCCATAGGGCCATAAGGGGTCACCTGCTGATCGTTGAAAGAGCGTGGAACTTACTCGCACACGCGGCCGGCTGACCAGTGTCGGTCACCTGCGACACGGGCATTTCCGTGAATACGCGGCACGGTTTCACATAGCCGCAGTGCGGATTCAGCTAAGCTCGCGCGCTACACAAACAACACACGGGTTTGTTCACCGTGAGCCCAGTTCTCGTCCACCTGATTGCCGCCGCGCGCCCGAATTTCATGAAGGTGGCGCCGCTGTATCACGCCCTCTCCCGGCAGGCCTGGTGCACGCCGCGAATCGTGCACACCGGGCAGCACTACGACGCCAACATGTCCGATGCGTTCTTCCGGGACCTGCGCCTGCCCGAGCCGGCCCACCATCTCGAGGTGGGCAGCGGCTCGCACGCCGAGCAAACGGGCCGCACGATGATCGCGTACGAAGCGGTGTGCCTGCGTGAGCGGCCTGATGTGATCATCGTGGTGGGCGATGTGAATGCCACCGCCGCGTGCGCAATGGTGGGCGCGAAACTGTGCATTCCGGTTGTTCACCTGGAAGCAGGCCTTCGCAGCCGGGATCGCACGATGCCCGAAGAGATCAACCGGCTGGTCACCGACGCCATTGCGGACCTGCTCTGGACGCCCTCCCCCGACGCGGACGCCAACCTGCACGCCGAAGGCGTGCCCGCCGAAAAGATCGATTGCATCGGCAACATCATGATCGATTCGTTCGAGATGCTGCGCGAGCGCATCGAGCAGGCGGACACCCGCAAGCGGCTCGGGCTCGGGGCCGAGCCCTACGCGGTCGTCACGCTGCATCGGCCCTCGAATGTCGATCAGCGCGAGAAGCTCGGGGAATTGGTGGCCGCTCTGGTGAAGCTCTCGAACGATCTGCGCATCGTGTTCGCGATACATCCGCGCACGCGGCGCCGACTGGAGGAGTTCGGGTTCCTGCCGCAGATCACGAGCAGCGCTCGTATCCTTGCAACTGAACCGATGGGCTACATCGAGTTCATGAGTCTCGTCTCCCGCTGCACCATCGCGGTGACGGACTCGGGTGGTCTGCAAGAAGAGACGACGTATCTCGGGATTCCCTGCGCCACGCTGCGCGAGAACACCGAACGCCCGATCACGCTGACCGAAGGCACCAACCGCCTGCTCCGGGCCGAACAGCTCGTGACGGCCGTGCGATCTGCGCTCGACGGCACGTGGCCGAAGGGCCGTCGGCCGGATCGGTGGGATGGCCAGACTGCTTCGCGCGCCTCCGAGAGCCTGCGCCGGTGGCTCGATGCGCAACGGAACGGGAGCTAAGCACGTGCGGGCCGAAGCACCCGAGCGCACGGGCACGGGACCCTGCCTCCCGCGTGTCACGCCCGGCCCTGAATTTCCCGCCGTCGAGCGCATGTGCACGAGACCAGAAGCGCCGCGCGTCACACAGGCCTGCCTATGTGCCGTCCCTCAGCAGTTCGGGGCCGGTGACTCGGGCCGGGCGGTGATGGCGTTCGGGGCGGCGCCGCCGCTGCGCAGGGCGCTCAGCAGCACGGTGAAATCCGAGCCCTTCGGAACGAACTCCGCGGCGCCGCGCCGCTTGGTCTCCCGCGCGGCTTCCTCCGCATTCGCAAGGCCGCTGAACACGACGATGCGCAGGCTCGGAAGCTGGGTGCTCAGCTCCTCGATGAGCTGCAGACTGCTGCCGCCCTGAAGCGAGAGGTCCAGGATCAGCGCGTCCGCCGAGGCATCGCGGGCCGCACGCGCCACCTCCGCGACATTCGGCACCTGCCCCACGCAATGCATGTCGGGCTCGGAGTCGATGATCCGGGCCACGGCTTCGCTCAAGTCCCGGTGGTTTTCCGCGATCAGAACGCGCAACGGCTTCGCCAACGTCACCGCGCCACACTCCCCTGGCAGCCCTGCGAACATGCGGCGCGGCCGATCGCACACAGCCCGCCAAGGGCCGCGCCTCGTCCCGGCGGCAGCGAGCGCTGCGCCGGAATGGTTGCACCGGAGGCGACCGCTTCCGATCGGAACACGCAGCGACAGCCTACCGCCCGATGTACGGCGCCGCTTTCCGCAGCAACAGACGTTCCTGTGGGTTGTTCATGGAAAAAATCGCCTGCGCCGATTCTTTCGAGACATGCCGTCTTGCCACCGGCAGACGCTCGAACCGACGTCTGCCGACTGCCCCCTGCATGGGGCTTCGGGCGGCGATTCTTTCGTGCCTCCGCCTTCGTCGTCGCCGGCGGATCGCGTGACATCCGCCGGCGGGCGATGCATCGGGGTCAGGTTTCGTCCAGGAGCTTGAGCAGCTCCGCGGTCTTCTCGCGCATCAGGGCCTCACTTCCACGCGACTCGACGTTCAGTCGCACGAGCGGCTCGGTGTTCGAGCCGCGCAGGTTGAAGCGCCAGTCGGCAAACTCGATCGACAGCCCGTCCGTGAAGTCGATCGACTGCGCATTCTTCTCGTACACCTTCTGCACGCGCGCAAGCACGGATTTCGCGTCTGTGTGCAGATGACGGTTGATTTCCCCGCTGGCGGGAAAGAGCCGCATGCGCTCGCCCACGAGCTCCGAGAGCGTCTTCCCCTGTTCGCATAAGGTTTGCAGCACGAGCAGCCACGGGATCATTCCGCTGTCACAGTACGAGAACCTGCGGAAGTAGTGATGCGCGCTCATCTCGCCGCCATAGGCGCCATCCACCTCGCGCATCTTCGCCTTGATGAAGGCGTGTCCGGATTTGCACAGCACCGGCTCGCCCCCGTTCCTGCGCACGACGTCGATGGTGTTCCAGGTGAGCCGGGGGTCGTGCACGATGCGCGCCCCGGGCTCGCGCCGGAGGAACACCTCGGCCAGCAGGCCCACGAGGTAGTAGCCCTCGATGAACGCGCCCTGCTCGTCGAAGAAGAAGCAGCGGTCGTAGTCGCCGTCCCAGGCGAGGCCCACGTCTGCGCCGGAGCGGCGCACCGCCTCTGCGGTGGCGGAGCGGTTCTCCTCCAGCATCGGGTTCGGTACGCCGTTCGGGAACGTGCCGTCCGGCTCGTGGTTCACACGCACGAACTCAAACGGGAGGTGCGGCGCGAGCTGATCCACCACGAGCCCGGCGCCGCCGTTGCCGGCATTCACCACGACTTTCAGCTTTCGCAGCTTCGAGCGGTCCACGTAGCTCAGAACGTGGTCCACATAGCTGCTGCGGATGTCGAGCGCGCGCTCGGTGCCCGTGGTGGCCGCGGGTGTGAACCGGCCGGCTTCGATGAGGGCGGCCATGTCCTTGAGGCCCGTGTCGGCGCTGATGGGCTTCGCGGCCTCGCGCACGAACTTCATGCCGTTGTAGTCCGGCGGATTGTGGCTCGCGGTGACCATGATGCCGCCGTCGAGCTGCTCGCTGAACGTGGCGAAGTACACGGCCTCCGTGCCCCAGAGGCCGATATCCAGCACGTCGCAGCCGCCTTCCTTCAGGCCCGCCTTGAGGGCCGCCGCAAGCGCCGGGCTCGAGAGCCGGATGTCGTAGCCCACCGCCACGCGCCGCGGCTTCACGAACGCGGCGTACGCCCGGCCGATGTCCGTGGCGAGCGCTTCGTTCAGCTCGTCCGGCATGCGTCCGCGGACGTCGTAGGCCTTGAAAGCGGTCAGTTTCGGCATGGGCGGCGAATCCTCGCGGCTTTAAGGGGGCGCCAAGGATTGCAGGCCCGCGGAGCCGCGGCAACCAAGGCCGGCGAATTGCGGTATCCTCGCGCGCCATGCTCAGAACGATGCTCCAGGCGAAGCTCCATCGCGCCACCGTCACGTGTGCGGACCTGCACTACGAAGGTTCGTGCGGGATCGACCAGGCGCTGCTCGATCTTTCGGGCATTCGCGAAAATCAGCACATCGAGATCTACAACGTCACGAACGGCGAGCGCTTCACCACGTACGCCATTGCCGCGCCCCGCGGAAGCGGCGAGATCTCGCTGAACGGCGCAGCCGCGCGCAAGGCGATGGTGGGGGATGTGCTCATCATCGCGGCGTACTCCCAGTACACCGAAGAGGAGCTGGCGTCTTATCGCCCGGTGGTCGTGCTGCTGGACGAGCACAATCGCCCCAAGCCGGCGGGCGTGCAAAGCCAAGCCTCGCACGGCGCGCCATAACGTCAGCGCCTCGACAGCTATCACACCTCGTATCGAGCGATCTGATCCGCTGCTGGATCAGCGGCGCCCTGCGCGTCGGCCGGGCGGCAGGCTTCTGATGGCGCGGGGCCAGCGCGCTCGATAGCTACTGACACCACGCGTCGAGCGCTGAACCAGTGCTGGATCAGTGCGGCGCCATGCGCGTCGACAAGCCGCCAGGCTTCCGACGGCGCGCCGTAGCACCAGCGCGTTCCGACGGCTACTCACACTTCGCGTCGAGTGAGCTGATCCACTGCTGGATCAGCGCCGCGCCCTGCGCGTCGACGAGGTGACTGCCGACCGGAGGCATGCCGTTCGCGTCCCGGCGAGTCATGCGCAGATAGAGCACGGAGCGCGCGGGATCACCCGGCATGATGATCTTCGCACCCGGCACACCGAGATCGCCGATGGGATCGACGTTGCAGGTGTTCGTGAGATCGATCGGCCGCTCGTACTGCAGCTCCATGTTCGAGGGAGTGCCGCCCCCACCGCGATGGCATTGCGCGCAATTGGTGTGCAGATACGCTCGCGCGCGATCCACCAGCGGTGCGGCGGTGTCGAACGGATTCGGCATGGGCTCCAACACCTGCAGCCGCTCCGAGAAAACGCCGATCGCTTCCAATGTCTCGAGCTGATTCGCCACGCGGCCTGTGGGATACGTGATCACGGAGTTGAGCTGCCTCGTTTCGAGGCCCAGCGTGCCTCCCGCGCCTGCGGTATGGCATTGCAGACATTGCGCTTCGCTCGGGAACGTCCAGTCCTGCGCGCCCACTTTCGCGACCAGCCCACCACTCACGAGCGTGGCATCCGTATGCGCTTCATTCCACCGATAGGTGTACCCCGCCCAGTTGCCCGTGTCGGTGTGGCGCATGAACAGGCGCGTCTCGAACAGGTTTCCGTTCAGGAAGAAGTGCTTCATGAGCACGCTGCCGCTGGGCAGGCTCCAGTCGCCATCCTCTTCCACGGCGATCGTGGTGCCGTTGGGCAACGCCATCCAGCGCTGCTTGTCCGCTCCATCCG
This sequence comes from Steroidobacteraceae bacterium, assembly GCA_019683695.1. Taxonomy (GTDB): domain Bacteria; phylum Pseudomonadota; class Gammaproteobacteria; order Steroidobacterales; family Steroidobacteraceae; genus JADGHX01. Next base: position 5,161 of record JADGHX010000197.1, read on the forward strand.
ACCAGAATGGCGCGACCGGCGTGTACGGAATGAGACCCGGCGCAGGCTGAGTCGGGTTGGCAGGATCCACGCAGCCCGTCTCGCGCAACGAGGTCTTGATGGGATTCACCGCGTCACCGCTTGCGGGCACGAGCTTGAACAGCTCACCGCTCATGTCGACGTAGTACAGCTCGCCATCGTTGCCTTCCGCGAAAGAGGTCACCAGGCCTCCGGACGAGAGCACGTCTTCACGCTGCAGGTTGCCGGCAGCATCCGGCGCGAGCGCGAAGATGAGGCCGGTACCGAAGTCCCCGAACACGTAGCGACCGGCGAGCGACGGAATGGCCGTGCCTCGATAGACGTACCCGCCCGTGACGGAGTTGCCCACGCTATGCGGATACTCCGCGGCCGGATCCTTGAGCGGCACTCCGTTGACGGCCGCGGGGCAGTTCTGCTCGGGCTCGAAGCAGTGCGTGGCTTCGCGCAGCTTCCAGCCGTAATTGCCGCCGGGCTCGATGCGGTCGATCTCCTCCCACGCCTCCTGCCCGACATCGCCGAGCCACAATTGCGGCGTGGGGGCCGCGCGATCGAAGCTCCAGCGCCAGGGGTTACGCAGGCCGTACGCGTAGATCTCGCCGCAAACCGCACCATTCGTCGACGCGCCGCCTCTGCATTCCGTGCTTGCAGGGCCCGCGAACGGGTTGTCGGGCGGCACGGCGTACCCTCCTTCGCCACGCACATCGATTCGCACGAGCTTGCCGAAGAGATTCGTGAGCGTTTGCGCGTTGTTTCGTGGATCCCCCACGGGACCGCCATCACCGAAACCGGCGTACAGCATGCCGTCCGGCCCAAACGCAATGTTGCCGCCGTTGTGAATGCGATGAGGTTGCGCGAGCGTGAGCAGGATGGATTCGCTTGCGGGATCGATCGTGCCGTCCTCACGCAACGTGAATCGGGAGATGCGGGATTCCAGCACCGATCCGGTCACGGTGGGATTCGCGGTGTATGAGAGGTACACGCGCCGGTTCGTGGGATACGCCGGGTCGAAGGCCATGCTGAAGAGGCCAGCCTCCTGAGTCCTCGCGTTCACTCGGTTCCGGAGGTCGATGGCCGTGGACGACGTTGCCGTGCCCGAGGCAGTGTCGACCAACTTCACAACGCCGCGCTTCTCGACGACATACCACTTCGAGTCATCGCCCGGTGGCTGCACCATCCCCACAGGGCCCTGAAAGGTGATCTCCTGAAAGATGCGCTGCGAAGCGACGGACGCATTCGCACGCGGCTGAACAGTTGCGATACACGTAGTGTTGTCGGGCCGTGTATCGAGACCGGGCCCGGTAGAGGGCGGGGCCGACTGCGAAGGCGTCGGCGGCGCCACGAGCAGATAGGTGCACGCCGCACCGGCCACGCAGCGCAGGAGGAGACGGTTCTTTCCGTGAGATTCCCAGCGTGTGTGCGGCATCACGGGGCTCCCTTGATCCTATCCATCAACTGCGGCGAGTCCGTGGAACGACGCTTGGTCATCGGGAAAGCGGCTCGCTGCCGACCAAGATGGCCCGGCCGTGGCCGGCGGAGACATGCCGACAGCTTCGCCGCGAACCGAAGCCCCACCCGCTCGCATCGAGGTCTGCAGCGACAGCACGGGCCGTGCCCACCGCACTTCTTGTCGCAAGCGGGGCGCGCGAAGATCGATACACCTTGCAAAGACGGCCGGTGGGACCTGACTTCTGCCCCGGCGGGAAAGTCTTACCTTTCGCAGCAGGCGTGGATCGCTTCCGGGCAGGAAAGTCTTACTTCACAGCCCAGCGTGCCGACACTGCAAAGGAGGCAGCTATTCGCAGGCCGCATTCATGCCGCTGATCCATTGCTGGATGAGCGTGGCTCCGCCCGAGTCGACGATGTGACTGCCAAGAGGAGGCATGCCCTGCGCATCGCGACGAGTCATGCGCAACCAGAGAACGGAGCGGGCCGGATCGCCGGGCGCGAGGATGCGCGCATCGGCCACGCCCATGTTCCCTTTCTGAGGCGGAACATTGCATGCGTTCGTGGAGCCGATGGCGGTGGCGTAGCGAAGATCCAGATTTGCCTGCGTCGTGCCGCCCGGCCGATGGCAATGCGAGCAGTTCGTGTGGAGATACGTGCGCGCCCGCTCGGCCAGAGGTTGGCTCGGATCATTCGGGTCCACATACGCCGGCTGCACAGGTAATGCAGCCGAGAACAGACCGATCGACTCGAGTGTGGTGAGCTGGTTCGCGGTGCGCCCCGTGGCGGGATACGTGATCGTGGAATTGAGCTGCCGCGTCTCCAGGCCGAGCGACCCACCTGCTGCGCTCGTGTGACACTGCAGGCATTCTGATTCGCCGGGATACGTCCAGAGCTGCCGCGCGCCCGCCGGACCGACTTCAGCCACGAGCCCGCCGCTCACGAGTGTGGCATCCGACTGCGCGTCGTCCCAGCGATACGTATAGCCGGCCCAGTTGCCCGTGTCCGTGTGCCGCATGAACAGGCGCGTCTCGATGAGCGCGCCGTTCAGCATGAAGTTCTTCATCAGCACCGTGCCGGCAGGAAAACTCCAGTCGCCATCAGCGGCCACCGTAATCCGCTGCCCATCGGGCAGCGCCATCCAGCGCAACTTGTCTGCACCGTCGGACCAGAACGGGGCAACGGGCGCATAGGGGATGAGCCCCGCGGCGGGTTGCGTGGGGTTCGCCGGGTCTACACAGCCGGTCTGCGAGAGCAGCGAAGGCACGGTGCTCGCGGGCGGAGCGCCGGTCGCCGGAACGAGCTTGAAGAGCTCACCGCCGTCCAGATCCGTGAAGTACAACTCTCCGTCGTGCCCTTCCGCGAAGGAGCTGATGGCCTCGTTGGTATTCAGGAGGAGCTGCCGCTCGAGCACGCCGGAAGCATTCGGCACCAACACGAAGATGTCGCCCGCGCCGAAATCCGCGAACACGTAACGGCCGACGAGCGAGGCGATCGCCGAGCCTCGATAGACGTAACCGCCGGTGATGGAGTTGCCCACACTGTGCGAATACTCGGCAACGGGGTCGATCAGCGGTACGCCATCCGCAGTCGTGGGGCAGTTCGCAGACGGCGAATAGCAGTGAGCACCTTCGCGAAACCGCCAGCCGTAGTTGCCGCCGGGCCGGATGCGGTCCACCTCTTCCCACTCCCCCTGCCCCACATCGCCCAGCCACATGTCGGGAGTGGCCGCGGCTCGATCGAAGCTCCACCGCCAGGGGTTGCGCAGGCCGTAGGCGTAGATTTCACCGCAGAGCTCACCGCCGGGGGACACACCGGTTTCGCAGCGGGCACTGCCCGCACCGGCGAACGGGTTGTCCGGTGGGATGACGTATGGCCCGCCGGCACTCACGTCGAGCCGCAGAACCTTGCCGAGCAGGTTGCTGCGATTTTGCGCGTTGTTCTGAGGATCGCCTCCGCTGCCACCATCGCCGAACCCGGCGTACAGCATGCCGTCTGGCCCGAACGCGATCTGGCCGCCGTTGTGGTTCGCGAAGGGCTGAGCAATCGTCAGCAGCTTCACTTCGCTCGCCGGATCGATCACACCGCCCGAGACGATGAACCGCGAAATGCGGGACTCGAAGACCGCACCGGCCACGGTGGGATCCGCGGTGTACGAGAGGTACACGCGCCGGTTCGTCGCGTAGTTCGGATCGAACGCCATACCGAGAAGGCCGGACTCGTATGCCTCGGCATTTACGCGATCCTGCAGGTCCACGAACGTGGCGGCGGAAGTGGGATTCGCCACATTGTCGACCACTCGCACAACGCCTCGCTTCTCGACGATGTACCACTTCGAGGCATCGCCCGGCGCCTGAACCATCGCGAGCGGGCCCTGGAATGTGAGGCTCGGAAACAGACGCGCAGCCGAAACGGATGTGGCGAACGTCGGCTGTTCTCCCGCCAGACAGGTGGTGTTCGACGGGCGTTCATCGAGGCCGCTTGGACCACCCGGCGGCGGTGGCGCGGGCGGCGGGGGTTCCGCGGG
>JADGHX010000198.1 GCA_019683695.1 Steroidobacteraceae bacterium
AAGCCACTGAGAAGACCCGAATGATCGATGCTGCGTCCCGCGTTCCCCTGGAACCCCTGGACCCCCTCGAGCCGCTCGAGCCCCTGAACGAAATCGGACCCGAGATGCCTGCGCCTCCCGCATCGGCCAGCCGCACCTCGGGTGCCGCTGCGCGCCCGGCGCGGGCCGACGAGGAAGGGCCCGACGCGGCGATCGCGCCCATCATTCTGGGCACCTCGACGGCCCCGGCCGCACCGGCGCGCGCCCCTGCTGCGCCACCGCCCAGTGCACCGACCATGGACCGGGACTTCATCGCGCGCAATCAGATCGTGGAGCGCTACATTTCCGGCCGCCTGCCGATCAAGGGCGCCACGGAGTTCGAGCGCTTCTGTCGCGAGCATCCGGAGCTGCTCGATGAGCTGGGCCTGCCGGAGCGGGTGAATGCGGGCCTGCGCCTGCTGGAAGCGGCGGGCAAGCCCGAACCCTGGCAGGAAGAGCCGCGCAAGTTCTGGGAAAAGCCGGTCGTGCCCTTGAGCCTCGGCGCCGGTGTCATCGCTCTCGCCATTGCGCTCGGCCTCGTGTGGAGCGGGAGCTCCGAGAAGAGTCAGCGCATCTCCCAACTGGAGGCGCGCATCGCGGAGCAGCCGCTCGAACCCGCAACGAGGACTCGCGAGATCCGCCTGCTTCCGAGCTTCAAAGGCGGATCCAACACCCCGGCCGTCGTGATCGGTGGCGGGGAAACGCAGCTCGCGGACCTGAAGATCGATCTCTCGAAGTCCCGCTACCGCAGCTTCCGCATCACCATCGATCGCATCGACCAGGGACGCGTCGCCATTCTGCACAACCTGCAGAAGGACTCGAACGGTCACGTCCGCGTGGCACTGAACAGCTCCGCGCTCGGGCCGGGGAATTATCAGTTCTCCATTGAGGGCCTGACCTGGAAGGGCGAGCCCGTGCCGGAGGCCTGGGTGACGATCGGCGTCGTGCGGTAGCGGACGTCAGCCCGCCCGCAAGGTTGTCACGGGCGGATGATTGATCACCGAACGTGTGGCAAGCCAGCCGCTGAACGCAACCAGCAGCGCACCACCGAATGCGCCCGTGAGCCACACGCGCTCGTCAAAGCCGTAGCTCATTTCCAGCACGCGCGTCGCCACGAAGTATCCACCGATGGAGGCACCCAGCGCCGCAAGCAGGCCGGAGAGAAACCCGAGGGTGGCAAACTCGGCAAGCACGCCTTTCAGCACCGTGGCCCGGCTGGCGCCGAGCGTGCGAAGCATGGCGCTTTCGTAACGGCGCTCGTCGCGGCTCGCCTGCACGGCCGCCATCATCACGGTGAGGCCGGCGAAGAGCGTGAAGAAGAAGACGCTCTGCACGGCAAGCACCGCCTTGTCGAATACCGAGCGCACTCGATCCAGCAGATCCTCGATGTCGAAGATGGAGACGCTCGGGAACCGTCGCGCGAGCGATGCCAGCGAACGGGCCTGCCCCGGCGCGAAGTGCACGCTGGTCATGTAGGTGCCCGTGACGTGCTCGAGGATGCCGGGCGCGAAGACGATGAAGAAGTTCGGCTGGAAGCTGTCCCACTTCACCTTGCGGAAGTTCGCGATGGTGACCTCGAACGTCTCGCCGGCCACATCGAACGTGAGCGTGTCGCCCACCTTCACGCCGAGAGATTCCTGGAACTCCGTCGCGAGTGACACGAGTGGCTTGCCGACATCCTCCGGACCCCACCATCGGCCGGCCACGACCCGATTGTCCGGGCCGAGCTCCGCGGCCCACGACAGGTTCTGCTCGCGTTGCGCGTCGCCTTCGCCTTCTTCGTTGTTGAAGCGCAGGGACTCGATCGGCCGGCCGTTGATGGCGGTCATGCGCCCGCGAATCATGGGCAGCACGCGCGAGGGCTGGCCGCCGCGCTCGCGCAGCGCATTGATGAACGCGTCGCGTTCGTCCGGGGGGATGTTGACGAAGAAGTAGTTCGGCAGATTCGGGGGAAGACTGATGCGCCAGTCCCGCTCCAGATCGTTCCGGACGAGGCCGAGCAGCAGCAGCACCATGATGCCCGTCCCGAACGCCACGATCTGCACGAGGCTTTCCGCGCGGCGCCGGCTCAGATTGGCCACGCCGTAACGCCACGCAACCCCGACGCTGCCGCGCAAGCGCCCCGCGAGCGCCACAAGCGCCCCACCAGCGGCCGCAAGAAGTGCAAGAAACGCCACGAGCCCGATCGTGAAGCCCATGAACAGCACTCCATCGCGCACCACCCAATAGATGAGGCACACGACTGCCGCGATCGCCGGCCCGAACGCGAGCAACACCAAGGGCGGCGGCGGCCCCACATCCCTGCGCAGCACCCGAATGGTGGGCACACGCGAGAGCTGCAGCAGCGGCGGCAATGCGAACCCTGCGATGACGGCCACGGCCGTGATGAGCCCGACGAGAAGCGGCTTCGCATCCGCCGGCGGAAGATCCGAGTTGAGAAGGCCGCGAATCGTGCGCGCGAGCCACTCCTGGGCGAAGTAGCCGACGGCGGAACCGATGACCGTTGCCGCGACGGCAATCACCAGCAACTGAAGGATGCTGACGCTGAGCGTGAACGCGCGCGTAGCCCCGAGCGTTTTCATCAACGCCACGGAATCCAGATGCCGCTGCACGTAACGCCGGGCAGACATCGCAACGGCGATGGCACACAGGAGCACGCTGACGAGGCTGGCCAGACTCAGAAAGCGGCCCGCCCGGTCCACCGCGCTCTTGATCTGCGGGCTTTCCTGCGTGATGTCGAGCAGGCGCTCGCTGCGCAACTTGTTCGCCAGGATCCACGCCTTCAGCTCGTCTATGCGATCGCGCTCGCCTGCGAACAGCACGCGGTAGCTCACCCGGCTGCCCGGCTGAATCAGCTGCGTGGCGGGAATATCCGCGATGTTCATGAGGAGGCTCGGAGCGAGGTCGGCGAACGTGCCGCCCTGGTCCGGGCGCGAGATGAGCACACGCGTGACGCGGAATGTGGCCGAGCCAATGGTGAGCTGCGACCCGACACTCGCGTTCACGGCCGCGAGCAGCCGCGAGTCCGGCCACACCTCGCCCGGGCCGGGGATACCGTGTGCCGGCTCACCGGGCGCAAAAGGCTCGTTGGCGACGAACACCTGCCCTCGAAGCGGGTAGCCGGCACTCACCGCGCGCAGATTCGTGAGCTGACTTTCCTCGCCGTGGAACACCACGCTGAGGAGCGCCATGGCGCGCGCGGTGCGCACACCGCGACGTGTGGCTTCCTCCACGTACTTATCGGAGATGGGCTGCGGTGAGCCGAGGCGCAGGTCCGCAGCGAGCACTTCGGCGGCCTGCAAATCGACCGCCGTCGCCACGCGCCCGACGAGAAAGCCCACACCCGTGAGCGCCGCCACCGCCACGGTGAGCGCGAGCATGAGCACCCCGAGCTCACCGGACCGCCATTCGCGCGCCAGCGTTCGAAGGGCGATGGCGAGCGCGCGGGTCACGCGACGAGCCCTCCCGCCTCCATGCGCAGGACCCGGCCGCAGCGCGCCGCCAAGGCGTTATCGTGAGTGACGAGCACCAGCGTGGTTCGGAAGGTTGCATTCAACTCGAACAGCAGCTCACCGATGCGCGAGCCAGTGACGGTGTCCAGATTGCCGGTGGGCTCGTCCGCGAACAGAACCGCAGGTTCCGTGACGAAGGCGCGCGCGAGCGCCACGCGCTGCTGCTCGCCGCCCGAAAGCTGCCGCGGATAATGGCTGGTGCGCGCCCGAAGGCCGACGCGATCGAGCGCCTCCCGCGCCGTGCGGCGCGCGTCCGGCCGGCCGGCGAGCTCCAGAGGCAGCATCACGTTTTCGAGCGCCGTGAGGGCGGGCACGAGATGGAACGACTGGAACACGAACCCCACCCGCTGCGCGCGCAGCTTCGCGCGGCCGTCTTCGTCCAGGCCGGTGAGATCCGTGCCGGCCAGCCAGACCTTGCCGGAGGTGGGCGTGTCGAGCCCCGCGAGCAGGGCGAGCAGCGTGGATTTGCCGGCGCCCGAGGCCCCGACGATGGCGACCCGTTCGCCGGAGGCGATGTCGAACGAAACCGAGCGAACGATGGTCAGCAAACCTTCCGGACTGTTAACCTGCTTGGTGAGGTCTTCAGCCTTGAGAACGATGTCGCGAGTTTTCGGCGCAGGCGCGCTCGCCGTTTGCTGGTTGCTCATCGCGTTCAATGGCGCGGCAGCCGCGTCCAATCGTACGGTCCTCGTGCTTGGCGACAGCCTGAGTGCCGGATATGGCATCAGGCCCGCGCAGGGTTGGGTCGCCTTGCTGGAGAAGCGACTGCAGACGGAAGGGTACGAGTACCGGGTCGTGAACGCCAGCGTGAGCGGCGAGACCTCCGGCGGAGGGCTGCAGCGGCTGCCGCGTGCACTCGAGCTGCACAAGCCCTCGGTGGTCATCGTGGAGCTCGGCGCGAACGACGGGTTGCGCGGGCTGCCGGTTGCGCAAACGCGGGAAAACCTTGCGAAGATCGTGGCGACCGCCCAGCAGGCGGGCGCAAAGGTTCTGCTGATTGGCATGCGCCTGCCGCCCAACTACGGCCCGCGATACACGAATGACTTCACGCGCATGTATCGCGAGATCGCCGAGGACCGTGGCGTGGCGCTCGTGCCGTTTCTGCTGGAGACCGTCGCGTTGAAAGCGCCCCTGATGCAGGCCGACGGGCTGCATCCGACTGCGCAGGCGCAGCCCGCATTGCTCGACACGGTGTGGCCGCACCTCGAGCCCTTGCTGCAGAAAAATTGAGGGGAATTGATGGAGAAGATCTGGCTGAAGTCCTATCCGCCCGGCGTTCCCGCGGAGATCGACCCGAGCATCTACCGCTCGCTCGTGGACATTGCGGAGCAGAGCTTTCGCAAGTACGCGGATCGTGTTGCCTACGTGCAGATGGGGCGAGCCATCACCTACTGCGAGCTGGACGAGCTGACGCGGGACTTTGCGGCGTGGCTGCAGAGCGAATGCGGGCTCGTGAAGGGCGATCGCGTCGCGATCATGATGCCGAACGTGCTGCAGTACCCGATCGCCATGTTCGGCGCGCTGCGCGCCGGGCTCGTGGTGGTGAACACCAACCCGCTGTACACGACGCGCGAGCTGGAACACCAGCTCGGGGATTCGGGCGCGAAGGCCATCGTCATTCTGGAAAACTTCGCGCACACGTTGCAGGAGGTGATCGCCCGCACACAAGTGCGGAAGGTTGTGGTGACGGCGGTGGGCGATCTGCTGGGCTGGCCGAAGTCCTGGATCGTGAACTTCGTCGTGCGGCACCGGCGCAAGCAGGTGAAGCCCTGGAACATTCCCGGTGCGGTGAACTTCCGCGACGCGCTCGCCGCGGGGCGGAAGATGACACTGAAGCCGGTCGCCGTGGAGCACGGCGACCTCGCGTTCCTGCAATACACGGGTGGCACAACGGGCGTCTCGAAGGGCGCCATGCTCACGCATGGCAATGTCGTGGCGAACGTGGTTCAGGCGGAGGCGTGGATCGCGCCCACGTTCCCGAAGGAGCCGGGCATCGCCATCGCGCCGCTGCCGCTCTATCACATCTTCGCGCTCACGGCGAACGCGCTGCTTTTCATGCGGCTCGGGTGGCAGAACGTGCTGATCACCAATCCGCGGGACTTTCCGGCGTTCGTTGCGGAGCTGCGGAAATACCCGTTCACGTTCATCAGCGGTGTGAACACGCTGTTCAATGCCCTGCTCCATACGCCCGGATTCGATCGGCTGGACTTCAGCCGGCTGATCGTGAGTCTGGGCGGCGGCATGGCCGTGCAGGCCTCCGTTGCGGAACGCTGGAAGCAGGTGACGGGCAAGCCGCTCACGCAGGCGTGGGGGCTCACCGAAACCTCACCCGCGGCCTGCATCAATCCGCCGTACGAGGACTTCAACGGCTCGATCGGTCTGCCGATTCCCTCCACCGAGATCGGCATCGTGAACGACAACGGCGAGTTCCTCGGCGTGAACGAAGTGGGTGAGATCTGCGTGCGCGGCCCGCAGGTGATGGCGGGCTACTGGAAGCGCCCGGACGAGACGCAAAAGGTGATGCTCCCCGGCGGCTGGCTGCGCACAGGCGACATCGGCCACATGGACGAACGCGGCTACGTGTACATCGAGGATCGCAAGAAGGACATGATCCTCGTCTCCGGATTCAACGTGTACCCGAACGAAGTCGAAGCCGTGCTCGCCGGCCACCCCGGCGTGCTCGAAGCCGCGGCCGTGGCGCAACCCGACGAGCACTCCGGCGAAGTCGTCGCCGCCTTCATCGTCCGCAAGGACCCGAACCTCACCGAGCGCGAGCTCATCGACTACGCCCGGCAGTACCTGACGGCGTACAAGATCCCGAAGCACGTGTACTTCCGCTCGGAGCTGCCGAAGACGAATGTGGGGAAGATTTTGAGGAGGGCGTTGAGGGATGAGCTGGTGCGTACGACACGCGAATCTTCCAGCTGAAAGTGCGTGCGGTCTCGGACTAGCGACGACGTCCGGAATCACGTTGTATAACGTAAACGCCTACGCCCACTTCTTTCGAAGATATCGCTCGGCGGTCTCTGCGACCATACGATGACACCGCTTGGCGAGCACTCCAGTCGTCGAATCCGGCCAGCAAAAGCGCTGCGCGTCGTGCAAAGGTGCGTTTGAATAGTGCCACCTGGACGGGAGTACGTACACGAGCGCTGCGAAACCCGAAGTAGACGGGTTCGTTTCCCGCTTCGAATGAACCGACTGCCGCTTCCGCGAAATCTCGAATCCTGCGTGCAAGTTCATTGATGTGATTGTGCGATTTCGTGACGAGCGCAGACTTTGATTTGAGCTTCAGCTTGCCATCGCGGCTCCTTGTGACTGCGCGAATACGTTCAAGCTCCTTCAGCACCGACGCCGGAGTGACATCTCCTGCGTAGGCGCGGACGAGAGCAGTGAACGTGTGCCCTCCTCCACGTAGCTCAAGGGCGGCTGGGCGCCCGGCAGGCGTCGTGAACAGTGGGTCTGACCGCCAACCTCGAATCACCCTAAGTGCCCGTTGTTCGGAAGTGGGCCGGGGCTGTGGTACCCCATCAGGCGCAAGCGTTGCTCGGAGAAGCGCCGCGACTTCTTTCCTCGTCATACCGGTTGCTACGGACAGACGCGATATATTGATTCGCGTGCCCTTTGGAGCTGTGCTTTGTAGCGCGGCCCTGATGTAGGAAAGCTTTGCGGCCAGCAGGAGAATACCGACTCCAGAATCCCTGCTGAGCAGAGCACGCGAGATTGGCACAAGCATTTCGGCAAGTGCGCTTACGAGCTCCACCCCTGGCTGCTCTGCTGCCTTCTTAGTCACGTTTGGCGACGCAATTTCTATCGACGCCGACCCTGCCAGAGGTTCGGCTCAGGATCCGAATAAATCGAGAACAACCCGAGACCAACTCTCCGGGAAGCGTCGCGACGTCGCGCTGTGTTCGCCGGTGCTCTCTTAGGACGATGGGCCTCAAGCCAATCATCCAGCTCCTCAAGAAAATCCAAGCTTCGTTCTCGAACAAATGACGTGAAATCCCGTGCAGCTTTCGCGCTCAACCCGGTACTCTCAACTTTCCTCCAGAAGAGTTCGGGTGACTTGGCCCCATTTGTCCTCGTCAGGATTCTTGCCAATGTCGCACTCGCGTCGGATAGGAAGTAGGCGAGGGGCTCAAATGCCAGACTGCTTCGACTGCTCGTAAAGAAGAACGGCCTAGCGAGCACGTAATAGCCGTCCCGCGTTGCGCGAACGTTCCCATATCGCCTCAGAACCGTAAGCACGGATCGTGCATCCAAAGTTGGACTAACGCTCCTGACGAGGCTCGCAAACCCATACTTACCTTCGAAAGGGAGCCGGCGCGGCTGGCCGTCGTGATCAATGAAGCGAGGGTCGTGAGTCCACGACGCCACAACATCGGCATAGTGCGTTGGATGGCCGATGTGTTCCACACGTCTACAAACATGCTTTTGCGCTTTCGCCATCGCGGTGCCAAGGCTGCGCAGAGCGGCAACCTTGCTCAGGCCACCTGATAAAAGGAATGCAGCGATCGGGAAGAACAGCGCCTCGGCTCGTTTGGCGCTTATCCGTGTTTTCGTCTGCTTGCCCACGGCCCCTCCATTCTTGTTTCTTCCATGCGAACAGATGCGTCTGAGCTCGTAGCCTCAGAAGCCCGCGGGCTTGTTATAGAAACTCGGAAGAGGACGCAAGGGCAGGACAGCTTGCGTATGCAGGAGTGAGGGAGTCTGCGGAACTGGCCGCAGTGCGCTGCGTGTAGGTACGCAGCGCATTCGAACAGTGCTCGCGTGACTGTCCGGACGGACCCTAGTTCAGGCCGGTGCCACCGACGCCATTGAGGCCAGTGCCACCGACACCGTTGAGTCCGGTGCCACCCACGCCATTGAGCCCGGTGCCACCGACACCGTTGAGTCCGGTGCCACCCACGCCATTGAGCCCGGTGCCACCGACACCGTTGAGTCCGGCGCCACCGACGCCATTGAGGCCAGTGCCACCGACACCGTTGAGTCCGGTGCCACCCACGCCATTGAGGCCAGTGCCGCCGACACCGTTGAGCCCGGTGCCACCCACGCCATTGAGCCCGGTGCCACCGACACCGTTAAGCCCGGTGCCACCGACGCCATTGAGGCCAGTGCCACCGACACCGTTGAGCCCGGTGCCACCCACGCCATTGAGCCCAGTGCCGCCGACACCGTTGAGCCCGGTGCCACCCACGCCATTGAGGCCAGTGCCACCCACGCCGTTGAGGCCGGTGCCACCCACGCCATTGAGCCCGGTGCCGCCGACACCGTTGAGGCCAGTGCCACCCACGCCATTGAGCCCGGTGCCACCGACACCGTTAAGCCCGGTGCCACCCACGCCATTGAGCCCGGTGCCGCCGACACCGTTAAGCCCGGTGCCACCCACGCCATTGAGGCCAGTGCCGCCGACACCGTTGAGCCCGGTGCCACCCACGCCATTGAGGCCAGTGCCACCCACGCCGTTGAGGCCAGTGCCACCGACACCGTTCAGCCCGGTGCCACCCACGCCGTTGAGGCCAGTGCCACCGACACCGTTCAGCCCGGTGCCACCCACGCCGTTGAGGCCAGTGCCACCGACACCGTTCAGCCCGGTGCC
>JADGHX010000031.1 GCA_019683695.1 Steroidobacteraceae bacterium
GCACCCACCCTGGATCGACCACGTTGCTGAGTACGGCAGGCCAGCGTCGTGCGACGGCAAATGCCAGTGCCGTCAGGTAGAGCTTGCTCTCCGCATACGCCGTGTTCGGATTCCAGCGACGCTCGGTCCAATCGATATCGCGCAGTGAGCTGCTCGCTTGCCTATGCAATCCGCTGCTGAGATAGATCAGGCGATGCGGGCGCTCGATCAACGCCGTCAGCATGTATGGCGCGAGCGTATTCACCGCCAGCACGGTGGCGTGGGCCTCGGGTGTGTTGCCGCGATCCGGCACAAGATAGATCCCGGCATTGTGAATGACGGCGTCCATCCGCCCGATCTTGTTCACCTGCTCCGCAATCGAGCGCGTTTCGCTCGCGCGGCGGAGATCCCCGATGACGACTCCGGCCGAACGCGGTGCCAACTCGGCGAACGCCCCGGCCCGCGCCGCGGACCGCGCATGCAGGACCACCGCGTGCCCCTTATCCATCAGGGTGCGAGCGGCCGCCAGCCCGAGCCCATCTGCGGAGCCTGTTATAAAGATGAGACTCATGGGAGTGTCCTCCTCATGCCCATGTCGCCTGCCTGCGGCTGGGCGGCTGGACCATCACCTTGATGGATTCCCGTGCGTTCCTGGCGCTCGACGATGTCGCGGGATCCGGCACGTTCTCGATTCCCATTAGCCTGGGAAGATGCAGGGCTCGGCCACCCGCCGCCGCCTCTCCTCGCGCCCAGCAAGCCCGAGTCCCAAAACCCCAAACCACGTGCCGGCCTGCTCTTCCGGGGCTCGACTACACGACATCGCCACTGCTTGCCCGGGAGCATCGTACAGCGCGCCGATCGCACGACGTCGACACGATCCGCGAGCCCCGGTCTCCTCCCCCAAGGCCGATTTCCTGCCAAGGCCGATTTCCTGCGTGCGGAGTCTTGCCCGGATCCCGGTGCGGTCGGGCTGCCCGGTCCCGTTGCGACTCGTTCGCATTTGCATTAAGTTCTCATCCGGCGCACGGGCGCCGTGCCGGCTGAAAGCATCCGTCCACATGTCCTTCGGAGAACACCCGCGCAACACATGCGGCGCACGGGCCGCATCATTCGCATGTCGGATCAGCCTGCACACGCCGAATCCGTGCGTGCGGAAGCGCGCTCCTTCACGCGGGAGCCGAACGGAGCCGCTGTACCTGATCTCGCGGACCAGGACGGCGGTGCATTCTTTTGCACTCAGCAGAACGCGATGACTCATCGGCAGCCGAAGCTTCCAGCGCAACAAGGTGGCAGGCTGCGCGCGTGGATGCGCGGCCTTCTGGCCGGTCCGTTAGCCCTGGTCGCCGCGTGTCTCATTATGGCCGGCGGCGCATTGTGGGTTCCGCCGGGCGCTGCGCAGATCAACAATCTGGTGCTGCCGATCGTGCTGTTTCCACTCCTGTGGTCGGCGCTGTTTCTGTACGCCTGTCTTGACAGGAAGCTGGGGCGTGCTTACGCGATCATCGGTGCCCTGGCAGTGGTGAATGGGCTTTTGCTGTCTCTGCACCTGATTCGTTGAGCGGGTCTTCGCATGTTCAAACTGCCACGACACGAGACGAAGACCCTGCTTGCCATCCACGGATGGTCCGGCGTGCTGCTGGGGTTGCTGCTCTACGCAGTCATCTGCACAGGCGTCGCGGCCGTGTTCGCTTCGGAGCTCAACGATTGGGCCAGCCCGCTACCGCATGCGACGGTCTCTGCGGATTTGCCGCCGGGCCTGGACGACGCGATACGCCGGCTCGCAAACGAGGTGGACCCGCAGTTTCATGAGGAAGTTGCCGTCTATCGCGGCGCCGGCGGCCGCCTGAATCTTCTCTTTCATCGCCACGAGAACGGCCCGGATGGCCGGCCGACGGAGCGCGGTGTCGAGTTCGAGCTGGACCCCGTGAGCTTCGCGCCGCTCGACCGGCGCGAAGGCTGGCTCGAAGAGATCGAGGCGCAGCGCGCCTCCACCGGCGTGGCGGATTTTCTCGTGAACCTGCACGTGCGGCTGCACATCCCGGACCCGTGGGGACTGTTCGTGACCGGCGTGCTGGGGCTCGCCATGATGGTCGCCGCCGTCACCGGCCTCGTCATTCATCGCCATCTGCTTCGGGACCTCTTCACGATGCGGCTCGGGCGCGATGCCGTTCTGCGCCGGCGTGACGTGCACGTCGTCGCGGGATCCTGGAATCTTCCGTTCGCGTTCATCCTGGCGTTCACGGGAAGCTTCTTCAGCTTCGCCACGAGTGTCGGCCTTCCCGCTCTCGCGATGGTGAAGTTCGGGGGCGATCAGCAAGCCTTGTTCGAGACGCTCTCCGGCGCTCCGCGCGCGGAAGACCCGCGCCCGGCGCGCCTGACGAATGTCGACGCGATCCTCGCGGACGCGCGTTCGCGCAGCAACGCCGAGCCGAACTTCCTCAGCATCACCCACTACGGGCGCGCGGATTCCATGGCGACGGTCTACACCGAGCTGCCCGCCGACGAGCTGGTGTACTCGAGCTACGTATACGACGGCCCAACAGGCACGTTCATACGCGAGGCGCCCCCCATGGGGACGCGGCCGTCGGTCGGCGCGTCGCTCGTCGGGTTGATGTATCCGCTGCACTTCGGAAACTTCGGCGGCGCTCTCTCAAAGGCCGTCTGGGTCGGTCTGGGATTCACCGGCGCGTACGTGACGCTGACCGGCATGCTGCTGTGGGCGAAGCGGCGGGAAGAGCAGCCGGCGTGGCGGCGGATGGCGCGTTTCATTCACTACGTCGGCTACGGGTTGCCGCTCGCACTCGTGTGTGCGCCTTACGCGTTCTTCATCTTGCGCGATTCGGATATTCCCGCCGCAACTTCGCAGGGAGTTGCGTTTCTCACCGTCGCGGCTCTCACCGCAGTAGCCGCTGTCACAACGCGCGACATGGATCGGTTGCGTCGCAGGCTCCTCGCCGCCACCGGCATTGCGCTTCTGGGTTTGCCCGTTGTCCGCCTCGCAACTGGCGGGTTGGGATGGATGCAGGCTCTGGAGCATGGGATCGCCGCTGTGCCGTGCGTGGACGCGGCTTTGATGATTGTGGGCGTGGCGAGCCTGTGGGTGGCACTCGGGCGCAGGGTACGAATGGCTCTTCCGACGCGCGTCGAGGGACAAATCAAGTCGGAACCTCAGGCGACATGATGTTCCTGAGCGTTCCTGCAATTCTGCTCAGCACTAGCTTCATTGCCGTGCTGGCGCGGCGTGATCCGAAGCGATTGCGGAATCTCGCGTCCGCCCACGCTCGATTCAGCCCATCTCCCCTGTCTGCACGTGTTCGCCGGCTGCTCGGCGTGCTGGTGCCCGTGCCCGGCGTCGCACTCATGCTTCTTGGCGCGTGGTGGGCCTTTCTCGTGTGGCTGGGAGCGCTCTGCATCGCGGGTTGGATCGCGAGTCGCGCGCTGGCGATACACACAGGCTGAGTGCGGCGCTAAGGGGGGCGTCAGGCCACTCGCTCTCGCCCGGCAGACACCTTGCACAGCTCCGCTCCGAAGAACAGTGCCTGCGCGATCATCTTCATCCAGAGCATGATCACGAGCACGCCGCCGAGCGCACCGTACGCGCCGAGATTCCGCCCGAAGCTCACGCCATACAGCGCCAGCACTTCTGCGCCGACCGCCCACGCTCCTGCACACAACACGGACGCGAGCCACACGTGGCGCCACGGCACTCTCACGGGAGGGACATATCGAAAGATCAGCGCAAAGGTCACCGGCGCCACGATCAGCGGCCCCACCATCGCGAGCAGTATCGACGCTGGCTGGGTGAGCCACGGTATCCGGCCCGCACGAATAGCAACCCAGTGAATCGCTCCGATCAGCACCACCGCCAGCAGCAACAGCGCACCAGTCGCCAGCAGCATGGCGAAAGCCAGCACTTTCTCGAGGAACGTCGCCCACACCGCTCTGATCATCGGCCCGGAAGCGAGCGGGGCCTCATGTTTCCAGATTGCCCGGAACATCATTCGCAGATGGTGAAACAGCGAGGATGCCGTGAGCAGCAGACCGACGAGGCTGACGACTGTGGCAATCACCGACCCGGCGCGCAGACGGTCGAACAACTGCTCGACCGTCACCCGCAGGGAGGCACCGAAGCCCGTCTCCACCGCGTGAAGCACTTGCAATGCGGCGGCAGCGGCGAAGTCGGAAAGCCGCAGCGCCAGACCGAGCACGGCAAGCAGCAGCAAGAGCAGCGGCACAAGTGCAACGAGCGCGTAATACACCGTCGCAACGGCGAAGTACCGCGCGTAGTCACGTTGGTACTCGCGCCATGCGGCGTGCAGCAGACTCCACACACCAGTTCCGCGCGGCGTGCCCTTCGACAACTTCGCAAAGGCGCGCCTCGCTGCGTGTTGAATCTTCAGCCAGACAAAGCCCACGGACTCGCCGGGATCCCTCACACCTCGAGACAGCGATAGCGACGCCTTCGCGCGGGGAGTCTCGTCGGCGGCCTTTTCGATGGATTCAGTCGTAACACAACAGCTCGATCTTGCGCGCGGCGAGGTCCACCTCCGCATCACTGCTCGCCTCCGCAAGCTCCCGCTTCGCACTTTGACACTCGGCCGCAGCGGTGCGAATGGCGGGATCCACCTCCTGGATGGCCTTTGCGTTCGCCGGGTCGCAGTAACTCGGTGCCGCTCTTCTGATGTTCGCCGAGCTCCCGCTCCGCTCGATCGCGACGCAGTCGCCTTCGTGTATCTCGCGCTGGTCCGAGACGATGCGTGTGGAGGAACCGTCCAGCATCGCCACGGTATAAGCCGTGCCTTTCCGGTTTCCTGCAGTCGCGGCGGCGGCGATTCCGCCCACGGTTGCGCCCTGAATCGCGCCGCCCGCTCGCGAGTTGTTGCCGCTGGTGATCAGCCCGAGCGTTCCGCCGAGAAGCGCACCCTGTGCGGCTTTCGAGTCCAGCGCCACCTGTTCGGTGCTGCGGACGACTCCGAATTGAACCGTCGCACTGTGTCCAACTCGCTTCGGCATGGCGTCTCAGCCCGCGACGAGCGTCAGGGCGATTGCCCAGAGCCACATGACTTTTGTGGCTGACATGATCGTGCCCTCGCAATCGAAGTGCCGCCGCAAGCCGCACGTCACGGGCACGGATTCCCGCAGGACGCGTGCGTTATCGAGAGAATGCGATATCAACGCCCGCGGCATGAGTGTTGCGAGTTGGACGAAGGGCCAATTGTGGTGCGGGCTTGACGGCACGGGCGCGGGGCAAGATCCGCTTCGACGTCTGTGCGCGTCAATTGGGCCATGGTCCACGCGTTCGCGATGCCCCGATTTGGCAATTTGGCATCCGTTGTGAACTTGCCCGCCAGCGCCAACAGAGGCGTTGCCCGAGAGTCCAGTGTGCAGGAGCGTACCATGGACCGAAAACAATTCATCGTGCTCATCGCAGCGCATTTTGCGTCGTTCCCGCGTTTGTCCCTGGTCAGGACACGGAGCGCGAGACGCCCGAGCCTTTCAAGACCGCTTCGCTGAAGAAGGCGACGGGCACGGTCCAGGCGGTCAGTCAGAGCGACCGTCACGTTGTGCTTCAGGTCGAGGGAGGCAGCCCGGTCATCCTCGATGGCCAAGCGTCAGCAATTTCGACGAGGTGCGGCCGGGTGATCGGGTTCAGGTGAGCTACTACGAAGGCCACATCGCGGAGCTGAAGCCGCCGGGAAAGGACACGCAGGGTGAGGTCATGCGCACTGAGAAAACACCGAGCGACAGGCCCGCGAGCGCGGCCGGCCGCGGAATCGTCACCACCGTGGAGGGAGGAACTCTGCCATGAATCCTGCACTCGTCCGTTTGGCAGCTGGCGCTGCAGTCATTGCGGCTGCGGGCTACATCCTGAATCCCGCAAGAGCACCCATGCGCGACATGAGCGCGAGCGAACGGATGGACGTTACGGCAAGCCGGCTGCGCGAAGGCACCGGCGAGACGCGTCGCGGCCTTTCAGCACGCGCGAAACGTCTTGCGGAAAGAGTGAAAACCGCCTGGCGTGGCGAGATCGATGCGGACAAGGCGCTTCTCAGGAAAGTGCGCAGCGCCGTTCGCAGCGCCGTGGCCCGGGTGCCCGGAGTTGGCGTGGCCGTTCGTGACGGCCGGGTGCTGCTGCACGGTGACGTTGCCCGCGAGGAGCACGAGCGCATCGTTCGCGCGGTGAGCGCCACACCGGGAGTGCGCGAAGTTTCCGATCAGCTGATCGAGCGCGATACGGCCGAGATTCCGGAGCGCCAGATGAAGCCCCCCACACAAGGCGACACGTGGCGGCAGAACCTGAATCTGCGCCAGGAACAGTGGACGCCGACCGCGCGGCTGCTGATGGGTGTGCTTGGCGCCGCGCTGATCGGCAGCGCCGCCCGGCGACGCACGGCACTCGGCGCACTCGCGGGACTTGGCGGCAGCGCCCTGCTCTTTCGCAGTGCTGCCAACAAGCCCCTGACGCGAATGGGCCCCGGGCGCGGCGTCATCGATGTGCAGAAGGAGCTCGTCATCAACGCGCCCATCGAACGGGTCTTCGGGCTGTTTGCCGCCCAGGAGAATTTCCCCATGTTCATGCGGAACATTCGGGAGGTGCGTCGGGATGGCAACGGGCGCACGCACTGGGCGATCGAGGGTCCGGCTGGCTCGACCATCGAATGGGATTCGACCACCACCCTGTATCGGCCGAACGAGATTCTCGCGTGGCGCTCCCTGCCCGGCTCGACTATTGAGCACTCGGGCGTCATCCGGTTCGAGCGTCTCGGTGACAACCGCACCGGCGTGGACGTGCGGGTGAGCTACAGCCCGCCGGCCGGAGTGATCGGTGACGCCATGGCAAAGCTGTATCGCAAGGATCTTCGCAGCGAGCTCAGCGACGACCTCGCACGGCTCAAACGCATTGCCGAGTGCTGGGACAGCTGGAGAACAAGCATCGAAAGCGGCATGGCGGAGCGTGGCTCGCTGCGGGACACGAGCGGCGCTACGCCCGCCGCCCACGCCTGATCGCGCTGGCCGGCCGCGAAGCGGGTCCTTTTTTCGGATCTGCTTCGCGGCCGGCTGCCCGGCGACGACTCAGTCTGCCGCCTCGCGAATGAGCGGGCAGGTCATGCAATGACCGCCACCGCGCCCGCGACCGAGCTCCGCGCCCACAATCGTCACGACCTCGATGCCCTGCTTTCTGAGCAGCGTGTTGGTGAAGGTGTTTCGATCGTAGGCAAACACCACTCCGGGGGACGCACACACGAGATTCGCCCCGCTATCCCATTGCGTGCGCTCACGCATATAGGCATCGCCACCCGTCTCAACCACGCGCATCTTCTTCACTCCGAGCGCGGCGGCGACCACCTCCGCGAGCGGCTTGGATTCCGCATGCACTTCGTAGCCGCGCAGCCCTGTGACGAGAACCAGAAGGCACGTCACGCCGAGGAACCCCAGAATCGTCGCCACTCCGACGTCTGACCGCTGCCTCGCGTAGCGCGAGTACACACTCGTCCCCTCGATGCCCAGAAACACGAACACGGTGACGAGCATCGTCGCGCGGACCTGACTGAAGAGCGTTCCTTCAGCCTCTCCGGCCATCCGCAGATTCTCGCCGAACACGTCGGCATCGAACGCAAAGATGAGCAGCCCGATGAAGACCAGGATCGGCACGATCTTGGCAATCGTGACGAGGGTGTTCAGCGAGGCCGCTTGCCGCACACCCCGCAGAATGACGAAATGGAACACCCATTGATGCCGTCGATGGGCCGATACCGGCGGGGCTGATCCTGTGCTCCATGGTGGTGGCGCTGATCGCGCTCAAGAACGGCTACAACTGGAGCGATGTGGCGCGCACCGGCAAGATGGCTTTCGAATCGATCGCGACCCCGATCTTCATCCTGCTGGCGGTGGGTTCCCTGATCGGAACCTGGAACATGTCGGGAACCATCCCGACGCTCGCGTGCAGGCGTGGACCTCGGTCCCCGCTTTCCTCATCAGCCTGGTCCTGCTCTCGGCTCTCGCGCTCGGCACGCGCGCGGACCCGAGCGTGGACACTGGAAGCGAGCTCAAGCAGCTCGACCAGCTGTTCTGGATCACGCCGTGGAATCTCATTCCGCTCGTTGCGCTCATCGTGATGTCGGTGCGGAAGTTTCCGCCTTCCCTCGCAATCATGCTCGCGGCATTGCTGGCGGGGATCATGGCGCCGTTCTTCCAGCGCGAAGCGGTGCTGCGGTTCGTGAACGACCCCACCGTGTCGGAGCCCGTGGCCTACCTCAAGGCGATCTGGGTCGCGATTGCGCACGGATATCAGGCTAACTCCGGCATCCCGGTGCGTGACCGGCTGCTCTCCCGCGGAGGGATGGACAGCATGCTGCTTACGCTCTGGATCATCATCGGCGCCATCACGTTCGGCACCTTGATCGACGAGTTCAAGTTGCTGCGCAAGCTGATCGATCCGATTCTGGAGCGGGCGAGGACGGTCGGGCGACTGATGACTTCGGTCGTCACCACGGGGTTTGCGCTGAACGTGTTTGCGGGTGACCAGTATCTCGCGCTTGTGCTGCCCGCACGGCTCTACAAGATCGAGTTTCAGAAGCGCGGCCTGCGCCCGCAGAACCTGTCGCGGGCCTGTGCGGACGGCGGCACGGTCACCTCGCCGCTCGTGCCCTGGAACTCCTGCGGGGCATTCCTCGCCGCGACGTTGGGCGTGCCGACTCTGGCGTACGCACCGTTCTGCTTCTTCAACATCGCAAGTCCGCTGCTCTCCATACTGTGGGGGATCACCGGGTTCAGGATCACCCGCATGGATCCCGCCGAGCTGCAGATGCAACCGACTACCGCGTCGGAGAAGCACGCCTGAGACGCAATAAGCTCCGAAACGGCGCATCACACGCCCAAGGTCATCGTTGGGCGAGCGCTTCTTCCACTTCGCACTTCAGTTGGAAGGGCGCGTCCGGGCGAGCGGGTGGCGCGAAACCCTCGGGATGGCGAAACTGTCCGCCCTCAACTGAGCAGGCGCTGACGGCGAGCGTGGGTGAATGAGGCGAATGTCATGAGTCTCGAGGAGATGACACAGATCGACAACGTGAAGTCATGGACCTCGGGCGTCGAGGTTGATTGGGATACGGTGGAGCAACTGCGGAACATCGCGGAGCTGCCGATTCTCGCCGGCCACGTCGCCGTCATGCCGGACGTGCATCTCGGCAAGGGCGCGACCGTGGGATCGGTGATCCCGACCCGGGGCGCGATCATTCCGGCCGCGGTCGGCGTCGACATCGGCTGCGGCATGGCGGCCGTCCGTACGGAGATTCTGGCGCATCAGTTGCCGGACTCGCTTCGCCGTCTGCGCTCACGCATTGAAGAGCGCGTGCCGGTCGGGTTCAACGCTCATGACCGGCCGCTGAACCCGATTCACGATGGCTTGCGGGGCGTGGCGCTCGCGAACGCCGGCAAGATGCTGGCGAAACGCTATGAGGCGCTGCGGATCATGGACGTGATCGGCCAGCACGATCACCGGCGCACGTACAACCAGCTGGGGACGCTGGGCGGTGGCAACCACTTCATCGAGCTCTGTCTCGATGAGTCGGACAGCGTGTGGGTGATGCTTCACTCCGGGTCACGCAATATCGGAAAGACCATTGGCGAGACGGCGATCCACATGGCGCGCGAGATCGCCGAGCGCCAGGAGCGCAGGCTGCGCGACCGGGATCTGGCGTGGCTCGATGAAGGAACGGCCGAGTTCGACATGTACGTTGAAGCGCTGCGTTGGGCGCAGGACTACGCCGCCCACAACCGCGCTCTCATGATGCACGAGGTGCTGATCGCGCTTCGCGAGGAGCTCGGGCGCGAGATCGCCACGCTCGAGAATGCCGTCCAGTGTCACCACAACTACGCATCGATTGAAGAGCACTTCGGCCGGAAGGTCTGGGTCACGCGCAAGGGCGCCGTCTCGGCGCGCGCCGGCGAGCTCGGCATCATCCCGGGCTCGATGGGCGCCCGGTCATTCATCGTACGCGGCAAGGGCAACGCGGATTCGTATTGCTCATGCTCCCACGGCGCCGGCCGGCGTCTGTCGCGCGGCGCGGCGAGGCGGGCTTTCACGGTTGCCGATCTGAAGCAGCAGACCGCCGGCGTCGAGTGCCGCAAGGACGCGGGCGTCCTCGACGAAATACCGGGTGCGTACAAGGACATTGACGCGGTCATGGCCGCGCAGAGTGACCTGGTGGAGGTTGTGCATACCCTGAAGCAGGTGATGTGCATCAAAGGTTGAGACTGGATTTTCCTGACTTCCTCAGCCTCGGCGCCCCCGTCCAGGCCGCCCGCCGCTGCAGGGCGATCACGTGGGCCAACGGTGAATGCGAGATTGTGCTGAGCGTTCGTTCCCCAGTCCTGTCCCGCGCCTGATCGACCAGACGCACTTTTCGATGGCGCAGCAGGACGCTGCGGTACTACCTCAACGGCATGCGGCTCGAGACGGAAGGCAAGGTCTTGCGCACGGTTGCGCCTGCTTACAGCACCAAGGTACGCCATCCACTCGACGAGCGGCCTCGGGCCGCTCGTCGCGTTCATGAACGACAGCATTCGCCTCGTCGAAATCGGTTCACCTCAGCATCCGGCTATCGGGACGGCGCAGTGCGAATGCGCAGGCTCGGGTGCCACTTGATGCGATGCTGGGCATCCACGTCGAACCCGTAGCCCTCGTTCACGCCTTCCTTGCCGCTGTGCGTGAACGCGAGCACGCGATGCCCGTCCGTGCGAATGTGCACGATGCCGAAGTTGGTTCGCTCAAATGCGAAAAAGGGCTTCGTCGGGTCGAAGGTGGCCGTGGGTTTTCCCAAGGTATCGAGGAGCTTCGCCGGCCCTCGTTTACTGAAGAACGCCGCCAGCTCGGTAATGAACACCACCCCCGTGGGCCCGCGTGACACCTTGCCGAGCGCTGACAGGAGTGTGGCCCGCGGATGAATATATTCCTTCGACGTTGACTCATCGCCCGAGGAGATCAGCGAAACCACGGGCCTCGCTTCCTCGAGCATCCTGAAATCGAAATCATGCGAGCCGTGATGCGGCGCCTTGAGAATCTCGCACTCGAAGTCGGCGCTGGGAATCGCGGCCCTCAGATGCGCCATGGCCTGTTGGTTCAGATCGCCGGTCAGCAGGAACCGCACGTTCCCCGCGTGAATGCGCATCGCGATGGAATGACCGTTGATGGTGTGGGATGCCGAGAGGCTGCCGGTGACGGCCGCATCATCACTCAGGTGCATCTCCGTGGATTTCCGCGGCTCGCGCAGAAAGAGCAATGCCTCCCGGCCGCCGATCATCTCGGTAATCGGCCCGAGCACGTCGATCTTCAGGCCCGGCTCGTCGAACAGCGCCCGCAGGCCGTTGGCCTTGCGCTGACTCACTCGTGAGCACGCGATGCGCCCGTGCTCGCCCCAGTGGCGCAGGGCGGCGACCCACTTCCTGAACGCACCATTGAGCTCGGCGGCCTCGATCGAGTCCAGATCGTCGACCAGCTCGGTGCAGAACATGTCCGTTCCGCGGGTCGCGGTACGGCCGAACATCTCCTCTACCGGCCGCGTGGTCTTGTCCGGAAGCTTCGTCGGCCGCTTTGCGAGGCCGTTGTGGAATACCTGATCCACCGTGATGAAGAGGCGCTTCGTGGCACGGCGCGGATCCTCGGGCGTGCTTTCGAGCTTCTCCGAGGCCTTGATCTCCGTGAGCCCCGAGAAGTGGTCGGCATCGCCATGCGTGACGATCATCGCATCCACGTGCAGGCGCTTCTGCGGCGTGGTGCGCGCAAAGCGCGCGGCCAGATGGCGTGCGAAGAGCTGATTGTCGCCGCCATCGATCAGGATGATCTTTCCGCCAGGGGTTTCGACGACCATGCCATCCCCCTGCTGCACGTCCACCATCGAAAAGCGGAACAGGGGCGTATCGCGGAACTTCACGCTCGGGCGCACCCGCGCGCGACTGCCGTGAAAGCTCCCGCCGATGATCTCGATCTGCACGTCGTCATCGTTGCGCTCCAGCACGCGTACGGGGTCGCCGAACGCCATCGCGAACGTCTTGCCGCTGTGGAGGCGCGCGCCGACGAAGTCGTCGTCGATGTACTTCAGCTCCGAAGGGTCCACGCCGAGAACGTCGGTGTAGTAGTCGGTCAGGCCTGCCATGGTTCTGCTCCGAACGGTGGGTGCGCGGTGACGCGCGGGGTTGAATCCGTGCTCTCCACTCGCCTTGATTGAAGGCCGTCGTGTGCGTGCTTTGTGGCGACGCCCGTGGTCGGGATGCCGCATAGGCCGCCGGAAAAGCGAAGCGCAACGTCGGGCAGGAAATGCAGAAGGGCTGTGGATCGGGTGGTGGGGTGTCCGCGTCCATTGCCTTGCCTTCTGATTCTTGTTGCCGCCGCAAACCCTGCGGCAAGTGCTTGTTGGCGCTGGCGAGCCGATTTTAGGCCCGCTCGCATGAAGCGGGCAATCGACAGTTGGCTGCTTCGGGCGTGCCCTGCGCAGGCCGGCGCCCGCGCAACAACGCTGAATGGCGAGTCGATCGTAACCGGTTACGCGCCAACGTACGCGACGGCCTCCGGTGCTTCGGCGACAGGCCGAAGAATGAGATCAGCGATGCACACCCGCCTACGATCGCTGACAACACTCCGGAGAATGCTCAGCAGGTCCTCCGGAAACTTCCGAGCGCTTCCGGATCATTTCGATTGTGAGGCGCGCCGCGGAAGGCCCTGAATTCAGGGCGCTTGATCAGACACTCCGTAAGGTGGGCGGCCCGATTTCGAACAGCCTTCAAGAGCATGCGATCACTTTCCGCCGCGCGCTGCTCGAGATTGCGACCAGATCCACAACAGTGCCCCGGTTCCCGGACCGGGATTCAGGCGCCAATGACGTGCTCGCAGCGTTCACGGTTGACGAAGCGGGCATCAGGTCGAGATCCAGCTGACGACCCGTCCCTTCCCTGCGCCCCGATCGGTTCTTCATGAACTACCCTTCCAGGAGCCTTCTCGAGACCAGGCTCTGAACGACCAGCCCTTCCAATGCGGGAACGGACTCTAGCATACCGCTGGCAACCGGACGCACCTGTCGAGGATCGTGCTGGTGCGACACCATTCATCTTGCGCTGGTCAGTCCCCATCTGAACAAATCGAGGCATGTGCACAAATTGCACGGGCGACTCATGTAAGAGGCATCGTGGCTCAGCACTGCCGGCTGCAAATCGCAAGTCCACAAATTCCGCTTACCGAGCACTGCACACTCCACGTCCCTGCGTTGACGCACCTGTATTCCGCTGACAACATCGCGCGCCATCCGGTCGTCCCAATAACACGCACACCAGGACGCACCCAGCTCAAGCAGCCAGCACGAAATATGAACCAGAAAATTTTTCTTCTGGACGAGAATGACCAACTGGAAGTCTTGCATGAATCCGGTTACAGCAGCGAAGACCTGCTGCAGGGTCTTCTGGCGAGATATCCCGATCTGCTGGCCGGCGACCAGATGAGCGACCGCTCACCCCGGCGATGGCTCCTGGTGTCCCGGGAGGTCGGTGTTCCGGGCGAGCAAGATGCTGGCGATCGCTGGTCTATCGATCACGTTTTCCTCGACCAGGATGGCGTGCCCACGTTGGTTGAGGTGAAGCGCAGCGTCGACACCAGGCTTCGACGAGAAGTTGTGGGTCAATTGCTGGATTACGCCGCGAATGCGATGGCCTATTGGCCGGCCGAGCGACTTCGATCGTCTTTTGAACTTTCACACGCCGCGGAAAATGCCGATGCACTCTTGCGCGAGTTCCTTGGGGCTCGCGAAGACGAATTTGCAGTCGAGGACTTCTGGCAACGAGTGGACACGAACCTCCGAGCCGGGCGTCTGCGTTTGGTGTTTGTCGCAGACGTCATACCCGCAGAGCTCAGAAGGATCATCGAGTTCCTGAATGAGCAGATGGAAGCTGAGGTGCTCGGGGTGGAGATCCGTCAGTTTCGAAGCGGCGCGAGCGGCCGAACGACCCTCGTGCCGAAGGTCGTTGGCCTGACTGCCAAAGCGCAACTCAGGCGCAGTGCTGTCGCAACTCCGAAACGGAGCGCACCGTGGGATGCAGCTTCGTTGCTCGAGAAGATACGATCCAGCAGTCGTCCTGACGAGGCACCGACAACCGAAGCCCTGATCGAGTGGGCCCGCACGCAAGGGCTCGGAATAGTCGGCGGAACCGGGAGCACAGGAGCGAGCCTGTACTTCACCCTGAACGACGCTTCTGGGGTCACGCGAAAACCCTTCTACTTGTATCACGAGTCTCAAACACTGTTTCACATTCAGTTCCGGGAGCTGCCGGGCGTTCTTGACACCCTTGACGACCGCCGAAAGCTCGCCGAGGAGCTGCGGGAGCAAGCAGAGATCGAACTTGATCCGGAAGGATCGTATCCGGGCATTCGATTGACTCGGCTTCGGTCCCAGGAGACATCGAAGCGCTTTCTCATGGTGCTGCAACGATTGGTGGAGCGCATGCGCGCGCCAGCGCGCATCGACTGAATGCGTCGGCGCGAGCCGCTCTCGCGTGGGGCCCGCATTCGCTAGAATGCACCCGCTCCCGCATCCGCCCGGGCCGCCCCGTTGAGACGGCACCTTCCGTGAGGGATTGATCCCCCTGGTGCGTACTCGGAGCAGAGGTGCATCCAATTGAAGCCAAAGCTCGACCACCTGCTCGAAACGCTCCGTGACGCCACGCCGGACCATCCGCGCCTGCCCGAGCTGGAGGGGCTGCTCCGGGAACGCATCGCGCACATGGAGCTGCCGCTCTTCTGGCGGCGGTTCGGTTTTCACATTCGGGTGACTGCAGTGCTGGGTGCGTTTCTCTGGGGGATCCTGATGGGCTCTCATGGCACCTCCATGCCACTGCCGGCGCGCTCGGGCGAGCTGCTGGTGGACCCCCCTGAATTCCTCGCACCTTCCGGGAACGAGCCACGCCTCTGAGGTCGGATGCTTGTCGTGGCTGCGGGGCTCCGCAAAACCTGCCATGAGCCGGTGTCGGCGCACGCCACGACGCCGCGCGTTGCAGTGAGCCGCCCTGCTTCGCAGCCCACGGTGTCGCAGCCCACGGTGACACCGGACGATCACACCGATGCCGTGCTCGCCCGGCAAGCGCTGGACGGCGATGATGCCGCGTTCACCCGGCTCGCGAGCCGGCACAAGAAGTGGCTGTACCGCTTCATCCGTCGTTACGTGGGCAACGACGCGGACGCGTTCGATCTGCTGCAGGAGAGCTTCATCGCCGCATGGACCTCGCTCGACCGGTTCGACCCGGAACGCCCCTTCCACGCCTGGCTGCGGCAGATCGCGCTGAACAAGTGCCGGGATCGGGGGCGCCGGGACAAGGTGCGCAGTATCATCCGCCGGCTCTCCTTGGGCCTGGAAGAGTTTGCCGCACGCGCCCGGTGGGCCAATCCCGAAGCCGCCATCGCCACCCAGGAAGCCCTGGCGCGACTCGACAAGGCCATTGCCTCCCTGCCGCTCCAGTTGCGTGAGCCGCTGATCCTCACGGTGTTCGAGAACCTGTCGCACCGGGAGGCTGCGCAGATCCTGAGTGTTTCGGAAAAGGCGATCGAGACGCGCGTCTATCGCGCCAAGCAGCGGCTTTCCAGTGTCGTCGAGCGCGTCGATCTCCAAGAGTTCGCCGAGGACAGCGAGTCATGAAGACACACCCGTCACACAGCGGCACGCCCGCCCCGCAGCCGGGCGAAGCCGATCAGTACAGAAGCCTGCCGGCACGCTACGCGAAGAGTGCGTGGCGCAATTCGGTGATCACGATTGTGCTGGCGGGGCTTGCCGCATTCGTCGGCGCCCATCTCGGCAGCCGCCAGCCAGAGGGGCCGCCGGCGCCGCTCAGCGAGCGGGTCTTCGAGATTCTGAACGAGGGCATCGAGCTCACGGATCAGCAGAAGCAGGCGATTCGTCAGATCAGCGAGCGCTACGCGCCGACGCGCGAGCGGCTGCGCATGCAGAGCCGCGGCCTGAACGTGCGCCTTGCGCGCCTGATGGCCGAGGAGCAGCGATTCGGGCCACAGACCGCCGAGAGTCTGGAACGGCTGCAGGATGTGATGGGTGAGCGACTGAAACTCTCGATGCAATACATGCTGGAAGTGCGGGAAGTGCTCACGCCCGAGCAGAAGGCCTACTTCGACCGGAAGGTGGCCGAAGAGGCCTCGCTCTCGCGCTAGGCGTGCAACGCGGCGATAGCGCGTTCGAGCACGCCCTCAGGCAAACGCAATCCACCGGCCGAGCACGACCGTGCCCGTCCACAGAATCAGCGACAGCGCGCCTGCAAGCTTCGCCGCGGCGGGCGTGTGTTCTGTGCTCCACTCGCGCAGCCGGCGGCCCGTCACGAGGTGGAACACGAGCATGTTCACACCCGCGCACGCGATGAGCAGCATCTTGTAGCGAAACGGCGGGTTCTCGACATAGCCGGTCGCGTCGGTGGCAAACAGCAACGCGCCGGAGATCACGGCCAAAACGAATGCAGCCCACGTGAGCGGCAGGGTCGCGTCAATGATCCGGCTCACAGGGATTCGCCGTGCTGACAGCGACAACAATCGAAGATCGACGAGCGCAATCGAACCCACTACCGTCGTGAGTGCGATCACGTGGAGTGATTCGATCGCGGGAAACAGCCAGTCAGACTCCGCGATCGTGGTTGCCGCAGCCGTGTGCTCCAGCCAACGGCAGAATGCCAATACGCTAGGTCCCGGCATAGGCAATCCAGCGCCCCGCGACAACAATTGCCAGAAACAACACCAGAGAGGCGGTCGCCAGCACCTTCGAGCCGCGCGACGTGCCTCCGCTCTCGGATTTTCGGTGCACGTATCGCGAATAGAGCTGAAGCAACGCGAGGGCAAGCAGCAGTCCCAGCATCTTCAGCTGGAACATCCGGTTCGGAAGAATGTCTCGCGGCTCCGCAATCACGAGCAATGCGCCGCTCAGCAGAAGCACCACAATTCCGGCGTAGATCCAGCGGAACGACGCTGCAATCGCATCGCTTACCGCCTCAGGCGAGCGCATCAATCCGAAGACGCGCAGACAAACGATCCAGCTCGTGGCGGTTACGGCACCGGTTGCCAGAATGTGCACGCTCTGCGCCACCGGAATGGCCCAGCCCGTGGACTGCACCCACTGACTCAGGCTCGTCGCTGCCAACGCATCGATGAATGTGTCGAGCATCCTTCAAGCCCTGTAGCGCACGGGGCTACTTCGCTTCCGTGTATTTCGCCCCGAACGACGGATCGCACTCGTACGGGTGCACGTATTCGCCCAGCTTGCGCGTCCACTGGATGTAGCGCGCGCCACGGTTCTCGAGCACTTCGGGATCTTCGAACCACATGGTCGACATGAGCGTGCGGCCGTCGGCAGACAGCTTGAACCGCTCGACCACGTGAACCCGATCGCTGTGGCTCAGTCCGTTGTTCGTGATCGTTGCGGCGCTGAGGTGCGTCGTATCCACCACGAGCTCGTCGCCTTCCCAGTGCCCGACCGAATGGCCCACCTTCGAGTGCGGGGCATCGGCCGGCGGATGGGGCCGGCCATCCATGAAGATGACGCGCACGAGATCGAAGTACTCGTATTTGAACACGATGAGATCCGAGCCCTGATAGATCTCGAACGGAAAAGGGCCCTGCGTCGCGTAGACGATGGAAGGCGGCTGACAGGCGCGGCTCACCGTCATGTCGTCCTCCGGCTTCCAGCGTTGCGCGGCGGCGAGCGCGTCGGGCTTCACCTTGAGCCCGCCGAACTCGCCCGGCGGAAACTCCGTCGCGCCCGTGTCCTTGAGCAATACCGTGTTTGCGGGCAGCTTCGCCACGAGCCCCGCATCCGGACGTTGCGTACGCGAGAGATCCCAGAAACCCGAGAGGTCCGGCCGTCCCGCCCGCGTGCGGGTGGTGGAGTCGCCTTGCGTCTGAGCGGCGCTTGCAGCGGCCTTCTCCGCGGCAGGAGTCACCGCCGCGGTCATCGCCATTGCGCAGGCCAGAGCGAGCACACCGAGCTTCGAGTGCATCTTCAGTCTTCCTTCCCGGGATCGTAGTTGGCATCGAGTGGAACGCCGATCACCGTGCCATCGGCACGAGTGGCCTTGCGCAGCCGCATGTAATGCTTGCCATCGCGCGATGCCCAGCCCTCGATGGTGAGGGTCTCACCGATCTTCACGCTGTCCCGCGCCCAGCCGCGGCGCCTCAGGAAACTGGGCGCATTGGTTTCCACGAGCCACGTCTCCGTGCGGCCGTCCTTCGTCTGCACCTCGAGAGCGATCTCGCCATGCGGATTCCTGAACTGGAACTCCGTCACCTTTCCGGTCACCGTGATGATCCGCTCAGGATCGAAGAACACCGCAAAGGAATGATGCGCGAGCGCGGCGGTGGCCCCGCACAGAACGGTCACCAGGAATGCGCGCCTCATTAATGTCTTCATGTGTGAATCTCCTTCGCAGGCGGCGAAGCGCATCAGAAATGGCGGGCTCGCAATGGATCCGCCGCAGCGCGTTCGCGGTTCGCACCTGCCTATACGCGCAGCGTTCGCCCACCCCTCATGTTCGAGGCGCAGGAGTTGACGGGCCGATGAGATGGAATAACAAGAACACGGCTGAGCATTGCACCCAGCACACGTGCACACGTCCGGCGTCAATGCGCCGAACGTGTGCACGATGTTTCGCTGCGCTCCTCGCCGGAGCGCGCGCGGCAGATCAGAACCGCCGCTTCACCGAGATCGACCACTCACGCGGGCGGCCCGGCTGGCCTTCCACCGTTCCCTGCCCGAGATCGAGCTTCGGGAATCGGTTGATGTAGTACTCCTTGTCCGTGAGGTTGGTGACGGCCAACGCCAACGACCAGTTGCCATCCGTGGATTCCCAGCCCAGCCGTGCATTCAGCAGCGACGTGGCACCCTCGCGTGCGATGTCCGTGTTACGGATGTCGTAGTACACCTCCGACTGGTAGGTCCAATCGAGGCGCGGGATCAGCTGGCCCTTGCTGAGCACGATCTCATACTGCGCACTCGCGCTCGCGGTGTGCTCGGGCAACCCGGGATTCTGGCGACCCTGCAGCTCGTCGTAGTCCACCTCGGCGAAACCATAGGATGCCGTAAGCAACAGGCCATCCGTCGGCCGCGCTTCAATCTCGAGCTCGACGCCGTCGACGCTCGCTTCGCCCACGTTCATGGGCCGCGAGAACGGCAGGCCGTCGGCATCGACCGATTGCTCGTTGCGAATGCGGTCCTGGTAGTCGCTGTAGAAGACTGCAAGGTTCAGGCGCAATGCGCGCTGAAAGAACTCCGTCTTCGCGCCGAGCTCGTAGCTCGTCAGCTCCTCCGGACCGAAGCTCACGAGTTGCGCTGCCGAGAACGGCCGCGGATTGAAGCCGCCCGAACGGAAGCCCGTGGCCACCTGGCCGTACACCATGACCGTGTCGGTGAGGTTGTAATCGAGGCCCACGCGCCAGTCCGTGCGGTTGTATGCGGCCTCCGAGGGGGTCGGAATCGACAGGAACGGCGGATGATCGAAGTGCATCACCTTGCTCTCATCCGTGTAGCGCAACCCCACGATCGCGTTCAGTTGCGGCGTCAGGTGATACGCGGTGTGAACGAACACCGACTTGTTCTTCGTGTCGTAGTGATCGTTCTGATAGAAGTCGAGCCCCGCCAGGTTCTGCTGAATGTGCCCGCCGTAATAGCTGTTGGCGTCGAAGTAGAACGCGCCGACGGTGTAGTCCAGCCGATCCCCGAGGGCGACGCCCGTAGCGCGCAGCTCCTGGGAGAACTGGCTGTGATCGAGCAGCGACATCGGCGTCTGCATGGCGAACGGTGAGCCATCCTGGTCGTAGCTGAACTCGCCCTGGTAGGAGCGATACGCGGTGATGGAGGTGATCGAAAGCGAGTCGCTGAGCTCGTAGTCGAGCTTGAGCGAGGTTCCCCAGGATTCCACGCCGCTGCGGTTGGGGACGCTCGTGCGGCGCACCGGATCCGACAGCGTCGCGTAGGTGGTGTATGGGCTATCCGTCAGGAAGCGCTCATCGAACGGAATGCCGAAGTTCGGGATGTTCACGTTCTGGTTCCAGCGCACGACGCTCGCCGCGGTCGGATCGACGTAGATGAGCTTGTTCGCCTGCAGCTCGGAGTCGTCATCCAAATAGTCCGCGGCGAGATTGATCTCCAGCCGATCCGTGGGGAGATAGCGCAGCGCGATGCGTCCGCCCTGCACGTCCTCGCCGCCGAAGGTGCCGAGCTTGCAGCCGCCGTCCAGCTGGCGCATCTGTGACTGCAGTGAGCCGGCGAGGTCCGGATGCGCGCACACGAAGTCGATCTGGTCCATGTAGCCCCGGCGGCTCTTGGATACGCCGGATACGCGCGCAAACAGATTGTCCGTGAGGGCAACGTCCATGCCGCCGCGGAAATCGACCCGGTCGTACGAGCCGTACGTGAGGTCGAAATAACCGCTGCCATCGCCCTGAGGCTTGCGCGAAATCATGCGCACCGCACCGCCGATGGAGTTCTTGCCGAACAGCGTGCCCTGCGGGCCACGCAGCACCTCCACGCGCTCCAGGTCGAGCAGATCGAACACCGACCCGAACACGGTCGAGTGATACACGTCGTCGATGTACATGCCGACGCCGGGCTCGTAGGCGAAGTTCATGTCCCCCTGCCCGACGCCGCGGATGAACGCCTGGGTGGACTTGCCGAACGCGGCGTTCGCCACGCGCAGCGTGACGTTGGGCGCCGTGGCGCCGACTTCGGCGATGTTGGTGAGGCCGCGCGCCTCGAGCATCTCGGCCGTCACGGCCGTGATGGCGATGGGCGTCTCCTGCAAGCTCTCTTCGCGGTACTGCGCGCTGACCACGACCTCCTGCAGCGCCGAGCTATCTTCCCCCTCGGCCGCCAGTGCGGCGCCGGTGGACAGCGCGATCGCGCCCGCCCCCAGTCCGCCACGAATGACGGCACGTACGACACGATCAAGTGTCCGCTTCGACAAGACAGTCATCTCATTCCCCCGTTTCAAGTCGCGCCGGATGCGGCGCGAGCGTTCTGCAATTCGATTTGATGCTCAGGCGTCGATGCGACGACAACGCAAGCCGCACGCGGACCGGCTGCCGCCGGGCCGCGTGTGATTGCGAAAAGGCTTCCCGCCGTGTGATGGGTTGGCGTGCGTCGCGAGGGCCGCTTCAGAACATGCCGTTCGGGTTGGCCGCCTTCTGCGGGATGTCCTGGATCACATCCCAGTGCTCGACCACCTTGCCGTTCTCGACCCGGAAGATGTCGACGATGGCACGCCCGGGCGTGCCGTCGCCGCGAGTCGAATGCACGTGCAGGGCAACCAGGTCGCCTTCGGCGATCACGCGCTTGATCTCCCCGCGCTGGGCCGGGTAGCGCGCCTTCAGAAACTCGATGAAGGCTTTCAGACCCGCCTTGCCGTCGGCCGCGGTCGGGTTGTGCTGCTTGTACTCGTCGCCCAGGTACTTGATGGCGGCGTCGTAATCCTTCTGGTTGATTGCGGCGTTGTAGAACGCCACGACGAGCTTCTTGTTCGCCTCGAGGTCGTTCGAATCGGCCGCGGTGGCGGCGGTGACCCACGAAAGCGACAGCAACACCGCCGAAGCGAGGGCGCTGCGAAACATGCCTGATCTGCTCATAGGGTGCTTACTCTGCTTCTCCGGTCGACATCCAGGAGATTTCGCCTCGCGAGCCTTCTGGCCTGACGCCGATGCCGGGCCCGATGCGATCCTCCCCTGCCACCGGCCATTGCGCCGGGGGCTCGCATCGAACCTGTACGCGCGAGCCGAGTAAATCCCTCATGCGAGATCCGTCTGCTCTACGGGCAGCGACCTCACCGCGGTGCGCCTGCACGCGAGACCCGCGAAGTCCCTGCGCGCGGTTGCCATGGATGGGCATCGCCTCGCGCTGTGCGAAACGGTGCTCGCGGAGCGCGCCACGAGCCCTCAGCAGGTGATCGTTCCCCGGAACGGTGTGCTGGAGGAGTGGCGCATCCTCGGCACGGAAGGGAATCTCAATGTAACGCCAGGGAACGCCATGTAACGCCGGGGAACGGAGTCTGGCATTCGACACAAAAAAAGCGGCCTGGAACGGTGGAATAGCACTCGCGGACATTGCTCCCGGCGCATTTCGAATGTATCAACGCGCACCTTCCGGAACATCACTGGACACGTCGTGAGAGACGAGACGGCGACCCAAAGAGTGCTGCAGGGTGTGCGCAGTCGGTTCCTGCAGCGGTCGATGCAGGAGCTGCAGAGCGCCTATGAAAATGTGGAGGTTGCGGACTCGGCGGCGTGGGCGGCGCTCGGCGACACGATCCACCGCATCGCGGCCACCGCGACCATTCTCGAGCTGAAGGACGTCGCGGAGCGTGCCAGCGCGCTGGAGCTGCTCATGAAGGCGGCACCGCCGGGGCAGCCGGCCTTCGACCTGTCTCGATTGCGGCTCATGGGACAGCAGTTGAATGAGGCGCTGACGAGCGCGCTCGCCAGCCTCGGGACTCCGGAGCCGTCCCTGGGGAATGTGCCCGGCGGCGGAGACTAACGGCCCGCACCGCTCAGCTGATCGGCCGCAACGAGCGGCAGGATGATCCTCACGACGGTCCCGCGCCCCTCTTCGCTTTCGATCTCGACCTTGCCCTCGTGAGCCGCGACGATCCGGGACACCAGCGACAGGCCCGTTCCGGTGCCTTCAATGGCCTGCACATTCGAGCCCCGCACGAACTGGCGGAGGATGATGTCGATCTCGCCCGCCGGAATGCCGATCCCTCTGTCTTCGACGATGATGACGACGCTCGGGCCGTCCACCCGGCATCGCAACGAAACGGGCTCGCGACCGCTGGAACGCGAATACTTCACGCCGTTTTCCAGCAGATTGATGATGGCGAGCTCCAGCATGCCGGCGTCGGCCAGCGCCCTCGCCTCTTCGGCCTCGGGGTCGATCTCCGTCACGATCGGGCTCTGGAGCAGGTCGCGCGCACGCGCCGCGGCCGAGCTCACCACGGCGGCAGGCGACAGGAGCCGACGTTCGGGCCGGAAAAAGGGTCCCTGCAGACGGCTGCGTGAGAGATTCACCTCCAGCACCTCCACCAGCTTCGCGATGCCACTGCGCACGCGCTCGATCCGACGGCGGTTCGCTTCATCATTTGGCGGAAGGCTGAGACCGATGTTGTCGACATGGGAACGGATGGCGGCGAGCGGCGTGCGGTACTGGTGACTGATCACTTCCATGAATCGCACCTGCTCCTGCTGGGAGGCGAGCTCTGCACGAAGCGCCTCCTCCGCCACCTGCTTGGCGGTGGCCAGCTCACGTGTCTTCTCGTCGACCAGCTGGTTGGCGCGCTTCTCCGCCGTCTGAGCGGCGAGGAGCGCCTCTTCGCGCATGACGCGGTTGGCTGCTTCAGCGGCCCGAAGGCGCACGCCCAGCGCGCCGGTCAGAAGGATCGTCTGGATGATGCAGCTCACACCGTAGCTGGCGGCCATCCAGTTCGGTAACGGACCCACCCCCGTGCGCTGCGCGATCGTTGCGGCAAGCCCGATCCAGAGCACGCAGAACGCGCTCGCGCGCAGACCCGAGCCGCTCTCGTCTCTGCTTACCGTACGAATGCCCTGCACGGCTGCAAGTGTCGCGAGCACCATGATGGTGATACTCGTGATGTCCGCGAACATGAGGTTCGCACCCGCAAACGCGAACACAACGCCCATCACCCCGATGACCGCGCCGCCCAGGAAGATGCGATTCAGCCAAGGGGCGCGCTGCGGAAGCTCGAGAATGCTGGCCACCGCCACCGCGCTCGCGGCGAGCCCGAACCAGCTCGTGCCCGCAGTGAACAGGTCGTTCCCGACGCCTCCTTCGGGAAACAGGAAAAGACGCGAGAGGCCGAGCGTGCCCATGTAGACAAGCATCGCGACGAACGTCGAAAAGGCCAGCAGGATGAAGTACGGCTTGCGATCGAAGTAGAAGAAGACGAGCTGGATGATCAGCAGCACCGCCATTCCGCCGAACCACGCGCCCGATGCCAGCGCCGACACCGTCGTTCGGAACGTGTGCTCGGAGGGCGAATAGAGGGTTGCGGCGAGGTTGAGCGCCGAATTGACGGCGGCCACGCGGACCAGAACCTGCGTGGCCTCGTGGGCGGTGAGATGGAGCGGCACGACGTGGTCGAGGCCCGACAAGGCATCGTCGCGCAGGGGTCGATGGTCCCCCATCGCAAAATGGGTCACGCCGCGATCATCCCCCGTATGGCCCGATTTCAGGACATACACGTCGACCTCGTCGACGAAGTTCGGGGACAGCGCGAGCAGGACCCGGCGATCGGTGGCGCTCTCGATCGTGAGCCGCAACCACGCCGCCTTGCGCGTGAAGCCGAGATTGATCCTGTTGCCCGCGAGTGGGGCGAACCGGGCGCTGGCGGGCCCGAAGCGAACGTTTTCGAACGAAAGCGCTCGCGACTCATCCACGAGCATTTCCATCGCGACCCTCGGCAACTGCCTGGCGGCCGAGGGGTTGCCGTCCGAGCAGGCCGCGCCGAACATCGCGAGGAGGATGCCGAAGGCAATCCGAAGCACGGCCGTCGTATTTCGCAGGGCCCTCGCCATCATGTATGGTTTTCGCATCAGGGCTCGTGTGAACGGCCGCGTCGGCGCTGGTTCGGGTGCACTTATAATGAGATCGTCTTCCCTTTCACAAGTCGGCCCTGGCGAGGCCAGCGTGCGCGTCCTGCTGGTGGAAGACGACGATGAGCTGCGCGAAGGGCTCGCAGAGAATCTGCGCTTGAACGGCATCGAGGTGGCCGAGGCCTATTCCGGCAGGAGCTTTCGTGATGCCCTGCGCGCCGAGCCGATCGATGTCGCCATCATCGATGTGAACCTGCCGGACACGAGCGGATTCGAGCTGGTGCGCGAGCTCGCAGCGGGCGGGCTTCGACCCGGCGTCATCATCCTGACCGCGCGCACGAGCCCTCAGGATCGGCGCGCAGGCTACGCAGGCGGCGCGGACCTCTACATGACCAAGCCGGTCGACGGTGAAGAGCTGCTTCTCGCCGTGCGTAATCTGGCCCGCCGGGTTCGGCATGCGCAGACGCAAGCTTCAGCGAGCCACTCGGGAGAACGGGCGTGGAGGCTGGACATGGCTCGCAAGCTGCTCGTCTCGCCGGAGGGTGCATCCCTCGCACTCTCGGGACGCGAGGTTCTGTTGCTCGAGCAGTTCGTCAAGGCGGAGGGCGCGCCCGTGTCGCGCGCCGCGCTCGCGGAGACTATGGGCTACGGCATCCCGGGTCCGGAGAACAGAGGACTCGACGCAGCGCTGCGGCGTCTGCGAGAGAAAGCCGCGGCTCGAAACATCGAGCTGCCGCTGCTGGTCATCCATTCCATCGGTATCCGGTTCGCCTCGCCGTTTCGGTTGGCTTGAGCACGTTCCGCTCGCGAAGGCGTTGTACCGCACTCAAGCGAGAAACAGCCAAAGCGTCGTGACCGCGCCGAGCAGCAGGAACAGCAGGCTCGCCGTGAGGACCGCGCGCCAGTCCGTGTGATATCGCCGCAGCTCGATGTCGCGCGACGTTCGATGAAACCGGAAGGTCGCCCACACCAGCACCGCAAAACCCAGCACGACCATGCCCAGCCCCACCCACTTCGTATCTCGCAAGCCCGTGGCGCCGCGCAAAGCCGTGTCGGGTGCCTGGATCTGGATGAGGTAGATCGCGAACCGGTTCAGCGTGATCCCGAAACCGATGAGTGCGATCGCCGTGCGCAGATAGGAAAGGTGTGTGCGCTCGTTCGACAGGTGTGAGCGCAAGGTCGAAAGCGTCGTTCGGTTCTCGGACAGTTCCGTCCGATGCTCCGAAAGCCCGGTACGGTGGGTGGACAGCGCGGTGCGACGCTTGGAGAACTCGGATTCGGGCGTCGAACCCTCCGGCACGTCCACGACGGTCGGTGCGTCCGGATCGAACCCCGTGACGGGCTCGATCGTGATCTTGCGGCCCGAACCGTTACGCGAGCTCGAACCGCCCCCGGAGTTGCCCGAGCCGGGCTCAGTCACACGGCCTCCTCCTCAGACCTGCACACCAAGAGACAGGTGCCTCAGCGCCGACCCGCTGCGGGGGTGCTTTCCGCATCGCTCACGACTTGGGCCGCGTGCACGCTTTTGCGCCAGGCACTGTACGGCGCGGTTGCGATGAGTCCGACAATCAATGCCAGCAACACCGCTGCGGGAACGAGCTTCTCGTCCGGGAAGCTTACGCTCGCCACAGACAGAGCAACCGCCGGATGACGGGACGCCGTGGCGAGAGCGAGCACGGTTCGATGCTCAGCATCCGGACCGCCGAGCAAATGGCCCACCAACAGGCCAAGCAGCGTGAAGACCACGATTGCGAGCAGAGTCCCATCGCCGATCAGCGCACGCATCGCGGGCCACTGCGTAACGAGCACCGGCAGAAATGCGATAGCCAGCAGAACGCTGCCCGTCAGATTCGCGACGGAGCTGATACGCCCCGCGGCAGAAGGCAGAACCCTGCGGACAAGCATCCCGGCCACGAGCGGAAGCAGCACGGACATCGAGACAATGATCATTACCCTTCGGGCGCTGACATACGGCTTCCCATTGGCCATGAGCGCGCTGATCAGCGCCATCGTCAGCGGCACGAGCACAACCGCCAGAACCGCGGCCGCCACGAAAAGACCGTAGACATAGCCTGCGCTCGAGGAAAGCTTCAACTGCTTCGCCGGAAGAAACGGCGGAACGGGCGAGATCGCAAGCGCCACGAGTGCAATCCTGACGGGCGTGTGGAGCTTGAAACTCAGAACCAGCACCACCGTGATCAACGGCAGGACCACGTTCATGGCCAGCAGCGATCGAACGAGCAGCGCCGGGCGATGCAACAGATAGCCGACGAGGTGCTCTGTC
The DNA here is from genome assembly GCA_019683695.1 of Steroidobacteraceae bacterium. GTDB lineage: Bacteria > Pseudomonadota > Gammaproteobacteria > Steroidobacterales > Steroidobacteraceae > JADGHX01. Next base: position 26,883 of record JADGHX010000031.1, read on the forward strand.
GAACGCACCCCGAGCGCGAACACCAGCAGCATCATGCTCGCCACGATTCCGAAGCGGATGAGCTGGCTCATGTCCATCGCAAACCGTACCTGCAACACCTGGAGCAGAATCCGATCTGGACCGGCACGGATCCGACATGAACCCCGATGCTTCGAAATGGCCCGGCGTGGCGCTCGCGCGCAGTGCGGGTTGTGCCATACCGGATACGTGCAGCAGCGCCACCGGCAGAGTGATGCCTTACCGGGTGACTCGAAGCCCCTGAAGGTTGCTCATTCAGTGGCCCACTCCTGCCAACGCCGTCTCCATCTTCTCCATCGCCTGGTCGATCGTGAAACTGGCGGCTTTCTGGCGCGGCGGAAACTCCTTGAAGGTCGCGAGGAACGGCGTCACCAGCGCTTGCGCCGCCATGATCATGTAACCCTTCGAGACGTACCAGTCCCAGTATGTGTTCGACGTGACATCCGCTCGTTCGAAGGGATCCGTTCGCAGGTTGTAGAGCTTGGGCACCCGCAGCGGCGTGAACGGCTCGGCCCAGATTCCCAGGGTGCCCGCGCAGCGCTGCTCTCTGAACACACACTTCCAGTTCTGAAAGCGTATCGCCACGAGATCACCATCGTCGCTGAAGTAGATGAACCCCTGGCGCGGACTCTTCTCCTCCTTGCCCGTCAGATACGGCAGGAGGTTGTAGCCGTCGAGATGAACCTTGAACGTCCTGCCGCCGGCCTTGTAGCCCTTCCTGAGCTTTTCAGCGATCGCGGGCTCGCCGGCCATGGCGAGAAACGTGGGCAGCCAGTCGTGGTGCTGGACGATCTCGTTGGACACGGTTCCCGGCTGAATCTTGCCGGGCCAGCGCACGAGCAGCGGAATGCGGAAGGCGCCTTCCCAGTTCGTGGCCTTCTCGCTTCTGAAGGGGGTCATCGCACCGTCCGGCCACGTGTTCATGTGAGGGCCGTTGTCCGTCGAGTACATGACGAACGTGTCCTCGGCGATGCCCAGCTCGTCCAGCAGAGCGAGCAGCTCGCCGACGTGCTTGTCGTGGTCGATCATCGCGTCGTGATAGGGCGACTGGTGGGGTCCGGCCTGACCCAGACTTTCCGGCTTGGTGTGGGTGCGCAAGTGCATGTGCGTTGTGTTCACCCAGCAGAAGAACGGCTTGCCGTCCTTGTGCTGACGCCGGATCCAGTCCTTTGCCGCACCGACGAACTCATCGTCGCAGGTCTCCATTCGCTTCCGTGTCAGGGGGCCTGTGTCCTCGATCTTCTGCCTGCCGATACGGCCCCAGCGCAACTGCTCCGTGGAGTCATCCTTGTCCGTCGCCCAGCAGTGCAGCACGCCTCGCGGGCCGTACTGGTTCCTGAAGCGCGGATCCTTCGGATAGTCGGGATCTTCCGGATCCTCTTCCGCGTTCAGGTGGTAGAGGTTGCCGTAGAACTCGTCGAACCCATGCATCGTCGGCAGGAACCGATTCTGGTCGCCGAAGTGATTCTTCCCGAATTGCGCCGTGGCGTAACCGAGCGGCTTCAACAGCTCGGCAATCGTGGGATCTTCGGCTTGCAGGCCGACTGGCGCACCGGGAAGGCCCACCTTCGAGAGGCCGGTGCGGTACACGCTCTGCCCCGTGATGAAGGCCGCCCGGCCGGCGGTGCACGACTGCTCACCGTAGGAGTCGGTGAAGCGCATTCCCTCATTGGCGATGCGGTCGATGTTGGGCGTTCGATAGCCCATCATGCCGCTGCTGTAGCAGCTGAGATTCCAGATCCCGATGTCATCGCCCCAGATGACGAGGATGTTGGGCTTGTCAGACTTGGCGGCCATCGAAGATCTCCTCGCTTGCGGGATGGAGTGGCCGATCAGATTGCGGAAGCGTCGAGGCACACTAGGAATCGCATGCATCCGCGTCGATAGGACTTAGGCCCTACGATCTGTGCGGGAAGTCAGCATCCGGGTCGATTGGATGCCCGGACAGACTTCATCGTGTCGCGTGGCGGGATGCGCGCATTGATAATCGCGGCCCTCACGCGCAGCACGTCTTTGCAAGAAGTATCGATTGGTCGATCGTGCCGGTTCTGTTCGAGCTCCTGCCTCGACAGGCCGCGGAACGCTCCGGCGAGGTCGTTGCGGCATCCATCCTGAGCCAGCAGGCCCTGCCCCACCCGCGCGCCACAGGGTACGAAGGTCCCATCGCGCGAACCCATCGCGTCACACGATCATGGAATTTTCATTGCTGCTCCACGCATGGGAGGCTTTATGAAAAGGGCTTTCGCAGCATCCTGCCTGTTCGCTGTCATGACGCTCTGGTGTCAGGGAGCGCTGGCAGATGAGTACGAGGACACGATCAAGTTGTTCAAGAACGCCGGCGAGAGCGCAGCGTTTTTTGACAAGTCTTATGGCTACGCGGTGTTTCCCACCGTAGGCAAAGGCGGGCTCGGCGTGGGCGCTGCGCACGGCAAAGGCCGTGTGTACGAAAAGGGTCGATACGTCGGAGACGCCACGCTCAACCAGCTGAGCGTTGGGTTCCAGGCGGGCGGGCAGGCGTACAGTCAGATTGTGTTTTTCCAGGATAAGCGCGCGTTCGACGAATTTACCCGTGGAGAGTACGAGTTCGGTGCCGATGTGGGTGCGGTGGCGATCACGGCTGGAGCGTCGGCAAGAGCGGGAACCTCGGGAGCCGGCGCCGGCGCGAGTGGCGGGAAAAAGGATGCCACCACCGTTGGCAAATATCACAAGGGCATGGCCGTGTTCACGATCGTGAAGGGTGGCGCGATGTACGAAGCCTCCGTCGCCGGCCAGAAGTTCAAGTACACGCCGCTGAAGACGAAACATGCCGAAGCGGACCCGGGCGCCGACACCTCAAGATGAGCGCGATGCTGGCGCCGTGAGCACGATGCGGGTGCCGGCTGGCTCTGGCAAATCGGTGCAACCGCTCGGTCGCGTTGCCGGCAGTTCGCGATAGCTCTGGCGAAGGAGCTCACGTACCGCAGCCTGCCCGGGATCGGTGACACCACCTGTTGTGGACGGCGCGGAACTCAATCGATGAGCAGCCGAAGCCGGCGGGCCATGGCGCGTCCGGAAGATCGGGGCTGAGCGCACCGTCATGGCGGGGCTCGCGCGCGAGCAAATTCTTCAAACGCGCCCGCCCCGGATTGCGCGTGCAGGTCTTCAGATGCTCCCACCCGGATTGAGCAGGCTCGACAGCGTGAATCGGCTACGGCTCGCACGAAGCGACGCTCGATCGCCTTCCGTGCTGAGCGTGACGCTCGTCTTCTCCGGCAAGGCTTTGAGGAAACGCGTTCGATCCTGAGGCCCGCCGTCCGCGGGCCTGACCCGACTTCCGACACCCGTGATGCGACATGGCGCACCTGCCGCGGCGCGCTCGCCGCACCTGTCGTGCATGCGCGACATGCTGTGGAGCGAATGTTGCTGAGAGGGAGCCTCGGTGCAATTCGGCATCACTCTTTCCGGTCCACCGCGGGCGGGGACGGGCGATGCGGTGAGTGTCGTGAACGGGTGAGCGCCACCCGGCCGAAGCTCGGATGCGGTGGCGACAATCTGATGTGAATGAATGGTTTAACGACGAAGGGGGCACATGATGATCGGTCGGCAGGCACTGCTGGGCTCTCCCGCTCGACCCGGCTCCACAGGGTGGAGATCAATGCATCGGCAGACTATGTTGCCTGAAAGCAAAGGCTAGACTTCGCCGCGTTGTATGTGTTGCGAAAAGCGGAAGAACGCTTTGAGCAAGGCCGATCGGCCGTGGGCGCTGGATGGCTTCCCCACGGCCCGCGTGAACCTCGAGAGATCCATGACTTCACCACCGAAGGCGTTTTCACGCCTTCCGATCAGAGCGGCTGGCCTCGCCACGCCGGCACCCGCGCGAACCGCTGCGATTCCCTTCCCCGGTGGGGCTCCTTGACGAGGCGATGAGGCGCTTTTTCTGACCGCCGCGTGTCGAGCGCGCGCGGTGGGCCGTGTGCGAAATGTGATCGGGCGGCCTGAATGGAGTTCTGACGCTCCCTCGGCCCGGAGCGGAACTGCCCAGTGTTCGTAGCTTGTTGACCATTTGAGGTATAGACGGTGAATCGAAGGAATACTGTTTCAGGCGCGACTCAGGTGGACGCAGCCGTGGCGGGCATCCTGAGTGCAGCAAGGTCCAGGAAGTTGGCCGCTGGCACGACGACGGCCTGGGCCGTTGCGCTGGTGGGGGCCGGAATCGGAACGCTGGCTCACGCCCAGGACGCTTCGGACGCGGGGGCCGAAGCGCTCGAAGTGCAGGAGGTGACGGTCACCGGCTCGCGCATCCGGCGCACGACCGACTTCGATACGCCGAACCCGACCACGATCGTCGATGCGGACTTCATGCAGAAGCTCGGCATCGTGAACGTCGGCGACGTGGTGAAGCAGATGCCGGCGAACCTGTCGAACAACACGCCGCGCACCACCGGCAACGCGAACTTCTTCATCGGCTCGACGATCGCGAACCTGCGCGGCCTGAACCCCTACTTCGGCAGCCGCACGCTCAACATGGTGAACAACCGGCGCTTCGTGCCGACGAACCAGGGCGACGGCGTCGACCTGAATTTCATTCCCTCGATCCTGATCGACCGCGTCGACATCGTGACGGGCGGCGCCTCGGCGGCCTACGGCTCGGGTGCCATCGCGGGTGTGCAGAACATCTTCCTCAATCGCAACCTCGAAGGCGGGAAGATGCAGGTGGACTACGGCGAGACGGCCGAGGGCGACGGTGGCGAGAAGCACGTCGGCTTCGCTTACGGCTCGAGCCTCTTCGGCGACCGCGGCCATTTCGTCGTCGGCTACGAGTATCAGGACACGGACGCGGTGGGCTGCATCAACGCGCGTGACTGGTGCCGCGAGCTCAATGGCTTCTATAACACCGCGCCGAGCACGAACGGCACGCCGGTGCCGCAATTCACGCTCGGCCAGAACGTGCGCGGGAATCAGATCAGCACCACCGGCGTGTTCTTCCGGAACGTGCAGGGCGTGACGCAGACGGTCCAGGCGGATGCCACGGGTACCGGCGTCCTGCCGTTCAACATCGGCTCCGGCAACACCACCTCTCCGCAGAACGCGGTCGTGGGCGGCGATGGTCGTCCGGTCTACCTGTACACGAACCTCAGCACGCCCGTGCGGCGCAACGTCGGCGCGGGCACGTTCACGTACGAGCTGACGGACACGATGACCCTCAGCATCGATGCGTCGTTCGGCAAGGTGGAGAGCACGAACATCACCGGCGCTACGGACGCCACGAACCAGCGCGTCTACGCCGACAATGCGTTCCTCACGCCGGCTCTGGCGGCGGCGGCCGCCGGCGCATTCGATGGCCGCAACTATGCGCTCCTCAACAAGGACTGGACGGCGCAGCTCAACCCGCACACGGACTTCACGACGGAAGTGAAGCGCATCGCCATCGGGCTCGACGGCAGGTTCGGCGACTCCTCCTGGACCTGGGATGCGTACTACCAGTACGGCGATACCAAGCGCGAGCAGCTCGTGGCCGATGCGCGCCGTCAGACGGCGTATCTGATGGCGACCGACGCCGTGCTCGACGACGCCGGCAACATCGTCTGCCGTGTGACGCGCGATGGCTATGCGGCGGCCTCGGCGTTCAACCCGTCGTACGCCAACCTCGCGCCGGATGTGGCCGCGGAGATCGCTGCCGGCTGCGTGCCTCTCAATCCGTTCGGTACCGGCGCGATCTCGGCCGATGCCAAGGCGTACGCGTTCGGCTACCTCGATGAGCAGCTCGACTACGAGCAGCAGGTGGTTGCCGCCAGCGCTTCGGGCGACCTGTTCGCCAACGGCTTCGGCACCGGCGCGGGCCCGATCCAGGGCGCCATCGGTATCGAGTACCGTATGGAGAAAGGTGTGAACCTCGCTCGTCAGGACGTGTCGGACGCCGTCCGTCGCGACTACCCGACGCAGTACAGCGACTCCTTCGCGGGCGACGTGGATGTGACCGAAGGCTTCGTCGAAGTGAACCTGCCCGTGCTGGACGGTGCGGCGTTTGCCAAAAAGCTCGAGTTCAACACCGCGGCACGCATCTCGCGCTACGAGAACCAGGGCAAGATCGGAACGGACGGCTCCTCGGCCGTGCGCAACATCTTCACCTGGAAAGTCAGCGGCATCTGGGATCCCCTGGATTGGCTGCGATTCCGGGGCAGCCTGTCACGCGACGCCCGCGCCCCGAACTTCCGCGAGCTCTACTATCGCCAGGTGCTCACGCAGGGCGGTCCGTTCAACTTCTGCGGCCCGGCCGGCAGCAACCTCGACCCGTGCAACTACGACCTGCGCGGTAACGTGCAGCTGAACCCGGAGAAGGCCGACACGGTCACGCTCGGTCTCGTGTTCACGCCGAAGGACTGGGTGCCCGGTCTGCAGGTGGCGGCGGACTACTTCCGCATCGACCTGCAGGATTCCATCAACCAGGGCAGCTCGCGCGTGGTGCTGGATTCGTGCAACTACGGGCTCGGTGACCCCGCCGCCTGCGCGGCGCTGACGCCGGATGGCACGACGTACACGGTCCCCAACAACCCGGCATTCGCGGGCCGCGTGCTGCCGGGGTACGAAACCGGCATCTTCAACGCCTACAACGGCGAGGGATACGTCTACAAAGGCGTCGACATCAGCGCCACGTATCTCTGGGCGATCAACGACGTCGACACCCTCACATTCCGGCTGCTCGGTACGCACATGATCGACCAGCGCTATCAGACGCTGCCGACGCTACCGGAATACAACGTGGTGGGCCAGACGGGTACGGCCAACAACTTCCTGACGG
>JADGHX010000032.1 GCA_019683695.1 Steroidobacteraceae bacterium
GGCGGGGCGGGGCTCGGGGGCTACAACGGCGGGGGGGGGGTGGGGCCCGCCGCGGGGCTCAGGGATAGTTCACGGGCGCCTGGGGCTGCTCAGGCAGCGGAATGAATTCGGTTTCCTCGGGTACGGCCGGGAATTCGCCAGCTTTCCACGCGGCGCCGGCCTCGCGGATGCGCTCACGCGAGCTGGAAACGAAGTTCCACCAGATGTGGCGCGGGCCATCCATCGTGGCCCCGCCGAGGAGCAGGATGCGCGCGCCGGAAGGCGAGTGGAGCACGACCGTGCCACCCGAGCGCAGAACCAGCATCTGGCCAGCCGGCCAGGGGGTGCCGTCGATCTCCAGTACACCTTCGGTGATGTAAACCGCGCGTTCCTCGTGTTCCGCGTCCAATGCAATGTGGCTTCCGGCCGCGACCTTCACATCCGCATAGAACATGTCGGAATACGTGCGCACCGGTGAGCGCATCCCGAACAACGTTCCTGCGATGAGACGCCCCGTCACGCCGCCGCCGTCGAAGACGGGGAGCTCGGGCTCGGGGTGGTGCACGAACGAGGGTTCGCGCTCTTCGTGTTCGCGCGGCAACGCGACCCATGTCTGGATGCCGAAGAGACGGCCGCCAGTTTTTCGCTCCTCCTGCGGCGAACGCTCGGAATGCACGATGCCGCGGCCGGCCGTCATCCAGTTCACGGCGCCGGGTCGGATGGGCTGAACGGTGCCGAGACTGTCCCGGTGCAGGATTTCTCCTTCGAAGAGATACGTCACGGTCGCGAGCCCGATGTGCGGGTGAGGCCGCACGTCCAGTCCCTCTCCGCTGCGGAAGACGGCAGGCCCCATCTGATCGAAGAAAATGAACGGGCCGACCATGCGCCGGCGCGCATCCGGCAGCGCGCGGCGCACGGTGAAACCGTCGCCCAGATCGCGCGTGGGAGGGACGATCGCAATGTCGATAGCTGATGGAGTAGCCATTCCGCATACCCGGTGAGCGCCGCGCGCCTCGCGGCGGGAAGGCTACGGTACGACTCGGCGCGCGCGCTCGCCACCTTTCGTGCGCGGGGACTGGCACGGTGAAGGTCTCATACCCGGATCAGCCGCTTCCGTGCACGCCGCCCATGACGGGAAGCTCGATTCCCGTGATATAGCTCGAGCACGCGGGCGCCGCGAGAAAGACGTAAGCCGGCGCGATTTCCTCGGGCTGCGCCGGTCGCTTCATGTCGGTGCCCGAGCCGAACTCGGGCACCTTGTCCGCCGGCCGGTCCGAAGGATTCAGGGGCGTCCACACCGGGCCGGGTGCAACCACGTTCACGCGGATGCCCTGTGGCGCGAGTCGCGTGGCGAGCGATTTGGTGAACGCATGGATGCCGCCTTTCGTCGCGGCGTAATCGATGAGCCCGGGCGCGCCGAACAGCCCGGTCTCCGATCCGGTGTTGATGATGGACGCGCCGCGCTTCAGGTGCTTGAGCGCGGCCTTCGTCATGTGGAAGTAGCCGTAGAGATTCGTGCGCACCGTCATGTCGAGGTGCGTTTCGCTCAGCAGGTCGAGCGATGGGGCGTGCAGCTGGAACGCCGCATTGTTCACGAGCACGTCCAGATGGCCGAGCTCTTGCACAACCTTCTCGACCGCGGCCTCACAGAAATCCGCATCGCGCACATCGCCAGAGATACACAGGGCACGCCGGCTCTCCGCTTCCACGGCGCGCTGGGTGACCTCGGCATCCTCGTGTTCATTCAGATACAGAATGGCCACGTCCGCTCCCTCGCGCGCAAACAGCACGGCGACGGCCCGGCCGATCCCGGAATCACCTCCGGTCACGATCGCCACTTTGTCCTTCAGCTTCTCGCTGCCCTTGTAGGCGGGCGCGGTGAAGCTCGGGTGCGGGCGCAGGTCCGACTCGCGGCCGGGTTTCTCGAGATGCTGCGCGGGGAAGGGGTTCTGCGGCTGCTCGCGCGCGCCGGCCTGAACGGCCTGGCCGTTCTTCTGCTGCCCACCGTTCGCATCCTTGCGTGAGTGCTCCGCTTGTTCCAGCTCGCGCTGGATGGAGCGCTGAAGCTCAGCGGTTCGCTCGGCCTGAGCGCGGTGCGCGTTGAGATCGTGAGTGGGCATGACAACGTCCTCGCCTCGAGACCTCATTGCGAACGGGCGCTTTGGTCGGCAGTTCCGCGGCTCACGAGAGGAACATGGTGCGCGCGGTGCCCGTTCCAGTCCCGTATCGCCGATGCGCGCTTGCGGAGCCGGGCCCGGCCAGAGGCTCTGCTTGCGAAGGGCAGCACCCTCACGAGGAGCAACGCGGTGGCGGCAACACGAAAATCGCCCAGGAGGAAAGCACAGCGCGCGACCGGCAAAACGCGGTCCGCGCGACGAGCGGCGAGCACGGCGCACTCGAAACGCACGAAGCGTGCGATCCGGAAGCATGCCCCGCGTAAGTGGTCCGCTCAGGTGATGCGGCGAAGTGACGCGCTGGATCTGGAGGAGGGCGTCTTCAAGAAACGCAGTGCGCGGGAGATTGCACTTTCATTGAAGCGCTCGGCCGAGGCCAGCCGGCGCCGCAAGGCCGAGCCGTTCCGGTCCGCGATGTCGATGCTGACCTTTCACATCAATCGCGGTGGACGCAACCTCTCGCCCGAGCGCCGGCGTGTGCTGAATCAGGCCAAGGATGAGCTGCGCGCGGTGTTCGGCCGCGAAGCGCGTGAAGCGCGTGAATAGCTTGCAACTCGCGCACCCGCGGTGAATCAGCCGTTCTTTCGACTCCGGCGGGTGACATTCACGGCAGTCTTCTGCCGCTCGCGCGCACGCTCCAGCAGAAGGCTTGCCACTGCGTCGCGCGCTTGCGCCTCGGTGGTGCCGGGTGGGAATTCGAACACTTCCGTCTCGTCGAAGGGATTCACGAACAGAACGGGTTTCGGCGCGGGTGCGCTCGGCGCGGTATGCGGGGGAACCGCGGCCGTGGCGACCGGTGCCGGCACTTCGTGCGGAGTGCGATGAATGAGGGTGGTGCCCGCCAGCACGACGGCCATTGCGAGCCCGAGAGCCAGCGGAGCGTGCCGGAGCCATCGGCCGAGGTCATATGCAGCGGGAGCCGCGGCCTTCGCGCGCGCCGCGCGGCCTTCGGACATTGTGTCGCTGTTGCGTGTGCTACGTCTCGCCTCGGCACTTTGCCTCACGAGAGCCGGCGCAGGCATGGCGACGCGTGTCGGTGTGGCATCGGCTACGACCACGCGCGCCATCTCGCGAGATCCGGCGGATGCGATACGCCGTTGAACCAAGGCCTGCAGCTCTTCCGCACTCCACTCGAGTTGAAGCTCGGCGGTTCCGTCTTCTTTCGCGTTCATGTCGGAAACGATAGCAGCGGCCGTTCGGGAGGTTCGGATGTCTTGACATATCCGGGGAGAGTGACTGAAAACTGCAACACCCCGGGTGCACGAGGTCGATCGATTCATGACGCAGCATCTTCCCCGCATCCAGAGAATGACCTTCTCGACCCTGCCGCGCGCAAGCTCGCCGGGGCATGCCTGGACCACAGGCATTCTGCTGCGCTCGGGTGCGGCGGAGTGCTCGCTGGAGCGGCGCTTCGTGCTTCGGCCCGGCGAGCTGTACGTGATCCCCGCGCGTGCGCGGCACGCGTTCCTCGGCCCGCAGGAAGCGAACACCGAAGGCTGGGCATTCACGCTTCCGGACACGTTCGGCTGCGTGAGCAGCAAGAGGCCGGTCATGCCTCTGGGAGAGCGCAGCCACGTCGATCTCGATGCGTGGCTGCTTCGCATCTACAGCGAACAGTTCACGACGAATGCCTGCTCGCGCGCGCTGCGCGACGCGCTCTACCAGGCCGTTCACATCGAATGTGCCAGGGCGCTGGGGCTGGGGCACTGTGCAAGTGAATCGCGTCTCGTCAGCCGTGCTCTGGATGTGATCCAGGCCGGTTTCCGGAACGCACTGAGACCGCGGGATATCGCGGCACGCATTGGCGTGTCACCCGCGCACCTGAGTCATGAGATGCGTCGGCAGACAGGTCGCTCACCCAGTGAGTGGATCATTCATGCGCGGATCGAGGCCGCGAAACAGCACCTGCTGTCGGCGGAGGTGTCGGTCCGAACCGTCGCGGAGCAGGTGGGGTACGCGGACGTCTCGCAGCTCAATCGGCACTTCCTGCGCGAAACAGGCCTGTCGCCCGATCGCTGGCGACGCGCAAACAAAGCCCACATTTCCGCAAAGTAGGCGCTCGTCGCACCGGCCGGCGGCCGCTACGCTGCCGGCCATGAGCTACCAGCCCGAAGATCTGATCGCCTGCGGGGTCGTGGGGATCGCCGCGGCCGCCATTTCCATGTCCTTCACACAGGGCTCGATGTTCGAGCCTATACGCAGCTGGATTGCCGCCCGTCATGCGCTGATGGGCGAGCTCGCGCGCTGCTTCTTCTGCCTGAGTCACTGGATCGCGTTCGCCGGAATTGCCATCTACCGTCCGCGTCCTCTGCGGGGCGTGCTCGCGGCGGATCTGGTGATTGCCGCCTTCGTCGCGATTGCCGTCGCCACCGTCGTGTCGGGGCTCATGTTCGCGGCGTTCCTCGCCGCGGGTCACACCCATGCCCTTCGGGAGCGCCTGCACGCAAAGCGGCAGGAGCAGCCCGTGCGGCAGCGTTTGGCAGAGCAGGCCGGCTGACGATCCGCCGACCCGACCTGGAAAAGCCCACTCCCCAGACGCTGAAGCTCGATGCGTTGCTCGGCGAGGAGCCGCTGCTCGTGGGCGACCTCATTCTCTGCGAGGTGCTGCAGGGCGCGCGCTCAGAGGCTCATGCCAAAAAGCTCGAAAGCGCGCTTCGCAAGTTCGATATCGTGCCGATGCTGGATTCCGACATCGCACTTGCGAGTGCGAAGAACTATCGCCTCCTGCGCGCAAAGGGGATCACGGTCAGGAAGACCATCGACCTGCTCATCGGCACGTGCTGCATCCTGCGGGGCTATCGCTTGCTGCACGCCGACCGTGATTTCGATCCCTTTGAGGAACACCTCGGGTTGCGCGTCATCTCGCACCCTCAGAAGCGAGCGCGGAGGAGCACGCCGACGTAGCGGCGCGGGCCGATGCCGTCGTAGCCCACCGGGGCACTGTTGCTGAAGTCGTTGACGCTCGTTGTGTATCGGGTGTCGAAGACATTCTTGGCCACCACGCTCAGCTCGTATTCCGCACCGGCGATGCCGTGCCGGACGCCTGCGCCGAGGTCTGTAATGGAGTACCCCGCTTGCTCGCCATATTCGGAGAGCAGCTGCTCCAGGTTGTGCTTCGACCGATACGTATGATTGCCGAAGAAATGGGCGGAATAGCCCGAAGCCAGGGGCACCTCGTAGTCGAAGCCCAGGATGCCCGTCCAGCGCGGGGCGCCCACGATCTGGCGGCCCGTGTTGTTGCAGGTGGGCGTCGATGCCGGATAGGAGCGCGGGCACGTGGCCGTGGACCAGTCCGTGTAGATGGCATCGTTGAACGAGCCGGCTGCCGTGATGCTGAGGCGATCCGTGAGCAGGACGTTGGCGTCGATCTCCACGCCACGCGCGCGGATGCCTGGCACGTTGCCCAGTTGCGAGCTGAAACCGGTAGGGGAGGTCGGGTCCGGTTCGCTCGTCACGTTCTGATAGTCGCGCACCTTGGTGTGATACACGTTCGCGTTCAGCACGAGACGCCGATCCCACAGTGAGCTCTTGATGCCGAGCTCGAAGTTGAGCGACTTTTCGGGCCGCACGTTCGCCGGCTTGCCGCTGCTGTCGAAGGCCACGGCCCCGGACTTCTCGCCCGCACTTGCGGAGGCGTACAGCAGAACGTCGTCGGCGAGCTGATAGCTTGGGTTGACGAGCCACGCGATCGCATCGTCGGTGAGCTTCACGCCTTCGTTCGGCCCATACGGCTCGCCGATCTGCGTTGCACGGATGGCGTCCGCAGTCGCATTGCCGGTCGAGCGCAGGGGCGAGCTATCGAGGAAGGTGGCCCTGCGCTCGACTTCGTTCGTCTTCCATTCCCACGTCTGCCGCACGCCCAGCGTGAGTCGCGCGCGATCCGTGACGAGCCAGTTGATCTGCCCGAAGAGGGCAGCGCTTTCCGAGACCGGTTTCTGACGCACGGTGGAGAACACATCGCGCAGGGACGCCTGCAGGAACGGCCTGTGCTCGACGTCCTTGAGCGCGTTGTACTGTGCGTTGGTTGCAAAGAATGCGCCCGCGTCCTGACCGTAGGTATTGCGGCTCATGGTGTCCGTGTCGATGCGGAACAGATACACACCGGTCTGGTAATCCACCGCCGAGCCCGCATTGCCGGAAAGTCGGAACTCCTGGGAGATCTGGTGTGTATCGACCAGAGTCCCGCTGCGAGCGATCGCGAAATGCGTCTGCTCCTGATCGTTGTTCGCGTCGAAATGGAACCAGCGGGCAGCGCTGATGGAGGTGAGCTCTACGGCGCCGGCATCCCATGTGAGCACGGCCGAGGCGCCATAGTTGCGCGTAACGAGCGGCCGCGCCATGTCGACGTCTATGTGATCCCACGATCCGATGATCGGTACGTAGCCGCCAAAGTAATCACGCGCAAGTCGCGTCGTGTACGTGGTGGTGCGAACGGAGCCGTCGTTCAGGGTAACCGGGTCCACCATGAAGGGCTTTGTGTTGCTGTTCTCATGCGTGAATGCGCTATCGAACGTCAGCTTCAGAGACAGCGCGTCCTGCGGCTTCAGCAGCAGCTGCACTTTGCCCCCGAACCGATCCTTTTCGTGCCAGCGGCCACCGGTGCTGTTGATGTTCCTCAGATCGCCTTCCTGCCGGTCGACGAACGCGGAGGCGCGATAGGCGAGCACATCCCTGACGAGCGCATTGGAGTGCGAGCCGCGGGCCTTCAGGGAGTCGCGGTTCAGCCCGCCCTCGATCTCGAGCACGCCCTCGGGCGTGAAGGTCGGCGCCCGGCTCGTGCACTTGATCGCGCCCATCGACGTGTTCTTTCCGAGCAGCGTGCCCTGCGGGCCTCGCAGCACTTCGACGCGCTCCAGGTCGGTGAAATCCTGGTACGTCATGCCCACGTGGCCGAGAAAGACGTCATCGACGATCACGCCCACGGCCGGTTCCATGTTGTCGTTGCCGCTCGTCTTGCCGATACCGCGGATGGAGATGCCAGTGCGGCGTGCATTCGGCGTTGTGGCGGTCAGGCCGGGCGCGCGCTGCGTGAGGTCCGCCACGGTGAAGGCGCGATCACGATCGAGAGTGTCGCCGCCTAGCACGGAGATCGGAATCGGCACGTCCTGCGCGCGTTCCGAGCGATTGCGTGCCGTTACCAGGACCTCCGCGACGTCGCCCTCCTGTGCCGGAACATCGATTGGAGCGAGCAGCAGCGCACTGGCGAGCAGGGCGTAGCATGCCGGCAATTGCGGGTGATGAAGGAAGCGGCGACTGTTCGCTGGAATTGCCAGGGTGAATGGCGGGGATTTGGGTGTGCGCATGGGTGCGAGAGTCGAAAATGAATTACAGAAAGCCGATGACCCGGCCGGAGAAGCCGACTGCGAACCACAGGACAAGGGAACAAGTGGCGCTCCATCGCGCCAGCAGCGGAGATGGCGGGTCCCTCCGCACGGTGTGCAACAGGGCCGCATGCACGCCGATGGCGAGCAGCAAGAGCAGCATCTTCAGCCGGAACGCCGGGTTGTAGAAATAGAGGCGCGGGCTCGAGACGAACATGAGCACGCCGCTTACCAACGCCATCGCGAAACCCAGTCCCATGAGCCGAACAGCGTCCGTGCCCAGGCGCGTCACACTATGCGTGCTCAATGCCAGCCCAAGCAGGCGCAGACTCAGGAGAACGAGTGACGCGAGCAGCAGAATGATCCCGAGCACGTGCATCACTTGCAGTGCGGCGCCGATGAGGTGATCCGATCGACTGATCGCATGCGCCAGCGCGCTGTTCTCAACGCGCAAGAGCCACTCCGGTGGGGACATCGCGCTTACGTCCATCGGGGCAGATAGGGAATGAGCCGGCCGCAGATCACGACCAGTGTCCAGAGGGTGAGCGAAGCCGCTCCCGCGTAGATCACGCGACGTGGAAGCGGCCCGTGACTTTCGGAGACGGCCGGATGCCGTGCGAGGCGCAGCTCGAAATAGAGCGCATTGATGCCCGCGAGGGCCATGAACAGCATCTTCAGCGGAAAGGCAGGGCTCTCGAGCAGCGTTACGGCTTCGGCCCAGAAGAGCAGACCGCCTGAAAGGAACACAAGCGCAAACCCGGCGAGTGCATAGGGCCGCAAGTGGGCCAGCACATCATTCACGGGGATCTGCCGGAAGAGGACGTTCATGAGCCGCAGGTCTGTGAGGAAGATGAGGCCAACGGACAGGGACAAGCCGATCAGGTGAATGCCCTCGATGACCGCGAATGCAAAGCGCGACTCCGCGATCGCCACACCGATGCGCGATTGCTCGATGTGCTCCGCGAGCGCAAGCAGCGTCGTCATGGCCGGGCACCCGATGAAGAAGCGTGTTGCGCCGGCGCCGCCACCTGGCCGAATGCGCCGTTGTTCTCGACGCAGATACGCTCGTAATGTTCGAAGAACGGGGGCTGCCCGGGAGCGTTCGCAAGCTCGCCGCTGAAATGCCAGCCATCCGGCGGCTCCCCGACACCGCGGCGGCGCGCGGGAATGATCGCCGTCCAGGGCCGGGTGTACACCGTCGGATCGGTGAACGTGGCCACATAGTTGTAGCGCTCGCCGTCCTCCGAGAAGATGAATCGCTCGGTGATGTGCACGTTTTCGCTGGCGAACTCACCGCTGCGGCCGAAACGCGCCTTGGCGTTGTTGCTCGTCACGTCGACGACGAGCGTGTTGCCTTCCCAATGGCCGCGCGAGTCCGCGTTCCAGAGCTTGATGTTCGCCGGCAGGTGCGGCTTGCCGTCCAGGTGAATGATTCGCGTGCCGGAGTCGAAGAGGAACAGCACGTACCCGGGATACTGGCGAATCTCATAGCCGTGCCAGATGAAGCTCTTCGGCACGCCACCCGGCGCGCATCGCGCGAGCGGCTCGATGTACTGCGGCTTTACGGGGTTGTACAGGTGCGCGGCGAACTCCTGCTGGAGGGCGCGCGCCCAGGGCTGGAAGGGCACTTGTCCGTCCGGAGGGTCGATCACGCGGCTCGGCGCCCGATGCTTGCGTGGCCTGGAACGCGTGTCGCCCGGCTCGCCGCCCTGCGGGTCGGTCCAGTTGTTGTGATTGGCAATCGTGTTCGACCAGAACCCCTGCACGTCCGGCTGTCCGTCCGTAAGGCGAGGGCCGTTCCATTCGCCAGAGTGAATGACCGGTACTTCGTGTTCCCAGCGCGTGGTCTCACCGCCGGGCGCACGCGAGGCCTCTTGTGCAAAGAGCCAGACTGGAGCACACGCGATGGCGCTCAGGAACAGCGAAAAAAAGTGGGGATTCGATCGGGCAACGAGCATGGTCACACTCAGCGCGACTGCGGAAACGGGTAGTACTCGTCGTAGTCCAGCGTGTAGCAATAGTTCTCGATCAGCTGGAAGTTCTTCTCGCGATGCCGATGCAGGATCACGTTGAGTGTCCAGGGGCGGCTGAATACGTTCGGATCCTCGAGCGTCGCGGAATACTCGATCGTGTTCGCGTCGAGGAACTTCCATCGCTCGATGACGTGCAGAGCCGTGCTGTGGAAATTGCCGGCACGATCGAGCCAGGTCTGGTCGGTCAAATTCGTGACGTCGACGACGAGCGTGTCGCCTTCCCAGTGTCCGCGTGAGTCGCCGAGCCAGAACTCGTTGTCTGGATCGGCGGGATGCAGCGTGCCGTTCGTATGGATCGTGCGAACGGAATGCCCGAACTGAAACACGAGCGTGAGATCGCGTTCGCGTTGGAAGATCTGGAAGGGCTCCGGGTAGTAGATGCCGCGTGGCGTTCCGAGCGTCCAGCACTTCAGGCGCGGATCGTCCGTGGCGCGCGCGGCGAAGTTTTTCTGTTTTTGTTTGAGCGCCTCGGGCAGATAAGGGATCACGTCGCCCTCGACCACTCCGGCGCCGGGTGGCGCATCCTTGCGGGCAGAGTGCGGCTCGAGGTCGTATTCAGCGGCACTGGTCGTCTGCCAGATGCCCGAGAAATCGGGTTTCCCGTTCGTCAAGCGCGGGATGACGTCCTCGCCGTGGGCTCGCGCCGCGATCAACGCGGCGACGAGTGACGCAAGAGCGATGCGGGTTCTTCGGGTCCAGTGTCCGTTCGCGGTCGCGGACCAGTGTGCGTTCTCGTGCATGGGCATTCGGGGCAGTGAATGACTTTCGCGGGCCTATCGCGTGCCGGCGTCCTGAGCGACGCCCGTCTGGATCGTGCGGCCATCTGCAAGGGTGAGCGTGACGGAGTAGCCATACGGTCCTCCGTTCTTCGCGCGATACCCTTGAACACGCACTTCGGCCCCGATGGGCAGGTCTGTCTTCCGCAGGCCCTTCTGCGCCAGCGAGTTCGGCGTGCCGAATTCGAAACCCCAGTTCGTGATTGCGCCGCTGGCATCCTTGACGTCGATATAGAGCCAGCTGTGCGGATTCACCCATCGCACCTTCGTCACCGTACCCTTGAGGTCGATCGGCTGGCTCGCATCGAACTCCGCCGCAAAGGCGTGGTGCGCGAGCGCAGGCAACGCGGCGGTCAGGACCACGATGCTCGCGGCCACCCGGGCGAAGCGCCCGGCAGCGCGCGCGTGCAGATCGAAAGAATGAGGCATCACTCGTCTCCGGATCATGTTCTTCATGCGTGCGTGCGGCGAACGCGACGCTCGAGAAAGTATTCGGCGCTGTCGTTCGCTTGTGAAACGACAGTTTCGAATGCCTACATGGAAAGTCGAAATGAGCGTTCGACTGACTTGTTACTTCGTCTATGCGGCAGCGTGCGGAAGTAACGAAGCGGTAACAGCGTGAAGAGCGTGCGTTACCGCGATGTCACCACGGCTGTGGCTCAATGCACGCGGATGAGGTTTGCAGAAGGGAACGTCAATGAAGCGGTGGCCGTGGTTCGAAGCGTCCGTGTTCGCATTGATTCTCGTCGCGTCGCTTCTTTCGGGGGTTGCCGGTTGCTGAGCCTGGCGATCAGCTCTCCCGGCGCAGAACGAGAAACTCGCGGTCGCGCACGAACTGCGAGACGATCCACTTCTCGCCCCGCGTGACGGGGCGGCCCGCATGGAGCATGCGCAGGTCGGGCTCACGGTTCGGCAGAGCGTTCACGAAATACAGGCCGTCCCCGCGCCGGCCGCGATGGCGGATGCCGAGCCGCGGGAAGTCCGTCTCGCCGCCTTTGTAATCCTCGTTCAGATAAATGAGAAAGGTGAGCACCCGCTGCCCCGTCCGCTGCAGCTCTTGCGCATAGCTCGCACTGTTCGGGTTCACGAAGTCGTAATGGTTCCGGATCTGCTCACCGATGTCGTAATGCAGAACGGTGCAGGCCTCCATGTTGCGCATCGGCAGGCCGCACGCTGCGGCCATGCGCGCCTGGGTGAACACGTGCACGAGTCCGAGATCCGGGAAGCTGAACGTTGCCGCGGTGTTGGTGCGATCCTGGTGCGTGACTTCCTTGTCCACCGCGGAGTCATACACTCTCGCGCGCTCGAGCCTCGGCCGGGCTTGCTCGATCAGCCAGTCGCAAATCTCATCGCTCAGCAGCCCCGGAATTGCATGCACCACCGGCTCGGCGCTGAGAACGTGCCGAGGGGCGGGCGCGGCCACCATCGCCGCCGCGACGTTTTCCGCCAATCGCTTCCAGATGTCCGCGGGCGCGTCGGGAGCTTCAGCCTGTGCAGCGAGCGCGCGATCCTGTGCCAGCACACGAAGCTGCGCACGAACGGGCGGCCAGCCGCGCTCTGCGGCCAGCGCGAACGCCTTGAACGCCTCGGGCCAGTTCTGCGGGACGTGTGCGCCCAACGCGAGGAGCAGCCCCATGTACGCCGCCGCCTCGGCACCACCCGCCTGAGCGGCATCCGCCATGAATCGCACGCCGTCTCGCGGCAGCAGCGGGGCGCGGTCGCCAAGGATGAGTCGCCTGGCGAGTCGCGTAGCGCCCTCGACATCCCGCGCCCGCGTGGCGCGCGCAAGGCAATTGATGGCTTCGGTGTGGTTTCCGGCCGCGTCGTGCCTTTCGGCCTCGAGCACATCCGGGGATAGCGGGATGCGCGTCTCTGCGCCTTCGCGGGCAGTGATGGTGCGGCTCACGGATCGGGTTTTCGGCAAAACGATGACGGTAAGTATAGGGATTGCGGTCGCGGGCGCGAGCGGGGGAACGGCGCTGGCGACTTCGTGTGAGGAAGAGGCGGGCCTTCGCCACCGTGAGTGATTATCATGCCGTGCCTGAAGATCCGGCTCAGGCTCGCGCGGGGAAGATGAATATGGCCATTCAAGCCGCTTGCCTCTGTGGCACCGTTCGATACGAGATCGAAGGCCCGTTCAGCAGCATGCTGAACTGCCACTGTTCGATGTGCCGGAAGCATCACGGCGCACCGTTCGCCACCTTTGCAGCGGCAGCGCTTGAAGGCTTTCGCTGGCTGAGCGGAGAGGAGAAGCTCACCCACTACAAGTCCTCACCGAATGGCACGCGCTCGTTCTGCTCGGTGTGTGGCTCCGTGGCTCCGCTTCTGATGCGCGATGCGGGCACGGTTCTCGTGCCGGCCGGCCCGCTCGAGGGCGATCCGGGAATTCGACCGCAGGGCCACATGTTCGTGGGCTCGAAGGCGCCGTGGTACACGATTTCGGATTCGTTGCCACAGCACGAAGCGTATCCGCCGGAGTGCGGCGATGTGCCGTCGATTCCGCGGCCCACGGTCTCAGCAGAGCCGGGCAAGACGATCGGGAGTTGCCTGTGTGGCGATGTGGCGTACGAGATCACCAGTGCGCCGCTCGCGATGTATCAGTGTCATTGCAGTCGCTGTCGCCGGGCGCGCAGCGCCGCCCACGGCGCAAACCTGTTCTACAAGCTGGCCGATTTCCACTGGACTCGCGGCTCATCGCAGGTGGTGAGCTACAAGGTGCCCGAGGCGAAGCGTTTCACTGTGGCGTTCTGCCGCCGATGTGGCGCATCCGTGCCGCAGGAATCACCGACATTGGGCGGCGTGGTGGTTCCGGCGGGTGGCCTCGATACGGACCCGGGCATGCGTCCCATGGCCCACATTTTCGTGAACAGCAAGGCTGTGTGGTTCGACATCACGGACACGATGCCGCAGATTCCGGAGGCGCCTCCGCTGCCGACTGCGCGTTGAGCGAGCAGGTCATCGGGCGCGGCGCGGATCAGGGCCTGAAGGATGCCTGTCTGGCCGCCGGCGAGAAGGGCAGGGTGTGCACATCGACGACTTCCGCAGCGAGGTCGGCCTGACGAAACCCCGTCACCGACAACAGCGCTTCGAAGAAGCGTGGCTCGCCCCCCGGCATGCTGCGCAATCGTGCGTCGAACTGCTCCAGCCCGGCCGGGGAGGTGAGCGTGCGCACGATTTGCAGCAGCCCGGCATTTCGCCCGCCCGATGTGAAGATGAGAATGTGGTTGCCCGTGGGACCCTGGAATTTGGCAGCGAGCGCGTAATCCTTGTGCTGCGCCCCGAGCTCGCCCTCCGGCAGGAACACGTTCTGCGTCATCAGGTCCGTGACGCTGGCCTGACCCGGGTTGAATCGATAACGGGACCGCAGCTGATAATGCCCCGCGAGGGTGCCAAGCCGCACGAGCGGGCCGAGGTAGATGATGTCGTAGTTGCGGACGTCCTCGGCCTGCACCTCATCGGGTACGCGCACCTCCACGCGCCGGCCCGGCCGGCTCACGATCTGCAGGATCGAGGCCATGCCGATCGCCGCGCTCTTTTGAATCATCGTCGCGTAACGCAGGCCCCGGTCGGCGGCGAACTCGGGGTTGCTTGCGAGGAAGGCGCGCAGGTCTTCGCTCGAGTTGATGGTGGTATCGCGCACCGTCTGAACGCGGCCGGTCTTCGGGTCCGTCTGGGTGTACATGAAAAGATCCCCCAGCACGATCAGCGCCGGCCGCTTGCTCGCAACGATGTCAGCCCACACGGCACTGCGACGCACGGCGGCCTCCGCCGGGCTTTCGGCGGCCACGCGCTTCCAGAGATACACGTTGACCAGCAGGGACAGCGCCAGGAGTGCGAAAGCGCACCCGGCCGCCCACGCCCAGGCCGAGCGCTTGCGGGCCGCAGGCGCTGCGCCTGATGAACGTGTCAGCCCGTCCGGAGGGGGCTGCGCCGGCTCCTCGGGAGGGCGGGCCGTGAACGTGAGCCGGTAGGCGCCCTTGGGAATCGAGAATTGCAGCGCATCCTGCCGGCCCTCGCCCGCGTAGTACTCCGCGAGCTTCTGGCGCAGCGTGCGTACGGCCACGCGCACGAGAGAGTCCTCGGCGCCGTTGAACGAGGCATCGCGCCCGAAGACATCGATGGCGATCTCCGTTTCCTTGGGGGTTTCGCCCCGGACGGAACGCTCGAAAAGATAGGCGATGAGCTTGCGACTGGTTTCGGACTTCGCGAGCGCCTCGGAATCAAGCAGTCGTTGCAGGTGGCGGATCGGTGCTTCGGCGTCGGACATGACGAGCTCACCACGATCAGCGCCGGCAGCCCGCCCGGTGAAAATGCCTTGCGTTCATGGGCCCCCTCCCATGGTGCGCTCGCGTGCAGTGGAGCGGAGGTCAGGATAGCGCCCACACCGGCCGCGCGTCGAGCGCTAGCAGCGGTCGCACGCTCGTCACTCACGCGTTACTAACGTTGCGCGAGATCAACGCCTAACCGTTTTACACTTCCCGCCATTCGGCGACACCCTTACGAAGAGCGCCGCGAGCACTCGCTTCCATACGCTGAACGAGGGGGATACTTGCGGATGCGTCAGTTGCCCAGCGCGGTTGCCGCGGCCTGTGCCCTGCTTGTTGGCGCCGCGTGGACGTTGCAGCCGACCGTGGCCTTGAGCCAGGGTGTTGAGACGCCCGATCGTTCCGAGGCCACGAGGCGCGGGTCCCTGCCGCCGCACTGGTCGGTGCTCACGCAGTACTGCACCGAATGCCACAACACCATCGATTGGGCGGGCGGTATCGCATTTGATGCATTGAGCCCCGCCCGCCTCGCGGATGACAGCGAGGTCTGGGAGAAGGCGATCCGCAAGCTCCGCACCGGCATGATGCCACCACCCGGCGAGCCGCGGCCGCCGCGGGCCGAGCTCGACGGGCTCGCGCGCAGCATCGAGACCCGTCTGGATCAGGCGGCGCGCCAGCATCCCATGCCGGGCTCGAAGTCCCTGCATCGGCTCAACCGCACCGAGTACGCGAACGCCGTGCGTGATCTCGTTGCGTATGACGCGGACGTGAGCACGTTGCTGCCCGCCGACGACGCGGCGGAGGGGTTCGACAACATCGCGGACGTGCTCGGCGTCTCGCCCACGTTGATCCAGGCCTATGTGTCGGCGGCCATGAAGATCAGCCGCTGGGCGGTGGGGGATCCTGCCATGCCCCCGACGCTCGTGACGTACGACGTGCCGGCCGGCGCGGCACAGCGGGAGCACATCGAAGGCCTGCCGCTCGGCACTCGCGGCGGTATCCGCATCACGCACAACTTCCCCCTCGATGCGGAGTACGAGTTCCGTGTGGCGGCAGGCACCGGCTTCCGCTTTGCCGGCCCGGCCGGCGGGCCGCCGCCGCGCCTCGACATCACCTTGAACGGGGAGCCCGTGCAGGTGCCGGATCCGCGCAAGTTCCGTCTGCGCGTGAAGGCGGGTCCGCAGACTCTCACGGTCGCGATGGTGGAGCAGCGGCGCTGGGAAGGCGTCGATGAGCTGTACGCGCGCGCGCAGCCACGCCGCGACGATGTCGAAAGCGTTTCGATCAACGGACCGTTCAACGCCACGGGTGTCGGAGACACGCCGAGCCGGCGTGCCATCTTCAGTTGCTACCCGCGGATGCCGGAGGAGGAAACCCCGTGCGCGCGGCAGATTTTCACGAGGCTCGCACGGCTCGCGTTCCGGCAACCGCTGTCGCCCGGCGACCGCTCCATCGAGGAACTGCTGGAATTCTACGAGCAGGGCCGAAGGAGCGGCGGATTCGAAGTCGGCATCCAGCGGGGGCTCGCGCGACTCCTCGCTTCGCCGCGCTTTCTGTTCCGCGCGGAAACCGAGCGCACGGACGTGGCGCCCGGCACGCCGTATCGAATTACGGACGTGGAGCTGGCCTCGCGCCTGTCCTTCTTCCTCTGGAGCAGCATCCCGGACGAGACGTTGCTGAGCCTCGCCAGCGAGGGGCGGCTCAGCGACCCGCAAATACTCCATCAGCAAGTGCGACGCATGCTCGCGGACCCGCGCTCCCGTGCGCTCGTGGAGAACTTCGCAGGTCAGTGGCTGCATCTGCGCGAGCTGCACAATGCCCAGCCGCTCGACCGGCAGTTCGACGACAACCTGCGTGAGGCCTTCGAGCAGGAAACCCAGAGGCTCGTCGCGTACATCGTGCGGGAAGACCGCAGCCTTCTCGAGCTGATCGATGCGGACTACACGTTCCTGAATGAGCGACTCGCCCGTCACTACGGCATTCCGAACGTGCGTGGCAGCTACATGCGCCGCGTGTCCTTGCCCAAGGATTCGCCCCGGCGCGGAGTGCTGGGTCACGGCAGCATTCTCACGGTGACCTCGGCGGGCAACCGCACCTCTCCGGTCATGCGCGGTGCGTGGGTGATGGAGACCCTGCTCGGCGCGCCGCCGCCGCGGCCGCCGCCGGGCGTGGAAGCGGATCTGAAAGAGGAGCCGGATGCCGCCAAGGCCCGCTCCGTTCGGGAACGGCTCGAGCTGCATCGCACGAACCCGACGTGCGCCTCATGCCATGCCGTGATCGATCCCATCGGCTTCGCGCTCGAGAACTTCGACCTCATCGGCCGCTGGCGCGAGAAGGACGGCGCGAACGCTGTGGATTCCACCGGCACGCTCGTTGATGGCACCAGGGTTTCGGGGCCGCAGGATCTGCGTCGTGCGCTGCTCTCGCGCGCCGACTCCTTCGTGACGAGCGCGACCGAGAAGCTGCTGACCTACGCACTGGGCCGCAGGCTGGAGTACTTCGATCAGCCGGCAGTACGGGAGATCGTGCGCAACGCCAAGCGCGAGAACTATCGCTTCTCGTCACTCGTGCTCGGCGTGGTCCACAGCGTGCCCTTCCAGATGAGAGCCCGACGGTCGCCTGCGGATGCGGCACCGGGCGAAACCCTGCGTCAGGCGAGCGCCAACCCCTCAGCACAGAAGAAGGATTTCGAATGAAGCATCGGAATGTGTTCGGGATCGTACGAACGAGCGTCAAGACGGTATCCCGCCGAACAGTCCTTCGCAGCATGGGTGCTGCCGCGTCCCTGCCTCTTGTTCCTGCGCTGAGCCGTGCGCAAAGCCCCGCCACCGGTGCGAGCCAGGCCTCCGCGTCAGCAACTCAGGCAAAGAGCCAGTTGCCATTGCGCTCCACCGGGCTCGAGCACATGGGAACGGTCGTGCCTGACGTCACCGCGGCCGCGCGCTTTCATGGTCGACTGTTCAACCCTGAAGTGCACAAGGAAAAGGATCCGCCGCTGCGCTACTACGTGACGCTCGGCGTGGGTTATCTCGCGTTCGGCAGTCGCGCGAACGAGCCGCGGGCGTTCTTCGATCACTTCTGCGCGCTCGTGCAGGACTACGACGGGCGCGCGATGGCGCAGGAGCTGCAGAGCGCAGGGTTGCCGGCGGGACGCTACGGAATCATTCCCGATCCGGACGGTGTGGGACTGCAGCTTCTGGCCACTCCGGGCGGACTCGCCAAGTCCACGGTCCCTGCCGGTCGCATTGTCGAAGAGGACGCACTGGTGCGCCCGAAGGGCTTGTCGCAGGTCGTGCTTCGCGTGGCGAGCCTGGACAAGTCATTGCAGTTCTATCGCAAGTTCTTTGGAAAAGAGTCCCGCTCAGGCACGCAGATCGTGTTTCAGGTTGCGGACACGCGTCTCGTGCTCGAGCCGGCAGCGTCGGGCGAGAGCGCGTGCATCGACCGCATCTGCGTGAACATCGAGCCGTTTGACCGAGCGGCCGTGGCGCGCGAGCTCACGAAGCTCGGCGCATCGCTTACTGCCGGGCCCGGCAAAACGCTGCGCTTCAGGGATCCGATGGGGCTGGGCTTCGAGCTGATTCCGGTTTGAGGCGCGAAAGACACGAGGGCATGACATGGTGTTCCTGACGAAGCGACATCTCTCACGCCGCGCGCTGCTGCGAGGCGCTGGTGCGGCGCTCGCACTGCCGTTTCTCGAGTCGATGATTCCGGCGGGGAAAGTGCGTGCGGCATCCAGCGCGCCACGTGCGCGCCTGGCCTGCATCTACGTACCGCACGGAGCCGTGATGAGCCGATGGACGCCGGCCCGCGTGGGCACAGACTTCGAGTTTACGGAGATCCTGAAGCCGCTCGAACCCTTTCGCGAGTACGTCAACGTGGTGAGCGGTCTCGGTCTGCCGCTCGCGTACGGGCAGGACGCATCTGCCGGTGCCAACCACACGCGCTCTTCCGCCGTATACCTCACCGGTGCGAAACCGGGCGTTGGCGCGGAAGCGGAACTCGGGGTCAGTGCCGACCAGGTGGCCGCGCGACACGTCGGTCAGGACGTCGCGCTGCCATCGCTGGAGCTCTGCATCGAGGGCGGCAGCCTCAGCTGCGGCGCGGGGCTCTCTTGTGCCTACCGCAACACCATTTCGTGGCAGACCCCGACATCCCCGCTGCCCATGGAGAACAATCCTCAGGTCGTGTTCGAGCGGCTGTTCGGTGACGGCAGCACCGCGGAGGAGCGGGCATCGCGCCGTGCGCAGGCGCGCAGCCTGCTCGATTCCATCATGGAAGAAGCCGCTTCCCTGCAGCGAACACTTCCCGCCAGCGACCGTGCGCGGCTCGATCGGTATCTCACGGACGTGCGAGAGGTGGAGCGCCGCATCGCGCTCGCCGGCGCGCAGGCACACGGCTCGATGAAGCTGCCCACGGCACCCACGGGCATTCCGGACGACTTCGACGTGCACATCAAGCTCATGTTCGATCTTCAGGTGCTCGCCTGGCAGGCCGACGTGACACGTGTGACCACGCTGATGTTCGCGAAGGAAGTGAGCAACGCTGTCTACCCGGCAAGCGGCGTCCGCGAGCCCTTTCATAACCTGTCGCATCACTCGAACGTGCCGGAGAACATCGCGCGTCTTGCGCAGCTCAACCAGTATCACGTGCGCACGTTTGCGTACCTGCTGGAGAAGCTGCGCAACACACCCGATGGTGAAGGGACGCTGCTCGATCACTCGCTTGTGCTCTACGGCAGCGGGATGAGCAACAGCAACCAGCACGATCACGATCCGCTGCCCATCGTCGTTGCGGGCGGCGCCGCCGGCAGGATGAAGGGCGGACGCCACATCCAGGTGGCCGCCGGCACGCCGCTCTCGAACCTGCTGCTGGCAATGCTTCACAAGCTCGACGTGCCTGCCGATTCGTTCGGCGACAGCACGGGTACGGTGGACATCTGATGGCCTCGCGTGCCGCGGTGCCGGTGCTCGCGTTGATTCTTGCCTGCGCGATGGCAGCGCCCGCGCACAGCGTTGGAAGCGAGATTGCGCGAGCGGCAGAGCACGGTGACACGTCCACCGTCCGCGCTCTCATTCGGCAGGGCGTGGATGTGAATGCGCCCGGTTGGGATAGCACGCCTGCGTTGCATTGGGTGGTGCGCATGCAGGACCGTGAGACCACACGCCTGCTGCTTCGTGCCGGTGCAGATGCGAACCACGCCAATCGCTACGGCGTGAGGCCACTGCATCTGGCTATCCGCAATCGCGATGTCGCGATGACTCGCCTGCTGCTGGAGGCACATGCCCGCCCCGATTCGACCGATGCCACCGGTGAAACCTGCCTGATGATGGCGGCGCGAGAGGGCAACGTCGAGATCGTGAAGCTTCTGCTCGATCGCGGCGCGCCGGTGGATGGCCGCGACCCGGAGTACCAGCAGACGCCGCTCATGCTGGCAGCGCGGTACGGAAATGCTGATGTCGTGAGATTGCTCCTCCAACGCGGCGCGCAGGTGGATGCGCAGACGAGAACCGGTGAGGTGCCGAGGTTCCGTCCGCCGAGCGCGAACAGCGGTTCGAAGGGTGCCGGCATCGTGCGCGGCGGCTGGCCGGAACGCGGCGAGCGTGATCCGGTTCCCGGTGCGAAGACGCCGCTGCTGTACGCAGCTCGCGAAGGTCATCTCGAGATCGCGCAGCTGCTGCTCGATGCCGGTGCGGACCTCGAGAAGGCGGATGCGGACGGCGTCTCGCCGCTGCTCATGGCCATTCTGAACGAGCGGCTCGCGCTCGCGAAGTTCTTCATCGAACGTGGCGCGAATGTGAACGTGGAGGACTGGTACGGCCAGACGCCACTGTTCGCCGCTGTGGACGTTCGCAATCTGGATGTGCCGGGCCCGACACGCGACAACGGCGTGGATCGTGAAGCGGCGTTCGAGCTTATCAAATTGCTTCTCGAGCGAGGTGCGAATCCGAATGCGCGGACACGGGAGTATCCGCCTCAGCGCCGGTGGATCACGCGGCTCGGTTCGCTGTCGTGGGTGGACTTCACCGGTCAGACGCCGTTTCTGCGGGCCGCGCTCGCCGGAGACGTGAAGGTGATGCGCCTGCTCCTCGAGCATGGGGCGGACCCGAACATTCCCACATTCAACGGCACGACGCCGCTCATGGCAGCCGCGGGTATCAACTGGACCGTCGCGCAGACCTACGACGAGGGCCCGGCGGCGTTGCTGGAAGCCGTGCGGTTGGCGCACTCGCTGGGCAATGATGTGAACGCGGTGAACTCGATGGGCCTGCGCGCCATACACGGCGCCGCCAATCGCGGTTCCGACGACATCATTCGATACCTCGTGGAGAACGGTGCCGCGCTCGATGTGGCGGACAATCAAGGGCGCACACCTCTCACGTGGGCGCAAGGCGTGTTTCTCGCCACGCATCCGCCTCAAGCGAAGCCCACGACCATCGCTTTGCTGAAGTCACTACAGGGCGACAAATCATGAATGTGCAGCCCGGTTGAGCAATAGCGGCGCGCCAGAATCAAGTCAGAAGCAGGGGGGACTCATGAGTACGAGTACGGTACGTCGGGCGGTAGCGCGTGTTCTGAAGGGTGCCGTTGCACTGAGCGTGGGCTTCGGAGCCACAGCGCTCGCGCAGACGGCAGGCGATGGCGCGGCCGACGGGCAAATCCAGGAAGTGCGCGTCACGGGCTCGCGCATTCAGCGGGATGGCATGACGACGCCCACCCCGGTGACGTCGGTGTCCATGGACGATCTTCATGTGCTCGCACCCACGACTCTGGGTGCCGCGGTCACGCAGCTGCCGCAGTTCATCAACAGTTCGGTGCCGGAAGGCGCACCGTCTTCGGGATGGACCGGTGCATCGGGTGCAAGCATCCTGAACCTGCGCGGTGTGGGCGAGAATCGCACGCTCGTGCTGCTCGACGGCCGCCGTGTCGTGCCTTCCAGCCGCCGCGGAACGCTGGACGTGAACCTGCTGCCGGAGCCTTTGGTGAGTCGCGTGGAAGTGGTGACCGGCGGCGCCTCCGCAGCGTACGGCTCGGATGCGGTGAGCGGTGTGGTCAACTTCCTGCTCGACACGGAGTTCACCGGCTTCAAGTCGAACATCCAGGGCGGCGTCACCGAGCTGGGCGACAACGAGAACTACTCCGTGCAGCTCTCCGGCGGCATGCCGCTGGGCGAGCGGATGCACATCATCGCATCCGCGGATTACTACCACGTGGATCCGATCAAGGATGCGACCGCTCGCGACTGGCAGCAGAGCTGGGGCGTGATTCCGAACCCGCGGGCCAACGAGCCCGGCCAGCCCGCGCGCATCACCCGGCCGAACGTGCGCTCCCGCCAGTTCACGGAAGGCGGGCTCATCCTGAGCGGTCCGCTGGCCTTCACGCAGTTTCTGCCGGGCGGCGTGCCGGCGCCGTTCGTCGCCGGTGAGGACGTCTCGAGCACGGCCCAGGTCGGTGGCGATGGCTATGACCTCGCCTGGTTCAACTATTTCACGCCCGAGACCACGCGCGGCAGCGGCTTTGCGCATCTGACCTTCGAGATCAACGACAACGCCAGCGCGTTCATTCAGGGCCTGTACGGCGCGAACGACACGACCTACCTTTCGCCGCCCGCCGGCGCGCAGTTCGCAACCTGGGCCGCGACGATCTATCCCGACAACGCCTTTCTGCCGGACTCGATCCGCGAGCAGATGGGCGGGCAGAGTTTCCGCTTCGGCCGCGCCGGGGATCTCGACTATGGCGCCTCGAAAGCGATCACGCAGGAGAACAGGCTCCGGTCCTTCACGACGGGTGTGAAGGCGCAGTGGGGCGACTGGCGGCTCGATGCCTACTATCAGTACGGCAAGACGGACTCCGTCATCAGGATGGACAACGCCATCCGCCTCGACCGCGTGTATCAGGCCATCGATGCCGTGCGCGCGCCGAGCGGCGAGATCGTCTGCAATTCCACGCTCATGTATCCCGACAATGGCTGCGTGCCGATGAACGTGTTCGGCGTGGGCTCGCCCTCGCAGGAAGCGATCGACTGGATCACGCAGGACATCTCGCAGAAGCAGGTGGTCGAGCAGCACGTCGCCGACATCGCGATCTCGGGCGTGCCGTTCGACAACTGGGTGGGGCCGGTGTCCGTCGCGACGGGCGTGTCGTGGCGCCGGGACGCCTTCCGCCAGGACGTGTATCCGGTGGAGCTGCACGAAGGCACGGACATGCCTGTGGCGGGCCCCTCGCTGGGGTACCGCGGTCTGCCGGGCGTGTACTCGGGCAATGCGAACATCTTCGAGCGCGGCCCGTCGGCGAGTCCGCGCGGATCGTACGACGTGAAGGAAGTGTTCGCGGAGATGCAGATGCCGCTGCTCGGGGAAACGGCGCTCACGCGCTCGCTGGAGGTGAATACGGCCGTCCGGTTCGCCGACTACGAGGGCAGCGGAGGCGTGTGGGCGTGGAAGGCCGGCCTCGACTGGCAGGTGACGGATGCATTGCGTTTCAGGTTCACGCGATCGCGCGACGTGCGCGCTGGCACGCTGTCCGAGCGCTTCGATTCCTCGCGTGGGCCGGGCAACGTCACCGACCCGACCACCGGTTCGGCAACGCCCTATGCCATCAGCGTGATCGCGGGCGGCAATCCGGAGGTCGACCCGGAGAAGGCCGACACGGTCACCTTCGGCGTGGTGTACCAGCCCGCCTGGCTGGAGGGCTTCGCCGTCTCCGTGGACGCGTTCGACATCGATATCGACGGCGCCATCGGGCAGCTGGGCGCGCAGGAGATCGTCGACCAGTGCTATGCCGGCGCAACGCAGCTGTGCCAGTACATCGAGCGCGGCGAGGACGGTTTCATCTCGATCGTGAAGAATCTCTTCATCAACACGGATCAGTCGAAGACGCGCGGCATCGATCTCGAAGCGTCGTACACGCGGCCGCTCGAGCTGTTCGGCGGCGGCGAGTCGCTGAGCGCGCGCCTTCTGACGACGTTCATCGACGAGCTCTCGACCACACAGGCGGGCGCCGCGAAGGTCGATCGCGCGGGACAGACCGGCGTTGCCGGGGGCGCGCCGGACTGGCAGGCCACCCTCAGCCTGACATACGAGCGCGGCGCGTTCTCCGCCACCTTGCAGGAGCGCTACATTGCTTCAGGTCTCTACGACGCGACCTGGATCGAGGGCGTGGATATCGACGACAACACCGTCGATGCCTCGCTCATCACGAACCTGCAGCTGGCCTACAACGGGGATCTCACCGACCGCGGCACCTATCGCGTGTCGCTGAACGTGAGCAACCTGCTCGACGAGGATCCGCCGCTCGCCGCCGCGTGGGGCTTCACGGGGTCCAGGGATACGAACTCCAGCCTCTTCGACATCTACGGGCGTCGTTACACGCTGGGCGTGCGATTCAACTTCTAGCGGGAGCAGCGGAACGGCGATCAATCCTGGGGTGGCAGAATCTGCGGGTTGTATGCAACTTCCCACACGTGTGCGTCCGGATCCTGGAAGTATCCGACGCAGCCACCCCAGGCCGTGGGGGGGGGCGCGGGGGGCGAAAACCCCCCCCCCCCCCCCCCCCCCCCCCCCCCCCGCCTGCTCCATCACGGCATCGACCTCGGCCTCGGATGACACGTTGTGTGCCAGCGTGAAATCGGTGGGACTGGCGGGGTGCCGGGGCAGCCCCGTCTCGTACGCAATGGACTCGCGCGGGAACAGCGCGAGCTTGAGGCCGGGCTGCAGGTCGATGAACACCACCGCGCCGTGGTCGAATTCCTGCCCGACGATGCCCTGGGTCTCGAAACCGAGCCCATCGCGGTAGAACCGCAAGGACCGCTCGAGATCGTCGACACCGAGCGTGATGAGCGTGATTCGCGGCTTCATGAGTGCATCTCCAGGGGCACGGGGGTCTGGGGATGATACCGGTGCCGTGAAGCCGAAGCAGACCCCGGGAACGTCGGCCCCAAAAGCGAAGGCGGGCGTTGCCGCCCGCCTTCAGCTTCCGCGTCCGTGCGCGAATCTCCTTCAGGGGGGAATCAGAACCGCAGCTTCAGGTTCACGAAGTAGCGGCGACCGAGCACGTCGTAGTACTGCGCGCTGGTCGAGGCCGCACCGCTCAGCACCGTCTGGCCGCCACCGGAGGTCGAGCCGATGTTCTGGATCTGCCCGGCGCCCACCCGCTCCGGATCGGTGTCGAACAGGTTGTCGATACCGCCGCTGATCGCGAGCTTGTCGGTGACATTCCAGTTGGCCGTGAGCGCGAACACGTCGTACGAGCCCGCCCCACCCACGGTCGTCTCCGGATCCGTGACGTAGTTGTTGCTGCGGATCGATGGCAGGTGCTGCCAGTTGAGCCCGATGTCCCAGCTCGGCAGGGTGTACCGGAAGGTCGTCACCGTTCTCCAGTCGAAGAGCGCGCCGCGCGTCGCGTTGCCGAGCGTGCCGGCGTTCTCGAGCGGCACCGCCGTCGGGTACTCCTGCGCCTCGAAGTTGAACAGCTTCGTGAACGACACGTTGACGCCGACCGCTCCGGGCAGGCTGAGGCCGATGTCCTCGAGCGCCGAACGCCAGGTGAAGTTCGCATCGAGGCCCGAGGTCTCGATCGTGCCGAGGTTCTCGAACCGCGAGTTCACCTGCAGTGACGCGCCGCTCACCTCATCGCGGATGATGTTGCGGCAGACGCCGTTCGGGTCGTCGATCGAGTAGGTCGGGTTGCTGCGCCCATCCCGGTTGAAGCACAGGTCATAGGTCGTCTGCGCGCTGATCGTGGCGATCGCATCCGTGATCCTGACCTTGTACCAGTCCAGAGCCAGGCTCATGTTCGAGAGCGCGGCGCTCTCGAAGGGCGAGGTCAGCACGACGCCCACCGTGTAGGTCTTGCCTTCCTCGCTGCGCAGATCGCGATTGCCGCTGCTCACCTGCAGGATCACGCCGTCGGCGCGCCCGCCCAGGTAGTTGTTGGGATCGAGGCTGAACTCGGACGTGTTGTTGCCGATCAGCGCTGCGCAGAGCGCCTGTGCAGCCGCGCGGTTCGGGTTGTTCGGGTGGTTGCCCGTGAGCTCACGCGTGTCCGCACGGCAGTAGTCCGGCGAGCGCATGGTCGTGGCGACGCTGCTTGCCTCGAGGAACAGCTCGTTGATGTTCGGCGCGCGGTTGGCGAGCTGATAGCCGCCACGGAAGCGCACGTAGTCGATGGGCGCCCAGCTGAAGAGTGCCTTGTAGGTCGGCACGCTGCCTGCCGTGTCGTAATCGGAGTAGCGGTAACCCAGCTCGAGCTCCAGGCTCTTGGCCATGAACTTGTCCCGCAGCAGCGGCACGAGCAACTCGCCGTAGGCCTCCTTCACGGTGGTCTTGCCCTCGACGTTCGCCTGGCCGAACGTGCCCACCGGAATGTCGATGATGGAGTTCACCTCGCGCTGCGCGTCGGGCAGGTACTGGAACTCGTTCTTGCGATAGGTCACACCCACCGCGGCACGCAGCTCGCCCGCCGGCAGATCGACCACGGCGCCCTGCGCGGTGGCTTCGTAGATGTCCTGCGTGAGGCGCGTGCGATCCGTGTAGTTCGCGGAAATCGCGTCGATGCAGTCCTGGGAGATCTCGAACTTCTCGAAGATCGGCAGGCCGCTGGTGCACGTCACGCTGGTCGAGCCGGCGCCGTCGAACGTGTAGCCGCGGCCATAGTTCGGCGCGGTGGCGATGGCGCGCCAACGCTCCGTGGACGCCCAGCCGATGTAGTCGAGGTCCGTGCGCGTGGCGCCGTGCGAGGCGTAAGCCTCCCAGGTCCAGTCGGAGAAGCCGAAATCACCGCGGAAGCCCGCGAGGATCTGATAGAGGTTGGTGTTGTTCTCGATGGTGCGCGAGGGCAGGAAGTTGAGCGTTCCGCCGAGATTCCAGCTTGCATCGGCACCGGAGATCACCACGGGCTGGCCCGTGTCGGGGTCATACGTCACGGGCGTCGTGCTGTTGCTGGTGGCGTTCGGGCCGCGGCTCGCGAGGAGCGCAGCGAGCTCCGGCGAAACCGGGAACGCCTGCGACTGGGTGCAGCCGCCCATGTCCGGGCAGTTGAGCCCATACGCGCCACCGGCCCGGTATTCGGGCAACGTCTCACCATTGGGCCCGACGGAGGGACCGTAGATGTCATCGCCATGGGGAATCGTGGCGGCGAAGCCGCCCACCGCGCCCGTGGGCTGCAGCACCTGACGGTTCTTCGTGTTCACGAAGTTCACCGTCGTGAAGGCCTGCACGTGATCGTTCATCTTGAAATCGGCCTTGCCGAAGAGCGAGTAGCGCTCCATCGGGCTCGAATAGCGCAGGTCGAAGTTGTTCTCGACGAGCCGCCCGTCCGGCGCGATCTTGTAGTGCGGGTCGTTGGCGATGTCGCCATTGAACCCCAGCCCCTGCAGCTCCTGCTTGAACAGCGTGCCGTCGTCGTTCAGCAGGAAGGACGTGCTGATCGGCACGTTGTAGCCGGCGGGCCGATCCGGGAAGAGGGCATTGGCGGCCGCCTGCGAAGGCCGGCCCGCCGTGGCGGTCGGCTCGTACTGGAAACGATTCATGCGGGCGGCCGACGTGGAGTTCGTCGTGGAGTCCTTGAGCGCGCTCGAGAAGAAGTCGCGATCGAGCGCCATCACCTCGCCACGCTCGGTCCACTCCACACCCAGCATGGCGTGGCCGCGCCCATCGCCGAGGCTCGAGCCGAGGAGCATGCTGACGCGGTTTTCCTCGCCGTCGCCTTCCTCGGTGATCGCGGAGCGCACCTGCAGGTCGATGCCCTCGAAGTTGTTCTTCAGCTTGAAGTTGGTGACGCCCGCCAGCGCGTCGGCGCCGTACACGGCGGAGGCGCCACCGCTGATGATCTCCACGCTCTCGAGTGCGGAGGAGGGGATCGAGTTCGTGTCGATGACGAGGGTCGAGTTCGCCGGCTGCGCACGGTGACCATCGATCAGCACGAGCGTGCGGTTCGTGCCGAGGCCGCGCATGTTGATGGTCGAGATACCCGGCGTGTTCGTGGCGCTCGGGAACACATCGGAGGTGTTGAACTGGGTGTTGGCGGGCACGAACTGGGGGAGCTTGTTGAGCACACTCTCCACGGCCAGCGTGCTCGATTCCTCGAAGACCTGCTCCTCGACCGTGACCACCGGGCTTGCCGCCTCGAGGTCGCGCCTGACGATGCGCGAGCCGGTTACGGTGATTTCCGTAAGCTCCTGACCCGCTTCAGCTTCCTGCGCCCGGGTCACCGGCGAATGTGCCGTGGCGAGCGCGGCGGCCACCGCGGCGGCTACGAGCGACGGAGCCGGCAGACGGGCAAGGTGAAGCCTGGAATCAAAAAAAAGACGTGACATGAAGTCCCCCCTGGAAGTTGCTGGACGCAGACACGCCCGGCGATTTCCGGACGATCCGCCGCACGCGTCCGCAGACGCTGAAACGAAGTTCGGGCGCGATCCCTCAATCGGAGCCTTCGCGGATCTGCGTCTGCGTCCGATGTGCGGTCAGGGTCAGGGGTACAAAACCTGCTTGAAGGGGGGCGGGCGAGGTCGCGTCTTCAGGGAGTGTCGTGTCGCGACCGGCGCCGGCCACCCGAGGCCTCCACCCCCAAGGCTTGAGCTGCGCAAGAGCCCACGTCCGACAGACTCGTAGCAGGACCTTCTCGTGGAAGCCGTCGCGCGCATCGCCGACTTCGTCCTTCGCATGCGTGCGATGCGTTCGTGCAAGGAGCTTGAGGATGGGCCCCCATCCTGGCGGATTGCGCGCGCTGCGCGTGCTCATCGCCATTGAGAACATGAGCTACACGTTCGATACGCGCGTGCGGAACATCGCGCGTACGCTCGAGCGCAACGGCTCGCGGGTATGGGTCATCTGCCCGCGCTACCCGGGCGACCCGCTCAAGCGGGTCGAAGGGGCGGTGACGGTTTACTTCTTTCCATTGCCGCCGCTGCCCGGGGGGCTGACCGGGCATGTGCTCGAGTACCTCTACAGCTTCGTTTCCATCACGGTGGCAACCCTGATCGCCTTCTTCCGGGTGCGCTTCGACGTCATCCACATTTGCAATCCCCCGGATATCTTCTTCCCGCTCGGGCGCCTCTGCCGCCTGCTCGGCCGCAAGTTCCTCTTCGACCAGCACGACCTCTGCCCGGAGTTGTGGCAGGTACGCTATCGAGAATCGCGTTTCATGCGCTCGGTGTTGCTCGCGCTCGAGCGTTCCACGCTCGCGTCGGCCAATCACGTGCTGAGCACGAGCGAAACCGCGCGAGAGCGGATCTGCCAGCGGGCGCGGATCCGCCGCAGTCACGTGACGCTCGTGCGCAATGGCCCGGATCTCGCCAATTTCCCGAGCCCCGCGGCGGACGACGCGGCTTCGGCAAACGTCATCGAGGTGGGCTACATCGGGGACATGAACCCGCAGGATGGCATCGATCACCTGCTGCGGGCCGCGCGCCACATTCGCTACACGCTCGGTCGCACGGACGTCCGGTTCGTGCTGATTGGCGATGGAAGCGCATCGGATTTGCTGCGGCAGCAGGTGGAGGCGATGCGCCTCAGCGATTGCGTGCAGTTCACCGGGAGAATGCGTCCGCAGGATGCGATGCGTCGGCTTTCCGCGTGCACGCTGTGCGTGCAGCCGGACCTGAAGAATCCCTTCAACGACGCCTGTGTCATGGTGAAGTCGCTTGAATACATGGCGCTCGGCAAGCCGCTGGTGGCGTTCGACCTGAACGAGACGCGCCGCATCTGTGGCGAGGCGGCGCTCTATGCGACGAGCAATGATCATGAGAATCTCGCCAGGGCGATCCTGACGCTCGCGGATGATGAGGCGCTGCGCCGGCGGCTGGGTGAGGTCGGTCGCCGCCGTATCGAGCAAAGCCTCGCCTGGTCCTTTTCAGAGCGCCAGCTGCTCAAGGCGTACGCAAGACTCCGGCGCACGAAGAAGCCGCCTCCGCGGCGTGCGAGGGCCGCTTCCAAACGCATTCGCTGGTACTGGAACAGGATGCGCGCGATGTCTCCTTCCGAGTTGCAATCGCGCCTGATGGTCTCGGGCCGCACATGGATCTGGCGACATCGTCGAACCTGGGTCGCTCCCGCCCCGCGCGTCGTGAGTGCGGACGCCTGGCAACTGACGACGAATCTGAGCGAGGCGCGCGAGGAGGTTCGCCGCCTGCTCGCGGAGGCGGAGCAGGTGCTTGCGGGCCGCTTCGATCCGGATGCGTTACCGTTCGACCTCGCGCGGCCGGACTGGCACCTCGATCCGCAGACTGGCAAACGGCCGCCGCTCGACTCCGCGTTCCAGATCGATCGCCGCAATAGCGCCGTCGTCGGCAATGTGCGCAACATCTGGGAGCTGAACAGGCATCGTCACGTGACGCTGCTTGCGGCTGCGTATGCGGTGAGTCGCGACGAGCGATTCGCCGCGGAGGTGCACCGTCAGCTCACTTCGTGGATCGAGCAGAATCCCATCGCCTGCGGAGTGAACTGGCAAAGCGCGCTCGAGCTCGGTGTGCGTCTCATTGCATGGGTGTGGATCGAGCGGTTGTTGCGCGGCTCGCCACAGCACACCGCGTTGTTCGGTGAGAACGGGTGCCTCTGGCCAGCGGTGTACTGGCATCAATGGTTCATTGCCCGCAACCGTTCATTTGGCTCCTCCGCCAACCATCATCTGATCGGTGAAATGGCGGGGCTCTTCATTGCGGCGACGGTGTGGCCCTTTTTTGAGGAGTCTGCCGCATGGCAGACGATGGCACGAAAGGCGCTGGAACAGCAGATCGCCGTGCAGACCTTCGCGAGCGGCATCCACCGCGAGCAGGCGTTCTCATACCATTGCCTTGCGCTCGAGCTGTTTCTGCTTGCCGCCGTCGAGGCAGAACGCAACGGCAACCCACTCAGCGCTGCATACCGCGAACGCATCGAGCACATGCTTGCGGTGATTCCGGTGCTCACCGATGCCGGCGGCAATTTGCCGCGCTATGGCGACGACGATGCCGGCACCGCCTTGCAATTGCAGCCCACGGGCGCTTCACGCGTGGACTGGCTGTTTCGCCTGGGGCAGGCGTGCACGCGTCGTTGCCCGGCTGCGCCACGCCCGGGGGCCGGGATGCTCGCTGCGCTGTTGATCAGGCCGGATGTTTCGGGGCAGAGGAGCGGGCGCGTTCCGTCGCTTGCGACGACGCCGCAGGCATTCGAGGACGCGGGGCTCTTTGTTCTGGTGAACCAACGCGGCACGCCGCGTGAGATGTTCTGCGTGGCCGACGCCGGGCCTCTCGGGTTCCTGCGGATCGCGGCGCATGGGCACGCGGACGCGCTGTCGTTCACGCTGAGTGTGGGTGGCGTGCCCGTGATCATCGATCCGGGCAGCGGCTGCTACTTCGTGGATTCGCAGATGCGCGCCTACTTCCGGAGCACTCGGGCACACAATACGGTCGTCGTGGATGGGCGCGATCAGTCCGAGCCGGCGGGTCCTTATCTGTGGCGTCGGCACGCGAGTTGTCAGGTGCTGCAATGGTCGCCGAGCGTTGACGGCGGCGAGCTGTATGCGGATCACGACGGCTATGCGCGGCTGGGAGACAGCGTGATTCACAGGCGTCGTCTGCAGCTCGCGGACGACCGGCTGCTCATCTCGGACGAGCTCGTTGGCCGCGGGCAGTACGACATCGAATGGCGCCTGCACTTCGCGCCCGAGTGCCACGTTGCGCTTCGCGGACTGAGCTGCGAGGCGTGCTGGAGCGGCGGGCGCCTCGAGATCGATCTGCCGCTGGGCTTTGCCTGGCATATCACGCGCGGTGGGCCCGATGGCGGGTGGTACTCGCCGGCGCGGCGGGCGAAACAGCCCACCGCAACGTTGATTGGCTCGTGTCGGGTGACGCTGCCTTACGTTTTTCATGCGCGACTTCGCGCTGACGTCATGGTCGAGGAGGCGTCAATGCGGGCGCTTCCCAGCGCGTGAGCGCTGATACACGTTCTGTGCTTGCGGCGCGGCGCGCTGTCGTCTGATGCGCGGCGTTGGGGCTGCGGCGTGTATTGGATCCGTGGCCGCGTTCGGGAAGAGCGCGGAGCGCGGCTCCGGGCGGGCGGCGATCGGCCGCGCGAGGGTGTGCCGCTCGCAACCGGCGCGCATCCGGCCGGTGCAGTTGATGGGCGCCGCCCGGTGCTCATGTGAATAGGGCAGTGGGCTGCTCGAGTAGCGCACGAGCTTCGGTTACAGAGACGCGCGGGCGGCTGCGTTGCCTTGCGCGCCGGAAGCTCCGGCACACCCTCGCGCGCGCGGGCGTGGTCGCGACCTGCACCGCGTTCTTGACGAAATACCTGAGCCAATTTGCGGGCGTTCTGCGCGTCTCTCCCTTATGAGTGAGGGCCTGCACTGACCAACGGTTTGCCGCGGGCAATTCCTCTGGTGAATGGTGTCGGCGCGGCCGCTCCTTCATCGTCCTCGCAACTGGAGGGAGCAGCTATGGCATACCGCAACTCGATCTGGACACTGCTGACACTCGCGGTGCTTGCAGGCGCGGTCGCTCCGGTGCGCGCCGACACCCCCGCGGGCGCGCACAGCTCCCACGCAGCTCAGCCTTCGAGCGCATCGCCTGCGTGCGAAGGTTTGGCTCAGGACGAGGCGCGCCAACGCGCTCAGGACGCGCAGCGCGCTGGCGCCCACCGAATTGCTGCGCAGTGCTTCCGCGTGGCCGGAGATCACGTGCGCGCCGACCGTGCTCTGGTTCGCGCCTCCGCCGATACGAGCGAGGTGTCCGGGCGCAAGGCGGCGGAGACCATCGAGAGCGCAAAGCTGCAGGCCCGCCGGCTGCGCGAGGCGTTCCGTTGATCAACCGGCAGGCGGAGCGCGAGCAGCTGAGGCGCGCGGCTCACCCACGAAGCCGCGCGCTTCAGCGCGAACGTCGCCCCCGCGCGTAGCTCGTGCCCGTAGGCGCCGTTTGGGCGGTGCTCGGTGACAGGGGCGAATGGCGCATTCCAGCGGGAACATCATCGCCGTGCCGCCCACGCCAGCGCGTTGCCGCGCATGACATTTCGCGTATCACGCCAACGGCCAGTCTCTATGGCAATCACGCGCTCAGCTCAGCGTCGCATGCACGACCGGTAAAGCCTGAGCACCGCGTCTCAGCAGGAACGTGCCAGCAGTTCCAGCGGGAACGTGCCAGCCGTGTGTGTGGCCCCGTGCCCCCGCTGTCGCGTCATGTGCTTCGCCCTCTACGCTCGCAGCCGATCGCAATTTCATCGCACGCCCGCCTCAGCGGGTGCCGCGTTCCTGGGAGAGCACGGCACCATGCGTGGCTCGTGCCAGCGCGCCTGCCGCACAAAGCCCTGCGCGCAGCACGCTAGCCGACGGTTGATTTCATCGCACTATCGACTCAGCGACGCATACACGACCGGTAAAGTGAGGTGCCGGGCGAACACCGCATTTCAGCGAGAGGGCGGCCACCGTGCGTAGCTCGTGCCAGCGCGCTGGCCGCACGAGTCCCTTGCGCGCAGCACGCTAGCCAATGGTCCATTCCATCGCGCGCTCAACTCATCGGCGCATGCGCGACCGACAAAGCGGGAGGAGGTGGCAGCGAATGCCGCGCTTCAGCGGGAATCTCTTCTCCGCGTGCGGTCGCCGCGGGAACGCTGCCGCGCTTGGCCGCGGCGAGCAGCACGCCAACAGCGAGCCCGTAGTCGACTGACTCTCCACCCCAGCGCGTCACGGCCGTGCCCGCGTGCACCATGAGACCCGCGTGCTCGTGCTGTAAGGCGAGTTGCGTCCAGGCTGATGGCCGCTGCGGCGGCAGGCTGTCGAGCGTTTCGCCATCCGGCTTCACAAAGCGGAACGCCCCATCATCCAGCACCTGAATCTGTACGCCGCCCTCATGCACGAAGCGGTGATGCCGGCGGCAGAGCAGCACGAGGTTCGAGGCCCTCGTCTCGCCGCCCTGCGCCCAGTGCTGCACGTGATGGGCATC
Organism: Steroidobacteraceae bacterium; assembly: GCA_019683695.1. Taxonomy (GTDB): domain Bacteria; phylum Pseudomonadota; class Gammaproteobacteria; order Steroidobacterales; family Steroidobacteraceae; genus JADGHX01. The sequence goes on from JADGHX010000032.1 coordinate 33,459, forward strand.
GACAAAGCGCGTATGCGTACACCCGGGGAAGCGGCAGCCCCGATCGCGCGCCTGCAGCGCCCGGCGCAGCGCCGGCGGAATGCTGCGCGTCCGCCGACCCACGTTGAGCGGCTCGCCATCCGTG
>JADGHX010000199.1 GCA_019683695.1 Steroidobacteraceae bacterium
CCCAACGAGAACCTGATCCCGACCGTGAACATCGCACCCGCCATCGGCTGGCCCAAGGGGGCGAAGCCGGTGGCGGCGGCCTCGCTCGAAGTGAACACCTATGCATCAGGCCTCGAGCATCCGCGATGGCTGTACGTGCTGCCAAACGGAGACGTGCTGGTGGCCGAAACCGCTGCGCCACCGCAGCCCGAGGACGCAAAGGGCATCAGCGGTTGGATCATGGTCAGGCTGATGAAGCGTGCGGGCAGTGTCGTGCCGAGCGCCAATCGCATCACGCTGCTGCGCGATGGTGATGGCGACGGCGTACCGGAATCGCGGCATGTCTTTCTGGAGGGCCTGAACTCCCCCTTCGGCATGGCGCTCGCCCGGGGCCATCTCTACGTGGCCAATACGGACGCGATCGTTCGCTTTCCGTATCAGGAAGGCGAAACGCGCCTCACGGCGCCCGGCACGAAGGTGGTAGATCTGCCCGCAGGCCCGATCAACCATCATTGGACGAAGAACATCATCGCGAGTCCCGATGGCTCGAAGCTCTACGTGACCGTGGGCTCCAACAGCAATGTGGGCGAGAACGGCATGGACGCCGAGCGGGGCCGCGCCGCCATCCACGAGATCGATCTCGCCACCGGCCGGATGCGCCTCTTCGCCTCCGGACTGCGCAATCCCGTCGGGCTCGCGTGGAATCCCGTCACCGGCGCGTTGTGGACCGTTGTGAACGAGCGCGACACGCTCGGCAGCGATCTCGTCCCGGACTACATGACGGCGGTCAAGGACGGTGGCTTCTACGGCTGGCCGTACAGCTACTTTGGCCAGCACGTCGATACTCGCGTGCGGCCACAGCATCCGAGTCTCGTCGCGAGCGCCCTGGTGCCCGATTACGCCCTCGGCGCTCACACCGCCTCTCTCGGACTCGCGCTCTACGAGGGCAATCTGTTCCCGCAGCGCTACTTCGGTGGCGCATTCATCGGCCAGCACGGCTCGTGGAATCGCAAGCCGCGCAGCGGCTACAAGGTGATCTTCGTGCCGTTCGAAGCGGGCCGCCCCGCAGGGCCTCCGGAAGACGTCCTCATGGGCTTCGTCAACGCGGACGGTGAGGCCATGGGCCGGCCCGTCGGCGTCGCGATCGACCGCGCAGGCGCATTGCTCGTTGCGGATGACGTGGGAAACACCGTGTGGCGAGTCACGCCGAGCAATCAGGCCTCCACGTCCGTCACGTCGCGCTGACACTTCGACGGCGCACAGGCACACACGGCGAATCGAGTACCCTTCGCTCTCCGTGTACGAGCGACGATCGGAGTGCTCCGTGGACCGTTTGCAAGCGATGCGTACCTTCGTCGAGGTGATCGAGCGCCGCAGTCTCTCGGCTGCCGCGACAAATCTCGGAGTCTCCTTGCCCACGGTGAGCCGCACATTGCGCGCGTTGGAGCAGCAACTGGGCGTGCGACTGATCTCGCGCACCACGAGAGGATTGAGCGAGACGGACAGCGGCCGGCTCTACTACCGGCGCTGCCGCGAGATTCTCGACCAGATCCGCGATGCCGACGCCGCCGTGCAGACGCACTCGAAAGCCCCCACCGGAGAGCTGCGTGTCACCGCACCCGTGACCTTCGGCCGTCATCACGTTGCGCCGACCGTCGCCGAGTTCCTCGAGCGGTATCCGCGCATCTCGTTCTATCTTTCCCTGAGCGACCACTGCGAATCGCTGGCCGAGCAACGGTTCGATGTGGCGATCCGCGTGGCGATGCTGCGGAGTGAGAACCTCGCCGTGCGCCGGCTCGGTTACGTGCAGCGTGCCGTGGTGGGCTCGGCGGAATACTTCACGAAGCACGCGATCCCCACACACCCGCGCGAGCTCTCCGCCCACAATTGCCTGCACTTCACCCACTATGCCCGCGCGGACGAGTGGAACTTCATTGAGCACGGCGAGCGTGTGGGCGTGCGCGTACGCGGCCGCATGCGCACGAACAATCAGGAGGCGCTGCTCGATGCCGTGCTCGCCGGGGCGGGCCTCGCCATCCTGCCCACCTGGCTCGTGCAGCCCTTCATCGATGCGGGCCAGCTGCGCCGGGTGCTCGCAGAGTTCGAAGCCCCGCGCACACCCGTGTACGCGGTGTTTCCGACGCACGGCGCCCCGCCAAACAAGGTGCGTGCGTTCGTCGAGTTCCTTGCCGCGCGTTATCGCGAACGCGGCGTGCTTTCGTCCGAATCGCTGGGGAGCTGACAAGCTGCACGCCCTGCTGCTCAGCTTGTGAAAAGCACTCTTTCGCCTGGCGAAAGCTCCGTGATCGAACTGTGGCCGGCCCTTTCCGGTCCCACGGGGCCATGAACAATGGCCGCTTGTTGTGCGACGGACCAAGGCACTCCCTCATGGAGCACGCACGCCTCATCACCTCAGCTCTCGTGCTCCTGACCTTGCTCGCGGCGGGCTGCACGAAAGAGACCCGCACCCGCCCTCCGCGCGCGGCAGCGGCCGCCACTACGCAATCCCCGGCGCCGCCGCCACCGGCGGACAAGACCGCCAACCCCATCCAGAAGTCCCGCCTGGAGTGGCGAGCGCGCCCTCTGTAATAAGGAGAATGAGCTTGCTGAGGCTGGTTGCATACGCTGCTGCGCTCGTGCTGTCGGCATCCGGTGCTTCACTCGCAGTCGCCGTGCCTGGCGACATTCCCGCCAACGCCCATGCGCGCGAGTTTGGTAGCGGCTGGGAATGCAATTTCGGCTATCGCCGGGATCGCAACATCTGCGTTCGTGTCGAGGTGCCCCCGCATGCGTACCTCTCTGCATCCGGCCGGGATTGGGAGTGCGATCGCGGCTACCGGCGCGAGAACAATGCCTGCGCTCCGATCGACCTGCCCGCCAATGCGCATCTGACGGACCTACCCTACGGCAAGGGCTGGGAGTGTGACCCCGGCTTCCGCGAGCAGGCGAACCGCTGCGAGGAGATCCAGGTGCCCGAGCACGCCTATCCCGTGTACGCCTCGTACGGGCCCGGCTGGGCCTGCGAGCGCGGCTATCGCGCGGAGGGCAATCGGTGTGTCGAAATCGAGGTTCCCGAAAACGCATATCTCACGGCTTACGGGGACCGCTGGGAATGCAATCGCGGCTTCCGCAAGACGGGCGAGACGTGCGTGGCGCTGAATGTCCCGCCGAACGCGCACATCGATTCCTCGGGGCACGATTGGGAATGCGATCGCGGCTATCGCGAGCGCGAAGGCACCTGCATGGCGGTGCAGGTGCCCGCGAATGCGTATGCCACCTACGAAACAACGGGCCCGGGCTGGCGCTGCAAGCGCGGCTATCGCGCGCAGGGTGACGAGTGCGTGGAAGTGCACGTGCCGGCGAATGCCTATCTCACCGCGCGTGGAGATAGCTGGCAGTGCGAGCGCGGCTTCGCGCGCGAGGGCGATTCCTGTGTGCGCCTCGAGGTGCCGCTCAATGCGCACATCGATTTTTCGGGCAACGCCTGGGAGTGCGACCCCGGCTTCAGGCCTCTGGAAGGCGCCTGCATCCAGCGCTCGAGCGATGCGCTGAATGCGCTGGAATCCGCCCCGCACGCGGCGGAGGGACTCGGCGGGCTCGACACGCCGGCGTCCTGATGAGCCGGTGCTGATGGAGGCACGATGATGTCGCGCGTTCTGGAGAAAGCGGTTGTCCTGATTTCGGTGTGGCTCGCGGGGTGCAGTCCGCAAAGCGTGGCCACCTCACCCAAGGGTGCGGCTGCCGCAGTGAGCTCGACGGCTCCTGCCGCGCCGGCGGTCTCCGCACCGACCGTGTCGCGCGCGCTGCCGGATTTCAGCAAGCTCGTGGAAGAGTACGGCGATGCCGTGGTGAACGTCGTCTCGACGCGCGAGCTCTCGGCGCGCACCTCCTTCCCGCAGTTCTCGCCCGATGACCCGTTCTACGAGTTCTTCCGGCGCTTCGGCATCCCCGCTCCGTGGGACCGCGATCGGGGCCCGCAGCTCCAGCGCGGCGAAGGGTCGGGGTTCATCATCAGCCGCGACGGCTACATTCTCACCAACGCTCACGTCGTCGATGAAGCGACGGACGTGACGGTGAAACTGACGGATCGGCGGGAATTCACCGCGAAGGTGGTCGGCTCGGATCCGCGATCCGACGTCGCCGTGCTCAAGATCGATGCACACGATCTGCCCACGGTGAAGATCGGCGACTCGAGACAGCTTCGCCCCGGCGAGTGGGTGGTCGCCATCGGCTCGCCGTTCGGCTTCGAGAACAGCGTGACCGCCGGCGTCGTGAGTGCCACCTCGAGAGCCGTCGGCGCCGCCAACAGCATCGTGCCGTTCATCCAGACGGATGTCGCGGTGAACCCGGGCAACTCCGGCGGGCCGCTGTTCAACCTGCGCGGCGAGGTCGTCGGCATCAATTCGATGATCTACAGCGGCACGGGCGGTTACCAGGGCATCTCGTTCGCGATTCCGATCCACGTGGCGCTCGACGTGCAGCGGCAGCTCGTCGAGACGGGCCGCGTCGTCCGCGGCCGCATCGGCGTCACGATCCAGGACGTGAATGCCCAGCTCGCCGAGTCGTTCGGCCTCGACCGTCCCCGCGGGGCGCTCGTGAGCGCCGTCGAGGACGGCGGGCCGGCCGCGGACGCCGGTGTGAAGCCCGGTGACGTCATCGTCGCGGTGAATGACAAGCCGATCGAGGTCTCCTCCGAGCTGCCTCCGATCATTGCGCACCTGCGTCCGGGAACGACCGCCACGCTCGAGGTGGTCCGCGACCGCAAGAAGAAGCGCCTCGAGGTGAAGATCGAAGAGCTGCAGGAGCCGCGCGGCAGCGTGCTCGCGCGCGGCACCGACGGCAGCGACACGCCACGGCTCGGCGTCGACGTGCGTCCGCTCACCCCTGCCGAGCAACGCCAGGCGGAAGTCGACCACGGCTTGCTCGTCGAGCGCTCGACGGGCCCCGCGCTCACCGCGGGCGTGCAACGGGGCGACATCATCCTGCGCGTGGGCAACACGCCCGTGGAATCGGTGGCGGACCTGAAAAAGGCCATTCGCGACTCGAAAGGCACGGTCGCGTTGCTGATCCAGCGCGGGGACGCGCAGCTCTACCTGCCTGTGCGGCTCGGGTGAGCTGAGCGCCCTCGCTGGCGACCTCAGGATGGGCCGGTCGTGTTCGTGGGATTCTGCATCCCGGCGGCGGCCGGCCCTCGTTCACCCGCCCCCGCGCACGAGCCGCGCCGCAATCTCCGTGACGTGCCGGCCCTGAAAGCGGGCTGCGCCCAGCTCGTTCTCGCTCGGCTGCCGGGAGCCGTCCTGCCCCACGATGGTGGAGGCGCCATAGGGCGTGCCACCCGTGATTTCGTCCATCCGCGCAAGCCCCGCATACGCGTACGGCAGGCCGACGATGATCATGCCGTGATGCAGGAGCGTGAGATGGAACGAGGTGATCGTCGTTTCCTGGCCCCCATGCTGGGACGCCGTCGACGTGAACACGCTGCCCACCTTGCCGACGAGCGCGCCTTTCACCCAGAGCGGCCCGGTCTGGTCCAGGAAGTTGCGCATCTGGGCGGCCATGTTTCCGAAGCGCGTGGGCGTGCCGAAGATGATGGCATCGTAATTCGGCAGCTCGTCCACCGTGGCAATCGGCGCGCTCTGGTCGAGCTTCATGCCGGCCTGCCGCGCGACGTTTTCCGGCACCAGCTCCGGAACGCGCTTCAAAGTCACTTCAGTGTCGGGAACGGAGCGCGCGCCCTCTACTACCGCGCGCGCGAGGGTCTCGACGTGACCGTACGAGGAATAGTAGAGCACGAGGACTCTTGTCATGAGCACACCTGTGACCTGCCCTGAGCGTTGCCGAAGAGGTTAACCGCGCGTTTGCCGGCCCGCCAGTCAGCGGCGGAGCTGGAATAGACGCGCACCGCGCATTGGCGGGTGCGCGCATGCCTCACGCGCCGGGCGCGAACCCAGCATTTGTCATTCCGGGGTCTTTCAGCGTTCCTGCGCCATGAGCTGGCGGTTGATCACAAGCGCAACGAGCGTGCACACGGCGCCAGACAACAGATACGCGCCGGCGAACATGAGGCCGTAATCGACGGAGATGAGCAAGGCAACGAGCGGCGCGAAGCCCGCTCCGAACAGCCATGCCATGTCCGACGTGAGATGCGAAGCCGTGTAGCGATAGCGCGCCGGAAAGCTTGCCGCGACCGCCCCGGAGGACTGGCCGAACGACAGTCCGAGCAGCAGGAATCCCGTGATCATGAAGGCCCACTCACCGGCCTCCCCGCCGCTCAGGAGTTGCGGCGCGAATCCGCTGAACGCGGCGATCATGCCCGCCGTCACCGCAAGCACCGAGCGGCGGCCGGTGCGATCTGCGATCCAGCCGGACACGACCATCGCGAGCACGCCGAACGCGGCGCAGATCGTCTGGATCACGAGGAAGCGCGCGGGCGCGTCCTCGGTGAACAGGAACACCCACGAGAGCGGGAACACCGTCACCATGTGAAAGAGCGCGAAGCTCGCGAGCGGTGCGAACGCGCCGATCACGATATCCCGCCCCGTGACGCGCACGGTGTCCACGATCGTGGAGGGCTCGAGATCGTGCGTCTCGAAGCGCTGCGCGTACTCCGGCGTCACGACGATGCGTAGCCGCGCGAACAGCGCGACGACGTTGATCGCGAAGGCCACGAAGAACGGATAACGCCAGCCCCAATCGAGGAAGTCCGCCGGCGTGAGGTTGTAGAGGAAATAGGCGAAGAGCGCGCTCGCCACCATGAGCCCGAGCGGCGCCCCGAGCTGCGGCACCATGGCGTACGAGCCTCTGCGGTGGTGAGGCGCGTTCAGCGCGAGGAGCGATGCGAGGCCATCCCATGTTCCGCCCAGCGCGAGGCCCTGCCCGATGCGGAACAACGCGAGCAACCACGCCGAAGCGGTGCCGATATCTGCATAGCCGGGCAGGAACGCCAGCGCGATCGTCGAGCCGCCCAGCAGGAACAGCGCAATCGTAAGCTTCGCGCCGCGGCCGTATGTGCGGTCCACCCAGGTGAAGAACACGGTTCCGATCGGGCGCGCGATGAATGCGAGCGCGAAGATCGCAAACGAGAAGATCGTGCCCGTCAGCGCATCGACATATGGAAAGACGAGCTGCGGGAACACCACGACCGAGGCGATCGCGTACACGAAGAAGTCGAAAAACTCGGACGTGCGCCCCACGATGACGCCGACGGCGATCTCGGCGGGGTTCAGCTCGCCGTGATGGTCGTGCAGGCGCCGGGCATCGCGCTCGATGGCGGACGTCGGCGCGCCGGTGTGCGCAGCGCTCAAGGGAAGAGTCTCCGGATGGGGGTCACTGGATCGCTCTTGTACTCGAGCGCACGCCTCGCGCCCATTGGGCAAATTGTCCCATGGGCAAATTGTCCAATGTTGCCGCCCGGTCGACGTCGCTACCGTAACGCGCCGATGCGTTACGTGAGCCGATTTCGAAACTACATATTTCCCGCTGCCCTGCTTCTGCTTGCCGGCTGCAACTCGGTGGTGCTGAACCCCTCCGGGGACGTGGCCGCGCGCCAGCGCGATCTGCTCGTCCATTCGACGATGCTGATGCTGCTGATCATCGTTCCCGTGATCGCGCTCACACTTCTCTTCGCGTGGCGCTATCGCGCGTCGAACAAGGCCGCGCGATACGAGCCGGACTGGCACGACTCCACGCGGCTCGAGCTGGTCATCTGGGCCGCGCCGCTCCTGATCATCATCTGTCTCGGCGCGCTCACGTGGCTCGGCACGCACCTGCTCGATCCCTACCGGCCGCTCGACCGCATCGCGCCCGGCCAGCCGGTCACGGAGGAGCACAAGCCCGTCGACGTGAACGTCGTCGCGCTCGACTGGAAATGGCTGTTCATCTATCCCGAGCACGGCATCGCCACGGTGAACGAGATGGCCGTGCCGATCGACACGCCCATCCGCATGCGCATCACGGCTGAGTCGGTGATGAACTCGCTCTACATCCCCGAGCTCGCCGGCCAGGTTTACGCGATGCCGGGCATGGAGACGAAACTGCACGGTGTGCTGAACCGGCCCGTCACCTCGCAGGGCTTCTCTGCCAACTACAGCGGCGCCGGATTCTCCGGTATGCGCTTCGCGTTCCGCGGCCTCACCGCCAGCGACTTCGATCAGTGGGTGCAACAGGTGCGCGCCGGCGATGACGCGCTCACGCGCGCAGGCTACCTGCAGCTTGCGAAGCCGAGCGAGAACGAGCCCGTTCGCCACTACGCGCGAGTGGACGACACGCTCTATCACGCCATTGTGAACCGCTGTGTTGCTCCAGGAACCCCGTGCATGGATCAGATGATGGCGCACGAGCCGATGCACGCGCGCGCACATGAATGAACACAAGTGAGATGAGTACGCTTTTCGGTCGATTGAGCCTCGAGTCCCTGCCGCTTCACGAACCCATCGTGGTCGGCACGTTCATCGTGGTCGCGTTTGGCGCGGCGGCACTGCTCGCCGCCATCACGAAGTACCAGCTGTGGGGCTATCTCTGGCGCGAGTGGTTCACGAGCATCGATCACAAGAAGATCGGCATCATGTACATGGTGCTCGGCCTCGTGATGCTGCTTCGCGGGTTCGCGGACGCGATCATGATGCGCCTTCAGCAGGCGATCGCCTTCGGCGGCTCCGAGGGCTACCTCACCGCGCATCACTACGACCAGATCTTCACGGCGCACGGCGTGATCATGATCTTCTTCGTGGCGATGCCCTTCGTCACTGGCCTCATGAACTACGTCGTGCCGCTGCAGATCGGCGCACGCGACGTCGCCTTTCCGTTCCTGAACAACTTCAGTTTCTGGATGACGGTCGCCGGCGCAATGCTGGTGATGACGTCGCTGTTCGTCGGCGAATTCGCCCGCACGGGGTGGCTTGCGTATCCGCCGCTTTCCGGACTGGAGTACAGCCCGGATGTGGGCGTCGACTACTATATCTGGGCGCTGCAGGTCGCCGGTGTCGGAACGCTTCTATCCGGCGTGAATC
>JADGHX010000200.1 GCA_019683695.1 Steroidobacteraceae bacterium
GTCTGGTTCCCATCTTGGTCTCCGCGCTGGTGACTGTACCAACCGCTTTGACAAGTAGGAATTGGAAAAGTGTCACCCATTTCGGTGAATCTCAATAGTGATGTTGGCGTCCAACGACGCCAGATCGGCGCCAGCCTCTGTCTTGTCGCGGTGAGGGCTGCGGGGCTTGTGCCCGGGAAATCGTTGTCGGCCGATGATCGGTGATGCGCACGACTATCTGCTAGCGATCATTCCTCGTCAAGGCGCAGAAATGGTCTATGCGAGGACACTTGCATCGCTGCAGATGTCGTGGGGGCGTGAGGCCTAACTCGTCGCTGAAGGCCGGCTTGCCGATCGCCCCCGAGTACGAGGCATTCCCCCAACGCCGGGAGTGTCAAGCGGAGTAGATCTTTCCGCCAGGGACCTTCTTGAAGCGCGACCGAAAGTGCTTGTTCTCGCCGTCGAGACAGACGAACAAGGTCTCGCCCGGGCACGGTACATTGGCGCACAGCGCTTCCACGAGTTTCTGCCGGGCCCGCGAGGTTTCGAGTTTCCACCAGCGGTTCTTGCGGCGGACTGCAAGGACGTAAAAGGGAATATGTGAGTAGTGTTGCGTCTGCTTGCGAACAAGCCAGGCGCAACGCACTTCGGGGAACGTTCGCAGCTTCTCGACTATCGCTTGTACCGCCTCTTCCGGCAGCTCATGCGGTAGCAGCGTATCCGAGGTGCGCAGCTGTGCGCGCTCGCGCCGTGCGAGCTCGTCTCGCTCGGCGGACCGGGAGAGGTCGTCGATGTGCGAACGAGCATCGGCATTGCGGCCGTGACGCCGCAGGTACTCGACGATCTGAACGCCGCACGCCTGCGCAAGAGCCGAATCCAATGCGCTTGCCCTCTCGAGCAATTCGATGCCCGCGTCGTCATCGTTGTCGAGTTTCAGCCGGCCGACTGCGAACAAAGCCGCTGCATTATCAGGCGCACGCTGCAATACAGCCTCATACAGCGGTAGGGCGCTCGCGGCATCCATCAGCTCCTCGGTGAGTGTTGCTCGTTCGAGTGCTTCGTCGACGGACAGCTCGGCAGTGGCTGCTCTCGCTTCGAGTTCCGCGAGGCGTGAACGCGATCCCGTGGCGAACTGATGTCGCTGGCGCCACCACTCCCGCACGTTCTCCTGCCAGAGCCGATCGAATTCGTTTTCGAGTGTCGCGCCGAACGCGCCGAGAAGAGTCCCGGCGGCCGTTACGCCGACTGCATCCGGCAACACCGCTTTCGCGCCCAACGCGTTGAGACGATCCGCAAGGCAGGGATGCGTATCGTCGAACCCGGTCCGACGCTTGAGTGCGGACTCGAGTGTCGCGGTGAGGTTGCCTTGCGGCCGCGGTTGGGTGAATGCATGGCGCAGCATCGAGAACGGTTGCACCTGCGGCTGGTCGCGCACATCCGCCTGCCGGAAGATGTTCTTCCAGTACTCGGCTTGCAGGAATTGCGCTTGCAGCTCGACCCGTACGAGCGCAGCCCCAGCGACGGCCGCACCCGAGACGGCAGCCGACATGCGATCCGCCTCGTACTCCTGCCGGCGCGCCTGTACGAACGAGTAGGCGCCGAACTTCGGCGCGTACCATTTGAAGAAAGGCACGAAGAGGAACTTACCCCAGTGATCGCTTTCCTCGAGTGCGTGTAAAAGCCGGGCCCAGCCGACCCGCAGCCGATAGATCCACGCGCCGAACTTTCCATGCTGACCGGAGAGATGGCCGAACTCATGCGCGAGTACGGAGCGGAATTCCTCGACGCTGAGGGCCTGCATGAGCGGCAGCCCGAGCACCAGATAATTCCGCGGCCAGCCGAATACGCCGAGGCGCGGGTGCTGCACGACGGCGGCATTGAAATCCTGTGTCACGAGCACGGTATCTGGGCGCGGTGCGCCTGTCTTGCGTCTCACCTCCTCGATGACATCGAACAGCGCGGGTGCATCGTCGCGCGTGATGACGCGACCCACGGGCGGCGGTATCCGGACGAACATTGCGGCCAGCACCGCCCAGACGAGTGGCACCACCACAAGGCCCAGTTTCACCGCGATGGCTGCGCCCGAGCCGTGGATGACCATCCAGCCAAGCCCAGCGAGGATCAGCAGCAACAACGCGAGGATGGTTGCCACATAGGCATAGCCCAGCACGGCAAGCCCTCCGAGCTGGAGGCGATAGAGAGAAGGGCGGCGCTGGGCGTCGGCTTCGACGCGCGCGACGAAGTTTTCGTAGGCTTCCTGGTTCACTGTTCTGCCCCCCGTTTGCAAATCATAGCCGCGCCTACCCGCCCCGGCGTCGGTCATTCAACAGAAGAGCAGAAGTTCTTTGCCCCTGGCACTTCCGCGACCCACCGATCCTGAAGCTCGCTGGTCGAGTTGGATCATGGTCCAACTGCGAGCGGGGTCAGAACATTGTAAGAGTGATCCGGTGCGACACTCCCTTCCTGCCGCGCTTGCCAGCACGGTTCTCGCCCTTGCGTGTTCCGCGCCCGTCGCGTTTGCGCAGACCGCGGAACCGACAGCCGTGCTCTTCGAGAATGTGCGCGTGTTCGACGGTAAAAGCGACCGGCTCTCGTCGGCGTCGAACGTCCTGGTCGTCGGTAATGAGATCAAGACAATTTCGGTTTCTTCCATCGCGGTGCCCGAAGGAGTTCAGTCGATCACGATCAATGGCGGCGGGCGCACGCTGATGCCCGGGCTGATCGACGTGCACTGGCACGCCATGCTGGTGCGGCCAACGGTGCCGCAGCTTCTGACCTCGGACATCGGCTATCTCACGCTCGCGGCAGGCGCCGAGGCGACTGCTACGCTGATGCGCGGATTCACCACGGTGCGTGATGTGGGTGGGCCGGCGTTTTCACTCAAGCGCGCTATCGACGAAGGCACCGTCGTCGGACCGCGCATTTTTCCATCCGGCGCGATGATCACCGTGACGAGCGGTCACGGCGACTTCCGCCAGCCCTTCGAGCTACCGCGCGTGATCGGTGCTCCGCGATCCCGCGGCGAAGAGGTCGGCGCCGCCATGATCGCGGATAGCCCGGATGAGGTCCGCGTTCGCGTGCGCGAGCAGCTGCTGCTCGGCGCCTCGCAGATCAAGCTCACCGCCGGCGGCGGAGTCGCTTCACCTAACAGCCCACTGGATGTCTCCACGTTCACCTCGGAAGAGCTCCGCGCCGCGGTGGAAGCGGCCGAAAACTGGGGAACCTACGTCACCGTGCATGCCTATACGTCCGAGGCGGTGCAGCGGGCGATTGCAGCCGGTGTGAAATGCATCGAGCACGGTCATCTCATGGATGAGGCGACGGCAAAACTCATCGCCAAGAGTGGCGTCTGGTTGAGCATGCAACCGCTCCCGCCGGAGTTGGGCGAGGCGTTTCCTCCGGGATCCGAAGAGCGACGAAAGTTCGAGCAGGTGTTGAGCGGCACGGACGCCACGTACAAGCTCGCGAAAAAGTACAAGCTCAAGACCGCATTTGGCACCGACGTCCTGTTCTCCCATGCGATCGCGCAAAGACAAACGTCGCTGCTCGCCTCGCTCACCCGCTGGTACACGGCAGCGGAGATTCTGAGGATGGCCACTGGGGTCAACGCGCAACTTCTGGCGCTATCGGGACTGCGCAGCCCATACGTGGGCAAGCTGGGCGTTGTTGAGGAAGGCGCGCTGGCCGACCTGCTGCTGGTGGATGGCAACCCTATTGAGAACATCAAGCTGATCGAAGACCCGGGCAGGAACTTCGTCGTCATCATGAAGGACGGGAAGATCTACAAGAATGCGCTTCGGTGAGCGGCGGGTCTGATTGCGCTTGCCGGACAGAAGCGTGAGGGTTACATCACGCGTGGGATCTCAGCGCACACGGATGCGGATTGGGATCGCAGGGACACGCAAATCGCCTAACCCGATCAGCTGTTCCAAGGTCTGGCCCGGACACATCGGAACAGATCGTTCCGGAGACGCGCGTATGTGCCGGTTCCTATCAGGGAGCAGGCCGGCTCGCCAGCGCTCATGCGAACGCCCACTCCTGCGACAGCGTTTCGGCCTGCTCGAGCACGAGCTGCGTGGCCTTCTCCTGCTTGTCGGGCGGATAGCCGTACTTTCTCAGAATGCGTTTGACGAGCACGCGGAGCTGCGCGCGGACGTTCTCGCGCATCGTCCAGTCGATCCTGACGTTGTTGCGTACGGTATTCACGAGCTCGCGCGCGATCGTGCGTAACGTCTCGTCGCCCAGTACCTTGACCGCGCTGTCGTTCGCTTCCAGCGCGTCGTAGAACGCCAGCTCGTCCTCCGTGAGGCCGAGTGCCTCACCGCGAGCATTCGCTTCTCGCATCTCCTTGGCGAGTGCGATCAGCTCCTCGATCACCTGGGCGGCTTCGATGGCGCGGTTCTGATAACGGCGAATGGACTGCTCCAGCATCTCGGCAAAGGAGCGCGCCTGGACGATGTTCTTTCTTCGACGAAGTCGCAGTTCCCCCTTCAACAGTTTTTGCAGCAGCTCCACGGCCAGATTCCGGTGAGGCATGCCGCGCACGTCGGAAAGGAACTCGTCGGACAGAACAGAGATGTTCGGCTTTTCGAGGCCCGCGGCGGCGAAGATGTCGATCATGCCCTCGGGCGCAACCGCCCGCGAAATGATCTGCCGCACGGCATGATCGAGCTCCTCCTCGGGTCGCGAGTCGCCCGGGGTGCGTTTGACCAGCACGGCCTGAACGGCTTGGAAGAACGCGACGTCGTCGCGAATGCGCAGCGCCTCCTCATGCGGCACGGCAAGCGCGAACGCTTGCGACAGCTCCCGCACGGCCCGGATGCAGCGGTTCTTCCCATCCTCCTGCGCCAGAACATGCTCCTGTGCCGCGGGAAGCAGTTTCAGCTGCTCCTGCGGTGTACCACTCGTCCACTTGGAGCGGTCGAATCCGTGGAAGAGTCCGCAGCAGACCTCGTACTTCTCCAGCATGAGGGCAACGGCTTCTTCCTGGTTCAGCGCCGTACGCCCCGTACCGCCGTTTTCCGTATAAATGGCAAGCGCCGTCTTCAGTTCATGCGCCAGGCCGAGGTAGTCGACCACCAACCCGCCCGGCTTATCCTTGAACACGCGGTTGACGCGAGCGATCGCTTGCATGAGCCCGTGGCCGTGCATGGGCTTGTCGACGTACATCGTGTGCAGGCTCGGCGCGTCGAAGCCCGTGAGCCACATGTCGCGCACGATCACGAGTCGGAACGGGTCCTTCGGATCACGGAAACGCTTGGCCAGCCCTTCGCGCCGCGACTTGTTGCGGATGTGCGGCTGCCAGTCCGCCGGGTCCGACGCGGAGCCGGTCATGATGATCTTCATCTGCCCGCGCTGATCGTCCTCTTCGTGCCAGGCTGGCCGCAACTTCACGATCTCTCGGTACAGATCCACGCAGATCCGACGGCTCATGCACACGACCATGCCCTTGCCGTCCATGGCTTCAAGCCGCTCCTCGAAATGTTCGACAATGTCCCTGGCCACGAGCGCGAGTCGCTTGTCGGCGCCAACGATCGCCTCGAGCTGCGCCCACTTGCTCTTCAACCTTTCCTTGCGCTCGACCTCCTCGCCCTCCGTGACCTCTTCGAACTCCGGGTCGATCTTCGGACGCTCGGCCTCGTTCAGAGCGAGCTTCGCCAGCCGGCTCTCGTAGTAGATCGGCACCGTCGCGCCGTCCTTCACGGCCCGCTGGATGTCGTAGATGCTGATGTAGTCACCGAACACCGCGCGCGTGTTGGCGTCCGCAAGCTCGATCGGTGTACCGGTGAAGCCGATGAACGAGGCGTGCGGAAGGGCATCGCGCATGTGCCGAGCGAAGCCATCGATGAAATCGTACTGGCTACGGTGCGCCTCGTCGGCGATCACGACGATGTTGCGCCGATTGGAGAGCACCGGGTGCCGATCACCCCTTTCTTCCGGGAAGAACTTGTGAATCGTGGTGAACACGACGCCGCCGGCGGCGACCGAGAGCAGATCCCGCAGATGGGCGCGAGACTCTGCCTGCACGGGCGGCTGACGAAGAAGGCCCTGGCAGCGCGAAAACGTGCCGAAGAGCTGATCATCGAGGTCGTTGCGATCCGTGAGCACGACGACGGTGGGGTTCTGCATCGCTGGCTCGCGGATGATGCGGCCCGCGTAGAACGCCATGGTGAGACTCTTGCCCGACCCTTGCGTGTGCCAGACCACGCCCACTCGCCGGTCCCCGGGCCTTCCGCCAGGCTTACCGCCGGCTTCGTAACGACCGGGCTCCTCGGCAACATGATCGGCGCGAGACAGCTCCGCGGCTCTCAAGGTCTCCGCGACCGCCACCTGCACCGCGTGGAACTGGTGGTAGCCCGCCATCTTCTTGATGACGCGCCCACTCCCGTCGTCCTCGAAAACGATGAAGTCGCGCACCAGATCGAGGAAACGGCGGCGGTCGAGCAAACCCTCGATCGCCACCTGCAGCTCCAGCATGTGTGAATCCGCAGGACGATCACCTGCAATGGTTCGCCACGGCTTGAACCACTCACGACCTGCGCCGATCGCCCCGACACGCGCTTGAACCCCGTCGGAAATCACGAGCACGGCGTTCGAAGCAAAAAGCGTCGGTATCTCCGTTTGGTACGTCTGGAGCTGTTCGAACGCGGTCCAGATGGTCGCGTCTTCGTCGGCCGCATTCTTCAGCTCCAGCACCGCGAGCGGCAGGCCGTTCACGAACAGCACGACATCCGGCCGGCGTGTGTGTTTGTTCTCCGCGACGGTGAACTGATTGACCGCGAGCCAGTCGTTGTTCGCGACGGCGTCAAAGTCGATGACACGCGCCTGCGCGCCGCGGATGTGACCGTCGCTCGCGCGGTACTCGACGGTGACGCCATCCACAAGCAGGCGATGGATGTTCCGGTTGCGCTGGATCAGCTCCGTACCTTCGGGGCGCGTGAGCTTGCGGAAGGCGTCTTCGAGGGCTTCGGACGGTAACGTCGGATTGAGGCGTGTGAGCGCGTCGCGGAGCCGCCGTTCCAGCACCACCTCACCGTAGTTCCGCCGCTCGGCTGCAAGCTCGCCCGGAGCGATGTCGGGACCGTGCAGCACCGTGTAGCCAAGACACTTGAGCCAATCGAGCGCCGACGTTTCGATGTCAGATTCCCTCAACCCCGTCATCGCGCACTTCTCTTGTTGTTGCTTGCCCGATAGCACTCGCTAGTGGTGCTCGTGTTTCAGCCAGCACCTGATCCAGACTCGGACCGCCGAGTCTTCTCGTCGAGAGACGCTCGCCATGCGTCTCGTCACACCCCGATTCCTCACACTCGCACCAGCGCTGTTTCTCGTCGGGAGAGACCGCGTGTTGTGATTGCATGCTCGAGTGCCACCCGCTCAAGGGGCTCCGGCTTCCGCCTCCTGCAGCTCCCTGAGGGTTCGTCCCTTCGCATCTTTCCACTCGATCCGCCCATTGAATGACCGGCCGAGCAGCACGCCTGCGGCTGTGGAAGGCGAGTTGAAGGTGTAGTCCTGGGTCAATCGATAACACGTGCCCGCCGCTTCGAGCACTCCCTGTGCGAGCAGCGACTTTCGCAACTCAGACATATAAGGGTGGATCGAGGCAACTTCGTCCTTCACGGCCTGTGATCCCGCGCGAACGACAAAGCCTTCACTGCCGTCCACGCCGGACGCCTCGATCCCCTTCGCCCTCAAGTACAGGAGGCGCGATCCATCGACATTGGCCCTGGCTTTCTCGAACAGGCTCACACCCATCAGCGGAAGGCACAGAAGCAGATCTCCGAGGAAGCTCTCGGCATCGGCGGCATCAGCCTCGGAGAGCGCGGGCATCTGCGGGACGTTGCCATTGTCGAGCTCAGCCCGCTTGGCTTCGCTGGCCAACGCTACCAGCCTTGCTTCGAGGTATTGGACGTGCGCCTTGTTGAGGTTCTGGTCTTTGCTCGTGAATACGGCGGCGTGTGTCCAGAAGTCCTTTTGTCTCGCGTGCTGATCAAGCCGCGAGAGGACGAGATCGCCTTCCCCCACGTACACGCGCGGAAGTTGGCCGGATTCGCCAGGGCCCCACAGAATGTAAACGCCCGTGCGCTTGAGCTCTGATCGCTGGCGAGCTTCAGCGAACTGCGCTCGCGGGAACACCAGCCCCTGCCCGGTCCAGTTGGACTTCTCGACGATTCGCAACGCCTCCGGCTCGCCGGATGGGATAAAGATGCGAACAGAAAAGCCGGGCAATCGGCTCATGCATTGGCCCTTTCGAACAAGCGCTCTGCGTGCTTGCAGGCGACTCCGTGGGCGCGGAGCGGAGTGCTGGGGCGCCAGGTAATAGCGGCGTCCGCGACGACGGATTGAGTGAAGGCACTCACTCGGACTTTGGCTCCGCCACGGAGTCGCCGACGAGACCCTCCATGGCCCTGAAATGCTGAGGATCCTCCGACTTCATTAGCTCCAACAGATCGGTCAAAACGGCAGGCGCTTCGCCGAGCAACGTTGAGTCATGCTCCGATTCTCCGAGCGGGGCGCCGTGAGAATGCATTTGCACGAATCGGTATATCCGGACCTTTTTTGCCTCGTCGAAAATAACTTCCTTCAACTTGTGCCAAAGCCCTTCGGGAACTTGAGGGCGCCGGAACGCCAGAAACATTTCGAGTAGCCGCCTCGCAACGTTCGGCAAGTGGTAGTTTTGCTCAAGCGGCGTCTGGCCTGTTGCATTGGCGGCTCGGTGTACACAAGCGAATAAGTAGTGATATTCGGACTTGTATCGCTCCAATAGTGGATGCAAAGTGCGGAGCGTTGTGCACCGCGGGTTCACGCCATGTACTCGATCGAGCATGTAGAAGCGCGCGGGACTGTTTTTATTGTTCCGTTTGTTTTCGTAATCAAACCAGTTCCGCACTTCCCGAAAGAATTGAAAATTGTGGGTCAGCACAAATAGCTGGCCAGCATCCTGTGTGCGATTCCTGATGAATCCGAAGGCAAGGTAGAGCG
>JADGHX010000201.1 GCA_019683695.1 Steroidobacteraceae bacterium
GCACGGGCTCGTACAACCTGTTCAACGTATACGGCACTTACTCAATGGGTCAGTACACGTTCCGTGCGGGCATCGACAACGTGTTCGACAAGGAACCGCTCGTGGTGGGCGCGCAACCCGGGTTCGACAGCAACTCCGATCAGACGAACCCGAGCTTCTACGATCCGCTGGGACGGCGGTATTACGTGGGCGTGAAGGTCTCGTTCTGACGAGACGCGATCGGTAGCGTCAGATGGAGGGAAGGGCTTTCAAGCCCTTCCCTCCTGAATGGGAACGCTCTCTAACGCGTTGGCCGGCTGCGAATGAACTGCGTAACGATCCACTTCTCGCCGCGCGTAGTGGGCCGCCCCGCATGCACCATGCGCATGTCCGGTGACAGGTCCGGAAACGCGTTGACGAAGTACAGGCCCTCGCCCCGGCGGCCCTTGTGCACCAGATTCAGATTGGGGAAGGCGGTCTCGCCACCGTCGTAGTCATCGTTCAGGTAGATGAGAAACGTGATCACCCGCTGGCCGTTGCGAGCGATCTCTGCGGCGTAATCGTCGGTCGTCTTCGGGTCCACGAAATCGTAGTGATTCTGGATCTGCTCGCCGGGCGAGTAATGCAGCACCGAAGGCGCCTCCATCATCCGCTCGTTGACACCGCACGCCACGGCCATGCGGGCCTGCACGAGCACGTGCACGAGCTCCACGGAACTGATGTCGAACGTCGCGATGGTGTTGTTGCGATGGGCAACCACGATGTCCTCGCGCTTCACGGGGTCGTACACGCGCGCGGGCACCAGCCGACCCGTGGACAAGCCGATGAGCACATCGCAAATCTCCGGGCGGATGAACGCTGGAAACGCGCAGACACGCGGGTCGGCATTCTTCACGTCCGCCGGTGGCGCGCGGCGCCAGTCGTCCAGCCGCACGGCCGCAGCAACCGCGCGCCAGTCGGCATTGGCCGACGCGGCCGCCTGCGCGGCGAGCGCGCGATCCTCACACAGGGCGAGCAACTGCCTGCGCGCAGGCTCCCACCCGCACGCCGCCGAGCGGTACAGCCACGCCAACGCCAGGGGCCAGTTCGGCGCAATCCGCACGCCCAGCGCGAGAATGCCCGCCGCTCGCGCGGCGGCTTCCGGCAGCCCGGCATCACATGCCTCGCCGAGGAAGCGCAGCCCTTCCGCCGGCAGGAGCGGAGCGCGGTCCCCTGTCAGCAGCCGCAGGCCGAGCTGACGGGTGCATTGAGGATCCTTCTCGCGCGTGCCGAGCGCGAGCTCGTTGATAGCGTCGTCGTGCTTGCCGGCGGCATCCAGAGCGGCGGCGCGGGCCAGACGGGAAGTAGGCTGGGCTGTGGACACGGTGCGAACCTGAGGCGGCGATGATACTCGATGCGCCGCCCCGTTGGCGCCAGCGCCAGCCGACCGCTCCAATCAGGCTTGCGGGGCATCGGCCAAGCCCCGCCAGGCGTCGATGAACTCCGACCGAAGCGGCTCTTCGCTCCCGCGATACCGTGAAGAGAAGTGGAACGGCTCCGCATGACGCACGCCTGCCGCCCGCGCGATCCCGCCGGCCTGCCGCGCCGTGAGATGCGCTTTTCGCTCAGCCAGCCCGCGGTCCGCCTCGAGAAACACCGCCTCGATGAAAAGCAGGTCCGCGCCCTTCACGAACGAGCACACCCGGGCCAGATTGCGCTCGCTGGCGCTGACGTCCGTGACGTAGCACAGCTTCTGGCCGCGCACGAACTCGAGCACATCGCGCTTCAGCTCGCCAAGCGCGAAGGTCTCCTCGCGCGAGCCTTCACGAGTGCGCCAGCGCACGTGCACCGGGGTGTCGTCCGGCTTGCCGGCTCTCACCATCTTCTTCAGGTCCGTAAGCCAGGGGCCACTCGGCAGCTGACAGGCCTCGAGACGGCTCTTCCACACGTTGATATGCGTGCGCTCTTCGAAGGCGAAGGCCAGTGAGACGATGTCGTGATGCTCGAGCGGCAGTGCGCGCACGCGGAACTGCTCGTCCTCGAGCAGCAATCCATTCTCGATGGCGAAGTCCGCCAGGTCCTCGCGGCGGAACTGCGTCCGGCTTCGAAATCGCGCGTGCCGGAGATGCCCTTCACCGTGAAGCTCGAAGACCTCGATATTGAAGTCGGTTGCGTAGTTCTGCACGAGGTTCCAGGTATACGCCGCCAGCTTGTGCTCCACTTGCGAGATGAAGTTCGCGGGGCCGTACATGCGCACACCGGTATCCCGGCCGAGGCACACGCGCAGCAGATGATCGAACCCCGCGAAGTGATCCATGTGCGTGTGGCTCACGAAGATGTCGCTCACGCGAAGAAGCACGCGGGTGGAAAGCGACGTGACATCGCCGATGTCGAACAGGATCGCCCGACGCTGGAACCGGAGATCGATCCAGAGGCCCGGATCGCCCCACACGCCATTGACGAGTTGTGCCTGAAAAATGGGCTTCACGGTTCGCGGCCTGCACTCAGGTGTTCCCTCGCACCTGCGCCAAGGAGCAGCTGTCGGCGCGGCGCCTGCGCTTCGCGGGGCGCAGACTCAGCAGCAAATCACATTCCGATGGAAGTGAGAACGCCAGTGCCCGCGCGAGTGCCGCGCCCGTCGTGAGAAACTAATCGCGTATGTGGTATTACGCGATCAGACCTGCACTCTTCGCACTCGAGCCGGAACGGGCTCATCAGCTTGCGCTCAATGCATTGCGCCTCGCCGGGCATCGTCGCCCACGCGTGCGCTCCACCGGCACCATCGAATGCATGGGCCTTCGATTCCGCAATCGGGTCGGGCTCGCCGCGGGGTTCGATAAGAACGCCGCCGCGGTCGATGGGCTCGGCTCGCTCGGATTCGGATTCATCGAAGTCGGTACGGTCACGCCCCGCCCTCAGCCGGGGCAGCCGCGCCCGCGCCTGTTCCGCCTGCCCGCGGCGGAGGCGCTCATCAACCGTCTGGGTTTCCCGAACGATGGCGCGGAAAAGGTGGCGGCGCGCCTGCGTCAGCGGAAATACCGCGGCATCGTGGGGGTGAACATCGGCAAGAATGCGTCGACGCCGCTCCATCACGCGATCGACGATTACGTGACGTGTTTTCGCATCCTGCGGCGAGTTGCGGATTACATCGTCGTGAACGTCTCCTCTCCCAACACTCCCGGGCTGCGCTCGTTGCAGGCCCGTGAGCAACTCGAGCCGCTGCTCACTGCGCTGCTGCAGGAACGCAGCGTCCCCACGCCCGGCCAGACACGCCCGCTGCCGTTGCTGCTGAAGATTTCTCCGGACTTGTCGGACCCGGAATTGCAGGACATCTCCACCCTGCTGAAGGCGCTACCGCTCGATGGGGTAATCGCCACGAACACGACGTTGAGCCGCGAAGGGCTCGGCGCCGCGGCCAGCGAGCACACTGGCGGGTTGAGCGGGCGGCCCTTGCACGCGCTTTCCCTGCGCACCGTCCGCAAGCTGCGCGAGCAACTCGGACCCGGTTTTCCGATCATCGGCGTGGGCGGAATCGACTCGCCGAAGGCCGCACTCGAGATGCGCGCCGCCGGCGCCGACCTCATCCAGATCTACACGGGGCTGATCTATCGCGGGCCGGCGCTGGTGTCACAATGCATTCGCGCGGTGGGTTGACTGGAAGCAATGGCCCACTGCGGGCGCGTGCAGCTCGCCAACCGTCGCACCGCGCATCAGGCTCCAGCGTGGGACGTTGGCTCTTCGCGCGCGGTGTGCCGCGCGCCAGGTACTTCGGACGAGGACTGTGTTGCCGTGAGCGAAGGGTGCAGCGTTCGCAGGCGGCTGCAACGGCTCGCACATGATGGCTCGGCAGACGCAGGTCCTGCTCTGGCGTATCGCGGCGCTGTGTGCGTTTGCCATCGGCGCCGTGGGCATCGTGATGCCGGCGCTGCGACCGTGCCGTTCTTCATTCCCGCCGCGTGGGCAGGCAGCAAGGGCTGGCCGGCGCTCGATCGAGGCTGCTGAACCATCGAACATCCGGGCCGCTCATTCGCTGAGCGATCGCGCGCCATCCTGCGGCGTGGGCGGCCGCCGCGACCATGCCGATTCTGCTGCCAGCTGCACGGATGTCATTCGTTGGCGCCTGAGATGATGGGCTGCCTCACCACGCACCCTCCCTCCGTCGTGGGCGCCGAAAATCGCTTCTAAGTGCTTGATTCGAAGGTAAACGATCCAGCACCGCGGCACGCGGCCACACGCGTACCGCTGCATGCGCCCGACGCTCACCGGCACCCCGCGGACGGCCGTTCTTCTGGTACATCGCGCCTCTGCCGTTTCAAATTACTATCGCGGCCGGGCTGGACAGCACCGGCCCCCGGCGCCCGAGGCCGCGCAGAATCAGAAAGGTGGGGACATGCACAAGGTTGTCTGGCAAACATCCGCCATTGCCGTGCTCTGTGTGACGGCCGCAGGCGCAGTCGCTCAGCAGGTGGCCGATCCCGGATTCAAGAGCGTGGGGCGCGGTGCCCCGCTCGTGGCCGACCTCAGAAAATACGAGATCGTCGGCCCCGCCATGGTTCGCGCGCCGGGGACACCCCCGGGCCCGCCTTCCCCGGAAACCAATCGGGTGTTCGTCGGCACGGCGCGCGATGGCAACGTGCCGCCCGGCATCACGCCGCTGCCCGTGGATCTCTTCACGACGAAGGATTTCTACAAGGACCGCGCGCTCTGGAGCGATCCGCGCTACTTCCGCTGCAACAGCCCTGCCGCAATCGAGGAACAGTGGGGCGCGAACGGCCCGCGCATGATCAAGGAAGGCGGCGATGCCTCCACGGCGGCTTGGGGCTATTGCGACCGGGACTACCCGCGCGAAGCCATCATCAGCCCCTACAAATTCAAGACGGCTGAAGAGCACTACAAGGCGCTGCTCGAGGAGACGCGCAAGCGCGGCGGCCCGACGAAGCACACATACGCCACGCTGCCGAACGAGTGGAACGGCCGCTACATGCACCCGGGATTCACGCCGGGGCAGGCGTACTGGTATCGCATGCGGCACAACCAGATGTCGACGATCCTTTCCCTGCTCACGCCGGAATACCAGCAGCGCATGGTGCAGCAGGCCTACCACGAGGGGCACTCGAACCGGCCGCACTGGCCTTCCCAGTACTGCTGGCCGGAAGGCTTCATGCGGCGCTGGCACGAAGCCGCGACGTGGGAATGGAACATCATGGTCACGCCGGATCTGGTGCAGATCCTGGCGGGCGTGGCGCGCAACTTCATCACGAACATCCACATCGGCCGCGAATTCAACATGAGTGGGGCCGTGCCGCGGCTGGGAGCGGACGTGCCGCGCTGGTACGGCGAGACCATCGGTTTCTGGGACGGGGATACGCTCATCACCTGGACCTCCAACATCCAGGGCTGGATGGCGCACGGCGCGTTCGAGTTCTCGAACAAGATGCAGACCATCGAGATCTACTCACCGAACCGTGATGCGAACGGCAAGTTCCTCGGGCTCAATCACGAGGCAATCTTTTATGATCCCGAGGCGCTGGTGGAGCCCGTCCGCATCATCCGCAACTACGTGAAGCTGAGCGGATTCGACCAGGGGGACCCGTACGTCTACATCGAATGCGTGCCGACGATCTTCCCGGTGAACGGCAAGGCGACGCACGTGTCGCCCGGCACCGTGATCGAGTACCGTGTTCCGGACATGTACGGCCGCCCATGGGCCCAGATGTGGGAGCAGTACAACGAAGAGGGGATGGAAAAGCCTCAATCCGAGGACATCTTCAATTTCGAATGAGCGGCGATGTCGCACATCGCAGGCATAAAGGAGAGTGTGTGAAGACGAAAGTGCAGCACAGAGTCGTGGGGGCCGTGCTGGCCACATCGGTCGCCGTGGCGACCACCGCCATGATGCTCGCCGCTCCCGCGTGGGCGCATCACTCGTTCGCGGCGTACAACATGGAAGTGACCAAGGTGTTCACGGGCGTGGTCACGCGCGTGAACCCGGACGCGAACCATCTGCAGATCTTCTTCGCCCCGATGAACGAGGAGCGCAAGAACGTGATCCGCGGCGAGGATGGCAAGCCGATCATCTGGGCCGTGGAGATGGCGGGCTCGGCGCAGGCGGCGAAGGAAGGCATTTCGGTGAATACCTTCCCGCCCGGCACCATCTTCAGCATGGCCCTGCACCCGCTGCGGGATGGCCGGCCTGCCGGCACCCGCGGTCGTGAGGGCGTGATCTTCAAGTGCCCGGGACGCAAGCCGCCGGCGCCCGGCAAGCATTGCGACAGCGTCGAGGGCCATACGCAGTACGGCACCGGAAGCCTGCCGCCAGAGAAGAAGGAGTAGCCGCGCGTGCGCGAGCTCGCGGAATGGCTGCAGGGCACGCCCTTCAGCGTGACGATCCAGTCGGTGAGCTGGGTCGTCCCGCTGCTGCAGTCCATTCACATCGTGACGATCGGGGTGGTGTTCGTCTCGAGCTTCATGATCGCGCTGCGCGTGCTGGGCCGCATCCGCACGGACGAGCCGTTCGCGGCGGTGTGGCGGCAGTTCTCACCCTGGCTGTGGGGCGGGCTCTGTGTGATGGCCGTGACGGGCGGGCTGCTGGTCGTGGGAGAGCCCGTGCGTGAGGCCACATCCCTGTCGTTCTGGCTGAAGATGGCCTTGCTCGTCATTGCCGTGGCAGGCACCGCCCTCTTCGGCCGCTCGCTCGCGGCCGCCGCGCGCGTGGAGTTGCCGTCCGGGGCGAAGGGCGCGGCGATCGCGCTGCTCGTGCTCTGGATTGCGATCATCTTCCTCGGCCGCGCCATCGCATACGACGTGGAAGTGTGGGGGCGGCTGTCCCTGTCCGCGTAAGCCGCGCGAGCGGATCAAAATCAGAAATACACACTCATGGATCTCGCCAGCATCGTCGACAGCATTTACGCCTCCGGCGCGGCCGAATGGATGCGCACGTCCGTCAAGGCCATGCCCATCGTCGAGGCCATTCACGTGATGGCCGCCGCTACGGTGTTCGGCACCGTGCTCGTGGTAGACCTGCGGCTGCTCGGCTTCCCGAGCACGCAACGGCCCTTCACGCGCGTATCCGGCGAGCTGCTGAAGTGGACGTGGGCCGCATTTGTCGTGGCCGTCATCACCGGCGGGCTCATGTTCGCGGCGAACGCACCGACGTACTACGTGAATACAGCGTTCCGCCTCAAGATGCTGGCACTGCTCGGGGCGGGGCTGAACATGGCGGTGTTCCACACCATCACGTGCCGTACGATCCGCGCGTGGGATCAGGGCGTGCCGGCGCCGCTTGCGGGGCGCATTGCCGGGGCCGCTTCGATTCTGATCTGGGTGACGCTGATCTTCCTCGCTCGCTGGATCGGCTTCACGAAGGGCTACAACTTTGACGTGCCGCAGGATGTGAATCTGGATTTCACGTTCTGATTTCGGATTGCGCTGCCGCACCGCATCTGTGCTCGGGCGGCGACGTCTGTCCCGGCCGACAATCCGTGAAATGCGCAGGGCTGTAGTACAGTCCCTGCCATGCAAACCCTTCCGCTCCTTCGTTCGACTTCACGCGTTCTCGTGGTGCTTGCCGGCTTCGCTGGCACAGTGAGCACCGCGAACGCCGCCACCATCGAGCTTCATCCCGGCCAGAGTTTCGAGGCTGCCGCAGAGAAGCTCGCACCCGGCGATACGCTGATCGTGCACGCCGGAACGTACATCGACAGCGGCCGCATCGCGATCACGGTGAAAGGCACGGCGGACAAGCCGGTGCTCATCCGGCGTGCCGAGGGTGAAACCCGCCCGGTGATCGCGCGCCGTCCGACCGATCCCGTGCAGAACACGATCGACATCGTGGGCGCCACGTACCTCACGATCTCGGGCCTCGAGATCACCGGGAACTCGGGTGATGGCGGCGACGGCATCAACATGAGCGGGAGCCCCTCCTACATCACGCTGGAGGACCTGAAGATCCACGACATCTCCGTCGGCGTGAACTTCCGCTCGAGCATGCATCACATCACGGTGCGTCGCACGGAGATCTACAACACCTACGACACCGGCGAAGGCATGTACATCGGCTGCCATGACGGCAGCTGTGCCGTGCACGACTCGCTCATCGAGAACAACTACATCCACGACACGACGCATGCCGACCAGGGTGACGGCATCGAGATCAAGAAAGGCTCGCACTCGAACATCGTGCGGGACAACGTGATTCACGACACGCCGTATCCCTGCATCATTGCCTACGGCACCGACGGAAATCCGCGCAATGTGATCGAGCGGAACGTGATGTGGAACTGCGCGGATACGGGCATGCAGGTCGCGGCCGACGCGGTCATCCGCAACAACATCATCATCCAGACGTCCGGCGGGGGATTCACGTCCCAGGATCACAATGGCGTCACCCCGAACAATCTCGAGTTCGTGCACAACACCGTGGTGGGCGGTGCGCCGTGCCTGCGGCTGAACTCCTGGAGCAACAAGAAGGGGCTGGTCTTCGCCAACAACGCGGTCTTCTGCCCGAATGGCAATTACGCCATCGGCGGCATCGTTGGCGTGACGGCGCTGGGCAACGTATTCGACAAGCCGCCCGCCGCGTTCCCCTCCGGCAGCTACACAATCGGGCGTAGCGCGGCGGAAGAGCTCGAGAACGCCAGCGCGCGCAATGTGTATCCCAGGGCGACATCGACCCTGATCGGTGCTGCCGCCTCGGCATGGGTGCCCAAGGACGACTTCAACGGCACCTCCCGAAATGCGACGCTCGATGCCGGAGCGTACGTGTACACGAGCACGGGTAACCCGGGATGCGCGGTTTCCGCAGGCTTCAAATGTGAGACAGCCGCGGCGCCGCCGCCCGCGCCGGAACCCGCACCGGCTCCCGCGCCTGAACCCGGCCCGGCACCGGCTCCGGCACCCGAGCCCGCCCCTGAACCTGCTCCGGCGCCGGAGCCTGCACCTGCACCGACACCGTCGCCGCCGAGCTCGCCCGCGCCCACCGAACCTGCGC
>JADGHX010000202.1 GCA_019683695.1 Steroidobacteraceae bacterium
GCCCTTGAGCGTGGGTGTCTCACGCTTGGTGCCGGGAACGGGTGTGAGCGTCCAGATGCCACCCCAGTCCGGCAGCGCATCGAGTGCCGCGTAGTGCCCCTTCGGGGCGGATGCATGGACCGTGGCGCTGGGCGCATCGCCCGCAGCGTAGACGCTCGCAACGAAACCGAACACAAGCACGCCCGGCAACGCGATTCGCCGCCCTGTTTGCCGATTCATGCGCTTCCCCCTGCCTTGTTGCCTGACGCCCGCGTTGCTAGATTGCACGCGCGTTCTCAAGAACCATTCTGCCGGAGTATCAAAACGATGCGCATCGAGAAACGCCGCGTTAGCCGCACAGTGAGAGGGCTCGCCGCCACGGCATTCGGCGCCGCGCTGCTGGCATTGTCCGCCCCTGCATACGTTCACCACTCCGGCGCGATGTTCGATCGCGCAAAAGAGACCACCATCACCGGCACGGTCACCGAGTTCAACTGGACCAACCCCCACGCCTCCTTCCGCGTGGACGTGAAGAACGCCGAGGGCAAGGTCGAGAGCTGGGCCATCGAGATGAACAGCCCGAACAATCTCGTTCACGAGGGCTGGAAGCGCTCGACCATCAAGGCGGGCGACAAGGTCACCGTTCGCATCCACCCCTTGCGGGACGGCCGACCCGGTGGGCTGTACGTGAGCATCACCCTCCCCGACGGCCGCGTGCTCGGCGGAGCAGAGCCCGATCGCTCCGCTGCGTCGTCCGACAGCGCCTATAACTAGGCGCCGCGCGGGACGCCCCGCTTCGGCATCTTCGCCGAAATCCGTTACCTATTGGTGTGGTCGAGCGCCGGCAGACGCTGCCGGTGCTCGCAGACGCGCCGCTCTCCGCGCGGGCTGAGCGCCTCAACATCACCGGCACAGATCCCGACCGAACAGGCTCCCAGCCCATCCGACGCATCGCGAAAACCGGTCCCGCGCACCGCCGGCGCGGGGCCGAGCCTCACTTCGATTCGCTCGCGCGCCGATCCACCTCAGCAGAGCCTTCCGCCGTGCTCGGCAGGTTGCGGTTGAGATTCGGCAGACACTCGACCTCGCTGATGTCGCTCTCGTCCATGCGCAGCCAGCGCTTGGTGCTGCGCCATTCGCCCTTCCAGTTCTTGGGGTCGGTCATGATGTACTCGATCTCGAGCGTCTTGCCGCCATCGAGCATGCGGATGCGCTCGACGATCTCGAACTGGTCGCTGATCGGAATCCCCGAGTCGATCCAGTGCTCGTTGGTTTCGAAATACTTGGTGTGCACGACGAGTGTGTCGTCTTCCCAGTGCCCGATCGACTCACCGTTGTACGTCGGCACGACGATGTCCGGATCCGTGTGCTGGCGCCCGTCGAGGTAGATGATGCGCAGGCTGTTGGTGAAGCCGAACATCATGTAGATGACGGTCGGCAGCTGCACCATCGCGATCGGCCACACACGCGTCATGATCATCGGCATGCCTGCCGGGTAGCACTGCCCGATGCTGTCGCGATAGCGCTTGCCCGCGGCCTGTGCCTCTGCGGCTTCCTTCAGCGCCTGCTTGCCGGCTTCATAGAATTCCGGGTACGGCGGCCCGAAGCGGAAATCCGCAAACGCGCGGCGCAGATCGACGAACCAGGTGCCGGTCAGATCAAACGGCGGCTTCGGCCGTGGCTTGGAGAGATTCTGTGGAGCGAGCGCGCCCCAGTAGCCGGGATGGCGGTGACTCAGCTCGTCGATCTGCTTGGGCGTGAGACCCGGCCGCGCCGGGGGCGTCGGGGCCGCCGGGCGTTCCTGCGCGCCCGCGACCGCGGCAAGGCACGCCAGCCCCGCAATCCATACGCCTCGCAGAGCCACGCGCCACGTGCATTTGCTCATTTCGCTACCTCGAGATCGTTGACGAATCGCTCGTGGCGATTTCCTGGAACAAAACACTTCACCGGGCCTCGCCTGCTGCTCCGTGCCCCCGGCGCTCACCCGGCATGCTCCTCTGCCGACCGCTCGAACGCGCTTACCGCACGTTCGCACTCACGCGACGCACGAACTCGAGCACCGGCGCCGAGTGCGACTCGTCGCTCGTGTTCACGGCGTACAGCTCGGAAAGATGCGAGTGGTCTGGCAGGTGCAACCGCTGCACCGGCTTGCCGGCTCGCGCACGCGCTTCGGCCAGGCGATCCGACTCGGGCCGGAATGTCTCGGGATCGAGCCCGGCGTCGACCACCAGCAGCGGAACGGAGCTCTTCACGAGCCCCGGCAGCGAGGACCGCTCGGGGTACTTCGAAACGTCCTCGCCGTAGTACGCCTTCCAGACCGAGACGGTGGTGCCGAGCTCATAGAAGCCCGACGTCAGAATGGCGCCGGCGACACCCGGATCCTTTCCGGTGTTGGCGGCGTGTGCGAGATAGTCGCCCGCATGGGCGGCGCCCGCCGAGTGTCCCCACAGGAAGATCTTTTTCGGATCCCCGCCGTATTCCGCAATGTGTGACTGCAGCCAGCCCACCACTCGCGTGAGATCCTCGATGCCGGCGGGGAACTGGAACTGCGGCGCCAGGCGATAGTTGATCGTCACGCCCACCAGCCCGTTCCGTGCGGCCCACAATCCCACGTTGTCGTAGAAGGGCGAGCCCGGCACGTGCTTGGCACCGCGTGTAAAGCCGCCGCCATGGATGAAGACGATCACCGGCTTGCCGCTACCCTTCTCCGGCGAAACGAACACATCGAGCCGGTGTCGCTCGTGCGGGCCGTAAGCGATATCCCGCGTGAGTGAGACGTTCTCGTAGGGTTCCTTCGGATGCAGCGGAAGGTACAGCGCCGTCGTGCGCTCGCCTTCGATGCGCGGGCCGATCTCGCGCAAAGCCGCTGCAATCTCCGGTGGAGTGCCGCGGGATGATGCACCTGAATCGGAACGGGTCACGCCTGCGCTTCCTCTCTGATCAGCCCCCTGCAACGCCGCGATGTGCTCGATGGCCGGCGTTTCCGTGCGCCCCGTGACCGGATTGGCGTAGTGGAACGGAAGGTCATACACCGCCGGGAACATCCTGAAGGCAAACGTCGGCGGCGCATCCGGCGGCAGGTCCTTGCTGGGGCCGGGCACGCCGCCCCCCGCCGCGTGAGTCCAGCCGCCTTCGTAGCCGGCGCTGAAGGTGTTGTATGCATGCACGGACGAGAACTTCCACACGCCGTCCTCTTTCACGGCTTCGTTCTCGTAGATGGCGCCGCCGAGCGAGGCACGCGGCCCGAAGCTCATCTGCTGAAACATGCGCTGGCGGATCTTCGCCGTGCGCCCGTCCTCGGCCACGTGAATGACCGACTGCATCTGGATGTGATTGCCGAGCCGGCCGGCAACGGGCCCCTCCTTCCCGCGCCCGAACACGCCGAGCAGGAACTCGCGCACGCGCTCGCGCCCCTTGTATACGCCGCGCTGGGCCAGCTCCATCGAGCCGTGCTCCGCGAACAGGTCCGCGAGCGAATTCCAGAGATTCTTGTCGAGGTAGTAGCCGTAGGCGCTCTCGAGATTCTCGATCTCGTGCACATCCTTCACGCGCGCGATCGTGCGCTCTGCTGCCCCAAGCGCCTCTTCGACATTCTTCACCTCGGGCGGGCTGAAGCGGCGCACCGGCGCAAGTGACGACGCCGCCAGAGGCTTGTCCGGACCACCCACCGCCGGATAGTGAGGCGGGGCGCCCGTGACGGGATTGCGATAGTGGAACGGCGGGACGTGCGCCTTCGGGTAGATCGCATACACCTGTGTTGGCGGCCTGTCCGGCGGCAACTCCGCGCTCGGGCCGGGCGCGGGCTGCGCATCCTTCGCCCAACCTTTGTCGTAGCTCGTGATGAACGTGGGGAAGTAGTGCACGGAGCGGATCTTCCACACGCCGTCCTGCTTCACGAACGTGTTCTCGTAGATGCCCTCGGCCCAGGTGCCCTCGCCACCCACCTTGCCTGTCATCCGCAGCTCGCGGCTGCGCACGTGCGCCGTCTTACCATCCGCCGCCACGGTGGCGATGATCTGCAGCTGCAGGTGATCGTTCATCCAGCCGTCCGTGAGGCCGTGCCGGCCGAGCGTGCCCAGGAATTCGCGAACGCGCTTCTTGCCCACGTACACGCCCCGCTGCCCCATCTCGATCGTGCCGTCTTCCGTGAAGAGGTCGGCCACCTGATCCCACATCGCACGGTCGAGGTAGTAGCCGTAGATGCGCTGGAGATTCTCCACCTGCTGCTCGTCTGCCAGCAGACTCGCTCGATGCGCGAGCTCCGCCACACGCTTGCGCGGGTTGCCGCCTCCGCGCACGTCGGGCAGCAGCGTGCTGGCGTCCCACGCATGTCCTGCGGATGAGGTGCCCGGATTCTCGTAATGGAATGGAGCGATGCACGCGGCCGGAAAGCCTTCGCATTCCATCTTCCGCTCGCGGTCCGGCGGATGCGCGAGCACGCGACGCGGCCGTGCGGGCGCCGGCGCTGACCCAGCCGGGCCACCGGCCGGGGCCACCCAACCCGTTGCGTAGGGCGCGGCGAAGCCGGCGTGGTACTCGAGCCTGCTGATCTTCCAGACGCCACTCACCTTGGCGTACTGCATTTCGTACACGCCTTCGGCCCAGGTGGCACCGCCACCGAAGCTGCCGAACATCGCGAAGGCGCGCCAGCGACCCTTGGCGGTCCTGCCACCCGGGTCGAGATGCACGACCGGCTGAATGCTCATGTGGTTGTACAGCCGGTTGTCGCCCAGGCCGATCTGCCCGAGCTTGCCGCCGCCCACATTCATGAAGAGATGACGACGGATGCTGTCATGCCCGATGAACACACCGGCCGGATAATTCGCGACGGCGTCCTCGGTGAAAAGCGCCGCGAGGTCTTCCCACATTCCCTTGTCGAGGTAGTAGCCGTACGCGCGCTGCAGGCGCTTGATGGCGCTCACGTCCTCGGCGGCGATGACTTCGGCTTCCAGGCGCTTGAGCCGCGCCTCGATCGACTCCTGCGGATCAGTGGAGGGGGTTCCGGGAGCGGCCGCTCCCGCAACCCCCACACCGAAAGCCGCGACAAGGAATGCAAGTGTGTAGCTTGCAACCCGATGTCGCATGCCTGCCCCCTCCCCCTCAAAGTGCATCAGGCATCCGCCGGAGCGGAAGCGCCCCGTCAAACGACAAAATTGCGGTCCACAGGATCCACAAGCTCGGCAAGCGATGGCGCTGCGGCCGGCCGACCATACGGAATCGGATGCGAGTAGGGAGGCCAATGCCCCCACATGTCATCCACGTGCCACGTTCCTTCGCTTGCGGCCGCGCTCTCGTGCGCACTTGCAGGCACCGCGTGCACCAACGCCATCGGCACGAGCGAGGTCGCCACGACCGCGCCCGCAGTGAAGCCCGCACCGGCGAGAAACTCGCGGCGATCCAGCACCACGCCGGCAGATTCCGACGAAACGCTCTTCTTCGCCGTCATACGAACTCGTCCTTGATGGGCGGCAGCACGGACTGCGGGAACCAGTTCGTGTGCGTGCCGCTGCGCAGCCTGAAGGGCAGCTTCACGGTCGCGATCACGCCCTCCTCGATGTGCTTCGCGTCCGCAATCACGAGGTCCGAAGTCATGGATTCGTAGTTGCTGGCGATGGCCATCACGTAACCGTCGCCTTCGTCCTTCGCGTTCTTGCGCGGAACGAAGCAGGTCTCCTGCAGGCTCTGCACGGGCTCGACGAAGCACTGCCTGAGCTCGCCCGTGCGCACGTCGAGCCGCTGCAGCACGTTCGAGGTGAACGGCCCCATGCCCGGTGCGCGTTTCGTATCCGCCGGCCGGCTCGGGTCGCGGCTGCTGAGGAACGCGTAGCGATATTCCAGCGAGAGGAACCGATCGTCCATGCGCGGCAGGAGGCCGGGTGTGGTCGAGATCACCTCTTCCCCGAAGGTGTCCCGCTTCGATTTGAGATCGAACGTCCAGCGACGGATCTGCGAAGGATCCCGCTCGCCGTCGGACGTCGGCAGCTCCATGGTGATCTTGCTCCCCCGGTCCGTGGCGTTGAGGAAATGCAGTGTGTTGCGCGCCGGCCCCTTGTACCAGCGGATGTCCTTTGCATCCCCATCGCGCGGGAGAACGCCCACCATCGTGGGGAGGCTCCCGTTCCACTCCCACATCGGCTCGCCGCGCTTCAGGCGCTCGAGGCTCGTGGTGCGCGCAATGACGGGGATGAGGATGTGCTTCTGCGTGATGGCGATGTCGTGGATGATTCCGAGGTAGGGCGACTTCAGCCACACCTCCTTCACGATCTCGCCTTGCGGATTGATGGTGTAGACGGCGATGTCGTCGGTGAGATCGCCCTTGGCCTGGTACCCGTACGCGATCATCTCCCCCGTGACCGGGTCGATCTTCGGGTGCGCGGACATGCTGGTGGCCGTGTACTTGCCGTTGAAGTCCCACGCGCCGAGGGTCTCGAGCGTATGCGGGTCGACCGTCCAGGGCAGCGCATCTTCCTTCAGGACGAAGAGCTTGCCGCCGTGCCAGTACGTGTGCGTGTTCGCGGCCGAGCGGTTGAGGTGCGCAACGCTCGGGTCGTCGGTGAAGCGATTGCGATACACCCCGTACAACCGGCGGCGGGCCTTGCGCTCGGCCATCAGCCGATCGGTCTTGACGTAGCGGCCCTTGTAGTCGACCGAGCCATTCGCGAAACGGAAGCGGCTGATGTGTCCGTCGCCGTTGAAACCCGTCCGCCATTCGTTCTCCGGCGGGCGATACTCGAAGTCACACTGCATGCGATAGAAGGTGCCTTCGATGTCCTTCGGAATCTCGCCCCAGACCTCGCAATCATAGACATCGGCCTCGAACCGGGTCGGGCTGTTGAAGCCCGGCGGAAACATCGGGTGGCCGCGGAAATCGACGGACATTGCGTTCTCCCCTCGTTCGGACGCGTGGGCTATACCCCCGTACCACGCGCCGCGCCGCGAGAATGCCGCCCGGATTCCGGCCACGGCAAGGTCGCCCCGCCGCAATCACCACTGGCTGGTTTGCTCGCGAGGAGCCTTCCCGTGCAGGCTGCGCCCCCGCGTCACGCGCCCGGGTGGCTTCGTGAATCGTTCTGCTACAGTGCCGCCCGCTGCACCAAAACAAACACGGGGTGAACATGCTCGCAGTCCGCGCGCGCAGGTCTCACGGCATTGCAATGATGAGCACGGCGCTCGCCCTCGCGCTCGGCGCGCTGGGCGCGGCCACCGCATCCGCCTCCGAAAATGCGCCCATCCGCAAGGCGCCGGCGTTCAAGGCCGCAGAGCTGACCGCCCTGCCCCGCACGGGCTGGATCACGAATGGCGGCAATCTCTTCAACCAACGCTACTCACCGCTCGACCAGATTCATCGCGGCAACGTCGGCCAGCTCAAGGCCAACTGGCGCGCATCGCTGCGCGGCTCCGGCATGAGCCCGCGCTCGGGCAACCAGGCCCAGCCCATCGTCCACGATGGCGTGGTGTACATCATGACGGGCGAGAACGACGCGTTTGCCGTCTCCGTCGACACGGGCGAGGTGCTCTGGGAATACAAGGCGAACATCGACCCGAACGTGGCACGCCCGTGCTGCTCGTGGGTGGGCCGCGGTGTCGGCCTCGGCGATGGCAAGGTGTTCGTGGGTCAGCTCGATGCGAAGCTCGTGGCGCTCGATCAGCGCACAGGCCAGGTCGTGTGGTCCGTGCAGACCGAAGATCCGAAGCTCGGCTACGCCATCGCGAGCGCACCGCTCTACTACGACGGCCTCGTCATCACAGGTTTCGCGGGCAGCGATCTCGGCATTCGCGGACGCCTCAAGGCATACGACGCGAAAACGGGCAAGTTGCGCTGGACCTTCTACACCGTGCCCGGGCCCGGCGAGCCCGGCCACGAGACCTGGCCCCAGAACAGCGACGTGTGGAAGCACGGCGGCGCGGGCATCTGGCAGACGCCGGCCGTCGATCCGGAGCTCGGGCTCATCTACTTCTCCACGGCCAATCCCGGCCCGGTGCTCAATGGGCACCTGCGCCCAGGGGACAATCTCTTCACCGACTCGATCCTCGCGATCGAGGCGAAGACCGGGAAGTACCGCTGGCACTTCCAGGAGGTGCACCACGATCTGTGGGATTACGACGCACCCAATCCCGTCATCCTCTTCGACGCCGTGTATGACGGGAAGCTGCGCAAGGGCATCGCGCAGGCGGGCAAGACGGGCTGGGTGTACATCCTCGATCGCGAAACCGGCGAGCCGCTCATCGGCATCGAGGAAAAGCCGGTCATGCAGGAGCCGCGGCAGTTCACCTCGCCGACGCAGCCCTTCCCGATCGGCGATGCCATCGTGCCGCAGTACATCGACATCGCGCCCGAGGGATTCGAGCTCGTGAACGAGGGGCGCATCTTCACGCCCTTCACCGACAAGCCCGCCGTGTGGAAACCGCTCGCCGCGGTGAACTGGCCGCCGAGCTCGTATGACCCCGAAACCCACCTGATGTACATCTGCGCCACCGATGCGCTCTGGGGCGCCACGGGCGGGGATCCTGACTACCCGGTGGAGCCCGGCGCACTGTATTCGGGCAGCGTGGTCGCGCGGTTCCCCGCGCCCCGTCGCGGCATCTTCGCGGCGTTGGATGTCACCACGAACCGCATCGTGTGGCGGCAGCAATGGGTGGATCAGTGCTACAGCGGTTCAGCCGTCACGGCCGGCGGCCTCGTCTTCGTCGGTCGCAACGATGGCCGCTTCATGGCCCTCGACAAGGCGAACGGGAAGAAGCTGTGGGAGTTCCAGACGGACGGCGGCGTGAACGCGCCGCCCACGATCTTCGAGCACAAGGGGCGGCAATACATCGTCGTTCTTGCCGGCGGTACCGCGCTTGCCGGCAGCAAGCGCAGCGACGGGCTGTGGCTCTTCTCGCTCGACGGCACCCTGGAGTCCCTGCCGCGCGGTTCGGCGGACCCGACAAGACCGCCGCCCCCCGCGCAACCGGCCACCCCGTCGC
>JADGHX010000033.1 GCA_019683695.1 Steroidobacteraceae bacterium
ACCCCAGGTCTGCGAGCACGCTGGCGAACGCGCTGTACGTGAGGACGGTGCGGTAGTACCCGAACTCCTGGGGCCCGAGCGCGCGCGTCAGCACCATGATGAGCAGCAGGCCCGCCACGGCCGTGATGCCCTTGCCTGCGGTCCCGGCGGCCATGCTCGTCATGAGCGCGCGCTTGTCCATCAGGGCTCGTCCCGCAACGGGCTCATTGAGCCGTCGCGCAGTGGGAACAGGGATTGCTTGATGCCGATGCAGCCGGTGCCGGCACTGCCGCACTGCGACGCAGAACGGGGTTACGCACCTGGGAGTGAATCATGAAAGTCGGCATTCTGGCTGGCGGCGTCGGCTCGCGTCTCTCGGAAGAAACCACGCTCAAACCCAAACCCATGGTCGAGATCGGCGGCCGGCCGATCCTCTGGCACATCATGATGATCTACGCGGCCCATGGGTTCACGGAGTTCGTCATCGCGCTCGGCTACAAGGGCGAGCAGATCAAACGGTACATGGCCGAGTATTGCTCGCTCGCTTCGGATCTGCGTGTCTCACTCGCCGAAGGATGCGTCAAGCCCTACAACGGCCACAGCGAGAACTGGATCGTCGATCTCATCGATACCGGCCAGCGCACCAATACCGGCGGGCGCATCAAGCGGCTCGCGCCCTGGCTCGGTGACGGCACGTTCCTGCTCACCTGGGGCGATGGCGTGTCGAACGTGGATATCCGCCAGCTCATCGCATTTCACCGCAGCCACGGCCGGCTCGCCACCGTCACGGCGGTACGACCGCCCTCGCGCTTCGGCCGGCTGGAGATCGACGGCCAGCGCGTGACGCGCTTCGACGAAAAGCCGCTCGCCGGCGAGGCCTGGATCAATGGCGCGTTCTTCGTGCTGGAACCCGGTGTGTTCGACTACATCGACGGGGACGACACGCTCTTCGAGCGCGAGCCGCTCGAGCAGCTCGCGCGTGATGGTGAGCTCATGGCGTACCGGCATCACGGTTTCTGGCAATGCATGGACACGCTCCGGGACAAGGTGAAGCTCGAGGCTCTGTGGAACAGCGGCGATGCGCCGTGGAAGGTCTGGTAAATGACAACAACCAGGGTGCTGCTCACGGGGCACGATGGCTACATCGGCCGGGTGCTCACACGCATGCTGCTCGAACGGGGGCACGACGTCACCGGCCTCGACAGTTTGCTGTACGACGGCTGCGGATTCCCGGGCGAAACGTACGACATCCCCGTCATCCGCAAGGACGTGCGCGCCGTGCAGCTCGAGGAGCTGCGCGGGTTCGATGCCGTGCTGCATCTGGCCGGCATCTCGAATGATCCACTCGGCAATCTCGCGCGCGAGACCACCTACTCCATCAACTATCACGGCTCCGTGCGCCTCGCCCGGCTTGCGAAGCAGGCCGGAGTCACGCGATTCGTGTTTTCCTCTTCCTGCAGCAATTACGGCGCGGCAGGCGACGACTTCCTCGACGAAAGCGCCAGCTTCAACCCCGTGACGCCTTACGCGGAAAGCAAGATATGGGCGGAGCGGGACATCGCGCCGCTCGCGAGCGAGTCCTTCAGTCCCACGTTCCTGCGAAGCGCAACGGCTTATGGCGTCTCGCCGCGTCTGCGGGGAGACCTCGTTGTGAACAATCTCGTCGGCTACGCCTATACAACGGGGCATGTGCTCATCAAGAGCGACGGCCTGCCCTGGCGTCCGCTCGTGCACATCGAGGATATCGCGCGTGCGTTCATTGCCGTGCTGGAAGCGCCACGCGAGCTCGTGCACAACGAGGCGTTCAACGTGGGCCGCACGTCCGAGAACTATCGCGTGCGGGAAGTGGCCGAGATGGTCGCGGAGATCGTCCCCGGAGCCGACGTCACCTATGCCCCCGATGCGAGTCCAGATGCACGCAACTACCGCGTGAGCTGCGACAAGATTGCGAAACGGCTTTCCGGCTTCGTGCCGGTGTGGACGGTGCGCCGGGGCATCGAGGAAATTCACGACTGCTATCGCCGTCACGGCCTGACGGCGGAGCGCTTCCTCAGCTCCCAGTTCATCCGGCTGAAGCGTGTATGCGAGCTGCAGAGCGCGGGAGAGCTGGACGAGAACCTCATCTGGCGCGAAGGACAGCCCCGTGCAGCCTGACGCGAAGGCGAGAACCGCTTCTCCTGCGGCAGCGGATCGGACTGCATTCGGGTCGAGCCCATCACTGAACGATGCAGCGAGTGCGCGATCCTCAGCGGGCCAGACATCTGCGCCCACGGGACACGGCCCCGCCGCGGTTCAAGGCAGGTCGACCACATCCGCCACGGCGGTGGAGCGGTGCCGCTCGTGCGGCGGTCGAGGTCTCTCGGTCTTCCTCTCGCTGGGCAATCTTCCGTTGTCGGACGGTTTCGTGGCTGCCGACAAGCTTGCCAGCGAAGACCGGCGCTATCCACTGGACGTGGCGTTTTGCAGCGATTGCACCCTCGTGCAGATTCTCGAGACCGTGCCGCCGGAGATCCTGTTCGACGAGGCGTACCCCTATTACTCGTCGGTGACCGAAGCGCTGCTCAGGCACTCGGCTGCGCATGTCGCCGAGCGGATTCGCGATCGCCAGCTCGGTCCGCAGAGCCTGGTGGTCGAGCTGGCCAGCAACGATGGCTATCTCCTGCAGTACTACGCCGCTCGCGGCATACCGGTGCTGGGCATCGACCCGGCGCCCGGCCCTGTTGAAGCCGCTCGCAGGAAGGGAGTCAACACGCGGCTTGCCTTCTTCACGCAAGCACTGGCAAGCGAGCTGGTGCTGAACGAGCACCTTCAGGCAGACGTGATCCACGCGAACAACGTGCTCGCGCACGTGGCCGACACGAACGGCTTCGTTCAGGGAATCGCCACGTTGCTGAAGGATGATGGGCTCGCGGTCATCGAAGTGCCTTACGTGCGCGATCTCATCGAGCACGGTGAATTCGACACCATTTATCACGAGCACCTCTGCTACTTCTCGGTGACAGCGCTCTGGCGGCTGTTCCGCCGCCACCGGCTGTTTCTCAATCGCGTGGAGTATCAGCCGATTCACGGCGGCTCGTTGCGGCTGTTCGTGGAAAAGTACGAGAACCCGGACGCCACGGTCGCGAGTTATCTCGAGTCCGAGAGGCGGCTCGGCATGCGCAACCTCGGCTACTACGCCGCCTTCTCGTCGCGCGTGAACAGCATCCGCACCGAGCTTGCGACGCTGCTCACGCAACTGAAGCGCCGTGGGGCGCGCATCGTAGGCTATGGCGCCGCGGCCAAGGGCACCATCATGCTGAACTACGTGGGCATCGGCCGCGAGACGCTCGATTTCGTCGTGGACCGCAATCCGCACAAGCAGGGGCGCTACGTGCCGGGCGTGAGGCTGCCCATCGAAGCGCCCGAGCGCATTCTCGAAACGCAGCCGGATTACGTGCTCATCCTGCCGTGGAACTTCAAGGAAGAGATCATGCAGCAGCAGGCGGAATACCGCCGACGCGGTGGGCGTTTCATCGTGCCGGTGCCCCGGCCCGTGATCTTGTGAGGGCACCTTGGCCGCGCCCCTCGAGCACATGCGTGAGGCGACGCAAGCCGCGCCAGGGGTTTGTCAGGCCTGCGGGGGGATGCAGTTGGAGACGTTCTACGAGGCGCGGAACGTGCCGGCTCACAGCTGCCTCATGCTCCCGACACGCGAGCAGGCGCTCGCGTTTCCTCGCGGCGATATCGAGCTGGCGTTCTGCCGATCGTGCGGCTTCATCGGCAATCGCCGCTTCGATCCGTCCTTGAACCGATACAGCGCGGACTACGAGGAGACACAGGCGTTCTCGCCGCGATTCCGCAGCTTCCTGCGGGAACTGTGCGAGGACCAGATTGCGCGCCATGACCTGCGCCCGGGGAAGACGGCACTCGAGATCGGCTGCGGCAAGGGTGAATTTCTCGTCACTCTGTGTGAAAGCAGCGGCTGCAACGGGATCGGGTTCGATCCCAGCTACCACCCGGAGCGCACGGAGAGCGAAGCGGCCGAGCGCATCACCTTCGTGCGCGACTTCTACGGCCCACCGTACGCGCACGTGGCGGCGGACTACATCGCCTGCCGGCACACGCTCGAGCACATTGCACCCGTGGCCGAGTTCATGCGGCTGGTCCGCCGCACGATCGGCGATCGGCGCGATGTGCCGGTGTTCTTCGAGTTGCCGGACATGGAGCGCGTGCTGGCGGAAGGCGTGTTCTGGGACATCTACTACGAGCACTGCACCTATTTCACGCGAGGCTCTCTGGCGCGCCTGTTCCGTGCGACGGGATTCGATGTGCTGTCGGTTTACAAGGTGTACGACGGGCAGTACGTCGTCATCAACGCCGTGCCCGCTCCCGGCCCCACAGCGTCTCGTCTGGCGGA
This sequence comes from Steroidobacteraceae bacterium, assembly GCA_019683695.1. GTDB lineage: Bacteria > Pseudomonadota > Gammaproteobacteria > Steroidobacterales > Steroidobacteraceae > JADGHX01. The sequence continues at coordinate 4,376 of JADGHX010000033.1, forward strand.
AGAAGCGGATCTCGAATCGATCACCGCACTGGTGGAGCACTTCCGGCATGCCGTGGCGAGCCGCATCCGTGAGCTCTCGGAGGCTGCCGGGCAGTGGCAGCGTGAGGGCAAGACGCTGGCCATCTGGGGCTCCGGATCGAAATGCGTGGCGCTACTCTCCGCGCTCGGTGCGAATGCCTCGCCACAGGCCATCGTGGACGTGAACCCTCACAAGCACGGGAAGTTTCTTGCCGGCAGCGGATACGAGATCCAGAGCCCGGACATGCTCGCGACCCTGCGGCCGGACATCGTCCTGATCATGAATTCGATCTACACGGATGAAATTCGAGCCGACCTTGCCGCGCGCGGGCTGAAGCCGCAGCTCGTGCCGCTCTGAAGGCGATCTACGCTCTGAAGCCGGTCTACGTTCGGCTCACACCGGACGTGAATTGGGCGAATCCGGTATGGGCAGCCGCGATGTGCGATCGACCTCGCGGGGTGTGCTCCCGCGGCGCCCGACCAACCCGTCGTACACACGCTCCACACGTTCGGCGGCAAGCTCCCAGCTGTAGTGCGCGGCCACGTGCTCACGGGCGGCGTGCCCCAGTTCCCGTGCGTAGACAGGATCGTTGGCCAGCCGGAGCATCGCGGCCGCGAACGCGTCCGCATCGCCATTCGGAACGACGAGCCCGGTGCGCCCCTGCTCGATCACCTTGGCGGACCCGGCGCTCGCCACGATCGGCTTTGCCGCCGCCATGTAGTTCAGCAGCTTCTGGGGAATGCCTTCGCACGTGGTACGCGGAACGACGGCCATTGCCGCAGCGGCAAGGCGCTCCGGTAGCAGCTCGAAGGCGTCCGGCAACACCTCGATCGCGTCGCGGATGCCGAGCCGCGTCACTCGCCCGACGTACGGCTCGAAACTGGAGCTGACCGAAAGCACCAGAAGCAGATCGCTTCTCACCCGGTGCGCGCGTGCAAACGACTCCAGTAGCAGATCCACGTTCTGGTATCGGGCAAGCGTGCCGCTGTACAGGATGCGCACGATTCCTGCGTGACGCTGCGCGGGCGCGGAGAAGCGCTCCAACTCCACACCATTTGTCACGACGGTGATGCGATCCTCCGGAATGCCGTGCGTCTGCACGAGCCGGTCGCGAATATCCGTTGTCACCGCAATGATGTGATCCGCCCGGCGCGGCAACACACCGTCGGCCCAGGCGCCGAACAGCCTTGCGAACGGCCGGCCCGGCACGGGTCCATAGCTCGGGAGCTCCGAGGCGAGCGTGGTGTGCGCGTCGTACACGATCGGCACCTGCCCGGACAGTCGCGCCGGAAGCGCGGTGAGCAGCCCTTCAACGTGATGGGCGTGCACCACATCGAAGCGACCTTTCGCGAGCACGCGCCACAACTTGTACGCAAGTGCCGGATCGTAGAGCGCGAGCTTGCGCAGGTTCGGCCCGGCCGGCATTCGCCAGTAGAGCGGCCGTCTGAAGATCCGATGGACCGGAAATGCGAAGGCCTGCTGGTCGTCTGCAATGTGATACGTGATCAGCTCGACTTCGTGTCCGCGACTCCAGAGCGCGTTCGCGAGCCGCTCCACGCGCAGCGGTGTGCCGCGCCGTGATGGCATGGGGCACGCCGCAACCATTGCGATCCGGTAGCCCTGCGTTGCGCGCGAGCCCTGCGCGTTTCGATTTTCTGCTGCCGCCAGGTCGGTCATTGACGAGGCTCCCGGATGAAATGACCCGGTGCCGCACCGAAGACGCGGGCTTTCACCCGCTCCGCCAGTCCCGGAGCACCCGGGGCGATCACAGCGACCACATCTACCGCCGCACGCACAGCGTTCCAGTTCACGCCCCACCAGCGTGCGAGCACCGCATAGCATTTCAGCCGCTCGCTTGCTGGAAGCTTCTCGCCCGCCACGGCCTTGAGATACTCGGCGTACAGACGCCACGTTGAGAAATTGACGCGACCGCTCAGCGAGGCGTCGTGCCATGCGAGGCGCTCGGTCGAGCGCACTCGGCTGCGCGTGTAGCGCCCCCCATGCTCACGCATTTCGACGAGCGCATCGGGTACCTGCACGAAGCGACCCCGCAAGGCCATTTGTGCGAGAAACGCCCGGTCGGCTCCATGGAACGACCCGTGCAGCAGCGTACCGAGCATGGCGCTGCGACGGATGACTCCAAAGAAATCCACGCAGGAATGCGATGAAAGCACCATGCGCGCAAAGCGCTGCGCCGCCGAGCCCACGTCGGCTTGCCGCAAGCCGCTGTCGTAGACGCCGATCGGCTCTCCGCGCGCACCGATGTAACGCACTACTGCGTTGCACAGCACGGCATCGGGGCGCTCATCGAGCATGCGAACCGTTGCCGCGAGATAGCCGGGCGCCAATCGATCATCGTGCGCGAGCCACTTGAAGTACTCGCCGCGCGCTGCGCGATAGGCCAGATTGTAGTTGGGAGCTGCACCGAGATTGCGCGGATTGCGGAAGTAGCGCACGCGAGAGTCACGGGCTGCGAACCCCCGGACGATGGCGGCCGTGCGATCGGTGGAGGCGTTGTCCTGCACGATCAGCTCGAAATCGGCAAACGACTGCCGGAGCACGGAGTCCACCGCATCCGCGACGAAGTTCTCGCCATTGAAAACCGGCAAGCCCACACTCACCCGCGGAGCGTCCCGACCCGTATTCGCCGCGCGACTCATTCCGCCTCGCTCATGTTGTGATCCGTTTTCCGGAACACGGGCGCTCCTGCCCGAGCCTTGCGCATCGAAGCACGACTCATGCCGATGCGAGCGCAACGACTCACTCGCGATGTTCGGCGGCTCTCACATCACGTATGCGGGGAGAGCCGCGGGGACTCGGGTGCCGAGCCTGCGGCATGCGGCCAGAAGTTGCAATGCTGCATGCGGGATTTGAAAGTTTCGGCACGGAAATGCCGCGTCGAGTCGCGGAGCACGCAGGCAACCCCTTGCGGTTGCCGGCTCGGGCTGCAACATGGGCGTGTTCCGAATTCGAGACCGTGGACGGCACGGGAGCAGCCGGGGCTGCATTCGCAGGTCGCGACTCGAGGAAGGGGCACGCCGCGTGATGCGACGCGACGCTCCGACGAGCGTGAATGGGTACCCGCAGCCGACTTCAGTGAAGAGCAGCGCGTGAGCGGACGGGCTGCCGATCAACGTGTCAGGCGGGCGGCCTCCCTGCGCCGCCCGCGTGCGCGTCTTTGAGCGAAACGCTCAGGGGAACTTGATCTTGCCGCCGCCGGCGGGGCCAGGGCCGATGCCGCCACCCCCCACGTCCGGCACCACAATGCGTGATGCGGCTTCCCTGCGCATTTCGCGCGCTTCATCGATAGCCTGCTCGAGCGCGGCCTTGACCCCGTCGGGAAACTTCTGAACGGCCTCTTCGAGCGAGCCCGCCTCGATCTCGAACACGAGCGGCAGGACGCCAGCGGGCGTCAGCAGCTGCGTCTGGCCGGAATAGAGCGTCTGGCGCGCAGGGTCCGGCGAGCCATCTGCCGTGACGGGCCGAAGGCGGCGAATCGTGCCGGCCCGGCGGTCCGTGAACGTGTCTTCCTGATAGAGACCTGCGGCGTCGAGCTTGACCTCCGGCAGATCGGGCTGGGATGCCATTGTCATACCTCACAGTGTGCCGGACGCGGTGTCCGGCTTTGGATGGACGGTTGGTCTGTTCGAACCCGTTTCAAGCCGTGATGCCGCGTGACCGCCGCTGCAGGGCTTCGATGAAGGGCCGGTCGGCTTCGAGAACGTCCTCGTCCGGCAGGCGTTCCGGTGCCACCCACTTCAGGTGCTGGCCATCGAGGCCGCGCGGCTCGCCCGCATAGCGCTCGACGACCCACATCGATATCTCAACGCGCCGCTCGGCGTAATCGTGCCTCAGCACGAGCACGCGGTGCGCCTCGCTCACCTCGATGCCGAGCTCTTCGTGCAGCTCCCGTGCAAGTGCCTGCCGTTCGCTCTCGCCCGGCTCGATCTTGCCGCCGGGAAACTCCCAGCGACCGGCCATGTGCTTGCCCGCGGGCCGCTCTGCGAGGAGCACGCGGCCCTGGGCGTCGTACAGCGCTGCGGCGACGACGCGAATGACGTCGCCTGCCTCCGCCCGGATCACTCGACGCTCGTGAGCGCGCCGTGGCAGTGCTTGAACTTCTTGCCCGAGCCGCACGGGCAGGGCTCGTTGCGCCCCACCTTGCGTTCGCTGCGAACGAACGTGCCCTGCGGCTCCGCCGGTGGCGGGAAGGGCTGCGCGCCACCCGGAAGACTCGCCGCCGGACGCTGTGCGGAGGCTGCCCCTTCAGCGCCCGCAGCGGGCTGGGGCGCAGCGCCCGCAAGCAACGAAGCGGACTCCGCGTGCTGGGCCTGCAAGGCTCGCATGAGGCGCTGGCGGCGCTCTTCTTCCTCGCGATCCACTTCTTCCTGCGTGCGCACTTCGATCTTCGAGAGCAGCGACACCGTTTCGAACTTCACGCGTTCGAGCATCGCCGCGAACATTTCGAAGGCTTCGCGCTTGTATTCGTACCGGTAGTCCTTCTGCGCGTAGCCGCGCAGATGGATGCCCTGGCGCAGGTAGTCCATCGCGGCGAGGTGATCGCGCCAGTGCTGATCGAGCATGCGGAGCATCACGTCCTTCTCGACGTGGCGCATGATGGCCGGCCCGATGCGCTGCACCTTCGCCTCGTATGCGGCGTCCACCGCCGCGATCACGCGTTCGCGCACGACCGCCGCTTCGTCCAGGCCCTGCTCATCGGTGGCTTCGGCGTTCGGCAGCAACGACTTCACGTCGAGGCGAACGTTGAAGTCCTTCGCGAGCTGCTCGGAGAGCGCATCGAAGTCCCAGTCGTCCGGCGCCGAGGTTCGCGGCAGGTGCTGATCGAGCAGGTTCTCCACCGCCTCCGTGCGGATGCCCTTGATGGCCGCGGAGAGATCGTCCGTGGCCATGATTTCCGTGCGCTGCTGGTAAACGACCTTGCGCTGGTCGTTCGCCACATCATCGAACAGCAGGAGCTGCTTGCGGATGTCGAAGTTGTGGGACTCGACCTTGCGCTGCGCCTTCTCGATCTGACGCGTGAGCATGCCGCTCTCGATGACCTCGCCTTCCTTCATGCCGGCCATCTGCAGCAGGCGCTTGGTGCGCACCGGGTCGCCGAAGATGCGCATGAGGTTGTCTTCCATCGAGAGATAGAAGCGGCTCGAGCCGGGGTCACCCTGGCGGCCCGAACGGCCGCGCAGCTGGTTGTCAATACGGCGGGACTCGTGGCGCTCCGTGCCGATGATGTGCAGGCCGCCCGCGGCCACGACCTTCTCGTGCCGGGCCTGCCACTCGCGGCGCACGGCTTCGCGCGCGGCCTCGTCCGCATCGGGGCCGAGCGCGGCGAGCTCCGCGTTGAGATTGCCGCCGAGCACGATGTCCGTGCCGCGACCGGCCATGTTCGTGGCGATGGTGACCGCACCCGGCCGGCCCGCTTGCGCAACGATCTGCGCTTCGCGCTCGTGCTGCTTGGCGTTCAGCACCTCATGCTTGATGCCGTGCTTCTTCAGCAGCTCGGAGAGGAACTCCGATGTCTCGATCGAGGTGGTGCCGACGAGCACGGGTTGCTCGCGGCTCACGCAATCGCGGATGTCCTCGATGATGGCTTCGAACTTGTCCTTCTGCGTGAGATAGACGAGGTCCGGCGCGTCCTTGCGGATCATCGGCTTGTGCGTCGGGATCACGACGACTTCCAGGCCGTAGATCTGCATGAACTCGGGCGCTTCCGTATCCGCCGTGCCGGTCATGCCCGCGAGCTTCTTGTACAGGCGGAAGTAGTTCTGGAAGGTGATCGAGGCGACCGTCTGGTTCTCCTCGCGCACGCGCACGCCTTCCTTCGCCTCCACGGCCTGATGCAGGCCATCGGACCAGCGCCGGCCCACCATCGTGCGACCGGTGAACTCATCGACGATGATCACCTCGCCGTTGCGGACGATGTACTCGACATCGCGCTTGAACAGCGCGTGCGCGCGAAGCGCCGCGTTCAGGTGATGCATCAGGCGAATGTTCGCCGCGTCGTACAGGCTCTCGCCGGAACGCAGCAGCCCGGCCTCGACCATGAGCTGCTCGACGTGCTCGTGGCCTTCCTCGGTGATGTGGACCTGCTTGGTCTTCTCATCGACCGAGTAGTCGCCCGGGCCGTCCTCGGTCTGCTGGCGCTTCAGGCGCGGCACGAGCTGATTGATGCGGATGTAGAGCTCCGTGCTCTCCTCGGCGGGACCGGAGATGATGAGCGGCGTGCGCGCTTCGTCGATGAGAATCGAGTCCACCTCGTCCACGATCGCGTAGGCGAGCGGGCGCTGGACGCGGTCCTCGAGCCGGAAGGCGAGGTTGTCGCGCAGGTAGTCGAAGCCGAACTCGTTGTTGGTGCCGTAGGTGATATCGCAGGCGTAGGCGGCGCGCTTTTCCGCGGACGTCTGCGAATTGCGGATGACGCCGACGGTGAGCCCGAGGAACTGATACACGGGCCGCATCCAGTCCGCGTCGCGCTGCGCCAGGTACTCGTTCACGGTGACGATGTGAACGCCCTCGCCCGTGAGCGCATTGAGGTAAGCCGGAAGCGTGGCGACCAGCGTCTTGCCCTCGCCCGTGCGCATCTCGGCGATCTTGCCCTGATGGAGCGCGATGCCGCCGATGAGCTGCACGTCGAAGTGCCGCATGCCGAGCGTGCGGCGCGCGGCCTCGCGCACGACCGCGAAGGCCTCGGGCAGGAGCTGATCGAGGGTTTCGCCCTTCTTCAGCCGCGAGCGGAACTCGTCTGTCTTGGCCCGGAGCGCGTCATCGCTCAGCGCCTGGAGTTGCGGTTCGAAGGCTTGGGCGGCGCGAACATCGCGCTGATAGGACCGGATGAGCCGATCGTTGCGGCTGCCTAGCAGGCGCGTGAGGAATTGCAGCACCGGGACTTCCCGTTATCCAGAAGTTTCGACCCAGAAGAAATTTCTACTGGTGGCCGGCAGTTGCGCGGCCGCCGCCGACGCGGGGCGCGTATTGTACGCAATAGACGCGAGTACGCGGTATTCGTTCGCGCTCGGCATCCGCGCTATGTGGGGCGGGGTGGGGCCAACACAAGCTTGCCCGTGCGATCAGCGCCGCTGCCGAGCGAGCGCCGGCACAGGTCAGGCCATTTGCAGCGATCGATCTGACCTCGACAGACGAAGGGCTGGGTGGCCCGGAATCGCCGCGAGGCGACTGTCCTTCGCGGGATGACTTCAGCGCTTGATCTCGGCCGAGCCGCCCTCGCGGACCACGGAGCTGCTGCCCCGCGTCTTGAGGAACGAGGCGGGATTGATCTGGCGCCCGTTCTTCAGCACCTCGAAGTGGACATGCGGGCCCGTGGACCGGCCCGTCGAGCCCATGAGGGCGATGGCCTCGCCGCGGGTGACCCTCTGCCCCACCGTCACCAGCGTGCGTTGGTTGTGGCCGTACCGGGTGACGTATCCGTTCCCGTGATTGATCTCCACCAGTGAGCCGTACCCCGAGCGGGCCCCGGCCCACGTGACCACGCCGGCCGCCACGGCCACCACCTCGGAGCCGGCCGCGCCCGCGAAATCGATGCCGCGGTGGAAGGCCTCGTGGCCGGTGAACGGATCCTGCCGCTCACCGAAATAGGAGGAGATGAAGCCGCCCTTGGTGGGGCGACCTTCGGGGCGAATCTGCTGATTGAGGTCGCGGGCGAGGATCACGTTCTCGAGCGCCGCGAGCTGGGCATCCCGCAGGTCCACGGTGCGCTCGAGGTCGTCCAGCATGGCGGAGAGATCGGGGATCGTGGCGCTGACCCCCTCTTCGGTTTCCGGACCGCCGGTCGGGGGCGCGCTGTCGAAGTCGAATTCCCGGGGGTCGATGTTCGCCATGTCCGTGAGGCGTTTGCCGAGGGCATCGAGGCGAATGACATGGGCATTCACCTGACCCAGGCGCATGGCCATGGCATCCACGCGCTCCTGCAGCTGGGCGCGCAGCTCTGCGATCTGGCGCCGCTGCTCGGCCAGCACCTGCGCCCAGTGGGCGCGCTGGCTGTCGCCGAACGCGGCGCCGCTGCGCTGCCCCAGCGTCATTCCGAGCGCGAAGGCGGTACCGAGAATGCCGAACACGAGCACCGCGACCACGCCGAGGGTCACGGGATGCGCGAGATTCAGCTGGCGCGCTCGCCCTTCACGCTGCGAAAACAAAATAAGGTTCATGCTGCCCACTCCGGACGCGCGTGCTTACGCCGAATGAGTCGCCGGGCGTTGCGGATGAAGAGACCGGGCGTTCGGGTACGCCCTGTTCTGTTTCAAATACCTTGCGCCCTGCTGGCAACCCCGCTGTCATAGCGACCGCCTTAGACCGGTGGCTTTGCGCCCCCACCTTTCGGTGGGTTTGCCTCGATCAGCGCGTTGCAATATGCCCAAACGAGTCCAGCGAAACAAGCTTCAATCCTCGCGAATGGGACTTCGGCCCGCCGGGAGTTCGCAAACGGTGGAATCTGTCAAGGCGCTTCTGAGCCGCGCGTCACAGTCCACTCTCGGACGTGTCGCCGAGCAGAGACAAGCCCAGTCCAGCTGGCGACGCTGGTTGAGTAGCAAACTTCCTGCCGCACTGGACGCCCGTATCACCGGGGTCGTGGAGCGCGCCGAAACGCTCGTGATTTTCGCTGAATCCTCGGCCTGGTCCGCCCGGCTACGCTATGCCCTCGCGGAGCTGGATGCGGACATCCGACAGGAAAATCCCGCCATTCAGAGCGTGACGGTTCGCGTGCTGCCTCGCCGTTGATATGCCTCGCCGTTGATACACCTGCCTGCCGGGCCGGTCATTGCCGCGCGCCAGCGCAGCGGACGCATCACGAGGCCGGCGCCTCGACGTAGGAAATGGGCGCTTCCTCGGGCGTCTCGAAAATGACCTCTTCCCAGGCCGAGCGATCCTTGAGCAGCGTGCGCAGCAGCTTGTTGTTCAGGGCGTGGCCTGACTTGTAGCCGCTGAACTCGCCGATGAGGCTGTGCCCCAGGAGGTACAGATCGCCGATCGCGTCGAGGATCTTGTGCTTCACGAACTCGTCCTCGTAACGCAGCCCGTCCTCGTTGAGCACGCGGTAGTCATCGAGCACGATCGCGTTGTCGAGGTTGCCGCCGAGCGCGAGATTGCGTGAGCGCATCATCTCGAGGTCGCGCATGAAGCCGAAGGTGCGCGCGCGGCTCACTTCGCGCAGGAACGAGGTCGTGGAGAAATCCATCGACGCCTTCTGCGAGCGCCGCTTGAACACGGGATGGTTGAACTCGATCTCGAAGTTCACCTTGAAGCCGTCGAACGGGCGAAACTCCGCCCACTTGTCGCCCTCTTCCACACGCACCGGCTGCTTCACGCGCACGAAGCGCTTCGGCGCGCGCTGTTCCTCGATGCCGGCGGACTGCAGCAGGAACACGAAGGGACCTGCGCTCCCGTCCATGATCGGCACCTCGGGCGCGCTCACTTCCACGATGGCGTTGTCGATGCCGAGCCCCGCGAACGCGGAGAGCAGATGTTCCACCGTCGAGACGCGCGATTCGCCCTTCACGAGCGTGGTGCCGAGCGCGGTATCGCCCACATTCTCCGCACGCGCGGGAATGTCCTCGGAGTTGGGGAGATCCGTCCGGCGGAAGACGATGCCCGTATCGGCGAGAGCCGGGCGCAGCACCATGAGCACCTTCTTGCCCGTGTGGAGGCCCACGCCGGAGGCGCGAATCGAATTCTTTAAAGTACGTTGCCCGACCATCGAAACGAGAACAGCGGAAGACCTTGGGTACGAGAACGGGGCCGCGCCTGACGCACGACCCCGCCGGATTCCCGGGGCGTCCCACCCCGGAACATTTCGCCGCCCTTGAAGGCCGGAGGCGTGGAGCGACATCGCCGCCTCAAGCTGAAGCGGGCAGACCGCCACCGGCATACGAAGGCGCGCTACCCTAACACAACTTGCCCCTGGTCAGCTTGGCCCGGCTCGAGCCTCACGGGGTTCCCAAGCCGGGCGGCCAACTTCCTTCCCTCGTTCTTGTTGTGTTCTCGCCTGCCAGGCAGGCCTCTTCAGTCCGCCTGACGCCGCAGGAACGCCGGGATGTCCAGCAGGTCCTCGGTGTCCATGTCGGCCGGGCGCAGCCCGTCGCCCACGGCACGCTGCCGCTGCACGGTCGGCTTGTCGAGCGCGGCGTAATCGCTCGTGGTGAGCGGCCCACGCCGGACCACGCGCATCGGCGGTTCCTGCCGGTGAGAGGTCGCCTCGCGGGCCAGCGGCACCTCGCGCCCATGGTGCAGGGAGTTGAGGGCGGGCCGGGCAACGGCAGCGGGGCGGCCGAGACCCGTCGCCACAACCGTGACGCGCACGGTATTGCTGAGCTCCGGATCGATGACCGTGCCGACCACCACCGTGGCGTCATCCGAGGCGAACTGCTTCACGATCTGGCCCACTTCCTGGAACTCGCCGATCGAGAGGTCCATGCCCGCGGTCACGTTCACGAGAATGCCGTGCGCGCCCGCGAGATTGATGTCCTCCAGCAGCGGCGAGGACACGGCGGCCTCCGCAGCCTGACGCGCCCGGCCTTCGCCGGTCGCCACGCCCGAGCCCATCATGGCCATGCCGGTCTCGGCCATCACGGTGCGCACGTCCGCGAAGTCCACGTTGATGAGGCCCGGCCGCGTGATCAGCTCCGCAATGCCCTGTACCGCACCCTGCAGCACCTGGTTGGCCGCCTTGAAGGCGTCCAGGAGCGTCGTCTGGGGCCCCAGCACGGTGAGGAGCTTCTGGTTCGGAATGGTGATGAGCGAGTCGCAGTACTTGCCGAGCTCGCCGATGCCGTGATCGGCCACGAGAGAGCGCTTGGCACCTTCCATTTCGAAGGGCCGCGTGACCACCGCGACCGTCAGGATGCCGAGCTCCTTCGCCACCTGCGCGACCACGGGTGCGGCGCCCGTGCCGGTGCCGCCGCCCATGCCGGCGGTGATGAAGAGCATGTCGCAGCCCTCCACCAGCTCGACGATGCGGTCGCGGTCTTCCATCGCGGCCTGCCGCCCGACCTCCGGGTCGGCGCCGGCGCCCAGGCCCTTGGTCATGTTCGCGCCGATCTGCAGCGCGGTCTTCACCTTCGAGTGCTTGAGGGCCTGTGCATCAGTATTGATGCACATGAAATCCACCCCGTCGATGCCACTCGTCACCATGTGGGCCACGGCGTTGCCGCCGCCGCCGCCCACGCCCAGCACCTTGATGACGGCGCTTTGGCTGTATGCGTCCATCAGTTCGAACATTGTGCGTCGCTCCTCTTCACAAAACCGTTGGTGGTTGCGTCTGTCAGGCCATTTGTCTGTCAGCTCAGAAATTCCCCTGGAACCAGGACTTCATCCGATCGAGCGCGGATTTGGCGTTCGTGAGCGAACGCCGGCCGCGCGCGGGCAGATGGTTGTCGCGGGCGTACATCAGAAGACCCACGCCCGTGGAATAGATCGGGTTGCGGACCACGTCGGACAGGCCGTTCACGGCGTGCGGCACGCCGAGCCGCACCGGCACGTGGAACACTTCCTCGGCGAGCTCGATCGCGCCTTCCATCTTCGCGCTGCCGCCGGTGAGCACGATGCCGGCTGCGATCACTTCCTCGAAGCCGCTGCGGCGCAGCTCCTCGCGCACGAGGCTGTACAGCTCCTCGTAGCGCGGCTCGACGATCTCGGCGAGCGTCTGCCGCGCAAGGCGGCGCGCGGGGCGGTCGCCCACGCTCGGCACCTCGATGCTCTCGTCGGGATTTGCAAGCTGCGAGAGCGCGCACGCGTAGCGGATCTTGATGTCCTCCGCGTACTGCGTGGGCGTGCGCATGGAGACGGCGATGTCGTTCGTCACCTGATCGCCCGCGATGGGAATGACGGCGGTGTGCCGGATCGCGCCATTCGAGAACACGGCGATGTCCGTCGTGCCGCCGCCGATGTCGACGAGACACACGCCGAGCTCCTTCTCGTCCTCCGTGAGCACGGCGAAGCTCGACGCGAGCTGCTCGAGCACGACGTCGTCCACTTCCAGTCCGCAGCGCTGGATGCACTTCTCGATGTTCTGCGCGGCGCTGTCCGCGCCGGTGACGATGTGCACCTTCGCTTCGAGGCGCACACCGGACATGCCGATGGGATCGCGGATGCCTTCCTGTCCGTCGATGAGGAACTCCTGCGGCAGCACGTGCAGGATCTTCTGGTCCGCGGGAATCGCCACGGCTTTCGCGGCATCGATGACATGCCCGACATCGCCATGGGTGACTTCGCGGTCGCGGATGGCGACCACGCCATGCGAGTTGAGGCTGCGCACGTGGCTGCCCGCGATGCCGGCATACACCGAGTGGATCTCGCAGCCGGCCATCAGCTCGGCTTCCTCGACGGCGCGCTGGATGGACTGCACGGTCGATTCGATGTTGACGACCACGCCCTTCTTCAGGCCGCGCGAGGGGTGCGAACCCACACCGAGCACCTCGATGTTGCCGTCCGCCGTGACCTCGCCCACGAGCGCGACCACCTTCGAGGTGCCGATATCGAGGCCGACGATCAGCCCCCTGTCGGAGCGCTTAGACATGGTCACGCCCTCCGTGCAGAAGGTCCTCGGGGCCCGAGGGACTCGCCTCGCGTACGTTGCTCACGAGATCCCGCCGCTTCGCGTCCATTGTTTTCCAGCCAATCGCAAAACCGTTCGCATAACGCATGTCCACATAGGCGATGTCGTCCGCCCGCTGCGTGACGAGCTTCGCCGCCGTCGTCACGAAGCGCCTGAAGCGGTCGTCGACATCGCGACGGCCCAGGCGCACCGTGATGCCATTCGAGAGATCGAATTCCCACGCGCCGCGCGCATCAAGGCGCAGCGCGGTGAGCCGCAGGCCGGCTTCGGTGAGCCGGCCTTGCGAGGCGAGATAGCGCTGCGCCACCTCGTGCTCGGTGCCATCCGGCCCGGAAAGCTGTGCCAGCTCCGGCGGCACGTGTCGCGCATCGCTCACGAAGAGCTCGCCGCGCGTGTTCAACAGGCCCGTCTCCCGCCAGCGTGCCGCGGCAACCTGCTCCGCCACGACGATGCGCAAGCCATGCGGCCATGCGCGCTGCACGGTGACCGAATCCACCCACGGGATGGAGGTGATGGCCCGGCGCACGTCGTCGAGGTCCACGCTCACGAGACCCACGCCCTTCACCTTCTGCCTCACGACGCGATCGACCTCCGCGGGCGAGACACGCTGGAAGCGTCCGGCAACGGACACCTTCTCGATGGGCTGATCCAGCGTCCACAGGACGAGGCCCGCCGCCGCGGCGACGCCGGCGAGGCTCGCGAGCGTCAGCGCGCAACGGCGCCAGTCCACTTTTCTCAACAATCGGAGCAGTGAACGGTCGCTCTGCTTGCGTCGGTTGCGTGGGCGGCCCAGCATGGGTCTTCTGCTTCTCCTTCAGACTTTCACGCGCGTGAAGCTCGTTTCGAGCACGCGCCAGACGAGTTGATCGAAATCGATGCCGGCCGCGCGCGCGGCCATGGGCACGAGACTGTGATCGGTCATGCCCGGCACGGTGTTGATCTCGAGCAGCAGCGGACGCCCGGTGGCGTCCATCATGAAGTCCACGCGGCCCCAGCCGTCCGCGCCCGCCGCCTCGAAGGTGGCGAGCGCCAGGCTCGCGAGGTGCTGCTCGGCAGGGGCCGAAAGCCCCGACGGGCAGTGATACTTCGTGTCGTCGCGGAAATACTTGGCCTCGTAGTCGTAGAACGCGCGTGGCGTCTCGATGCGGATGGACGGCAGCGCGCGCCCTTGCAGGATCGCCACCGTGTACTCGCCGCCCGTGATCCAGCTTTCCGCGAAAACCACTCGATCGGTCTTCGCCGCCGCGGCGTAGGCCGCAGGCAGGTCTTCCGCGCGCTCCACCTTTGTCATGCCCACACTCGAGCCCTGAGTGCCGGGCTTCACGATCATCGGCAGCTTCAGTTTCTCGAGCGCGTGGTCGAAGTCCTGCGCGCCGTTCAGCACGAGGAAAGGCGCAGTCGCCACGCCAACGGCCTGCGCAAGGCGCTTGGTCCGCACCTTGTCCATGCCGATGGCCGAGCCCATCACGCCACTGCCCGTGTACGGAACGCCGAGGTACTCGAGTGCGCCCTGCAACGTGCCGTCCTCGCCGCCGGGGCCGTGCAGAGCGATCCAGACACGATCGAAGCGTTCCTCGATGAGCTGCGTGATCGCCTTGTCGCGCGGATCGAATGCGTGCGCGTCCACGCCGCGACGCTTCAGCGCCGCGAGCACCGCCTGGCCCGTGAGCAGCGAGATCTCGCGCTCGCTGGAATCGCCTCCGAACAGGACGGCCACGCGCCCGAACGCCTTCGGGTCGGTGACCTGCTTCAAGCCTGCCGGGTCGTACTTCAAACGCATTCGTCGTCCTTCAGCTCGTCTTTCGGCCCACCATTCGCACTTCAGGGCGCAGCTTCACGCCATGCAGCCGCTCCACCGTGCCCTGCACGTGCTCGATGAGCGCTTCGATGTCCGCGGCCGTGGCGTTGCCGTGGTTGATGATGAAGTTCGCGTGCTTCACCGACACGGACGCATCCCCGATGCGAAAGCCCTTGAGGCCCGCCGCTTCGATCAGGCGCGCCGCGTGATCATTCGGCGGATTGGTGAAGGTCGATCCGCAGCTCCATTCACCGATCGGCTGCGAAGCCTTCCGGCGCGCCAGCAACTCGCGCACCTCCGATTCGTGTGCACCCGGCTTGCGCTCGAACTCGAGTGTCGCGCTCACGAACCATTCGTCCGCAGCGGGCATCTCGACGTGTCGGTACGCCACCTTGAATTCGGACGCAGACCGCGTGCGCTCGCGGCCATGGCGATCGATCGTTTCCACCTTCACGACGTGCCGCCACGTCTCGCCGCCAAACGCGCCGGCGTTCATGGCGAGTGCGCCACCCATCGTGCCCGGGATGCCCGCGAAGAATTCCGCGGGACCGAGGCCCCACTTGATGCACTGCTTCGCGATGCGCGCGCAGGCGACGCCCGCCTCCACGTACACCGTGGTCTCGCTCAGGCGCTCGAGACGGTCGAGCGTGCCGTGAGTGGAGATGACCACCCCTTCGATACCGCCATCGCGCACGAGCAGATTGCTTCCGAGGCCAATCCAGTGAATCGGCACATCGGCGCTCAGTGTGCGCAGGAACGCCGCGAGCTCCGCACGATCCCGCGGATTGAAGAACACGTCCGCGGGGCCGCCCACGTGCCACGACGTGTGCTTCTTCATCGGCTCGCCGCGCCTGACGCGAGGCATGAATTCCGGAGCGACAGCCACGGTCACTGTGACCTCCGGCGTCGCGACGCATTGGACGGTGGAACGGTGGCCAGCTCAGGTGTACCGGCCGGTGTCGGCGCAGTGACCTGCGCGGCGATGCCGGTTTCCGCGGAAGCCGGCGCTTGCGGCTTCGCCGGCGCAGCGGCCGCGAGTTGCGCGGGCAGCAGGTGCGCAGCCGCGCTGATGTGACCCGCGCCCATCGTGACGATGACATCGTCCGCGCGAACCACATCGATCAGCGCGGCGGCCAGATCCTCGACCTTCTCCACGAACACGGGCTCGACGTGCCCGCGCGTGCGCACGGCGCGGCAAATGGCGCGGCCGTCCGCGCCCGCGATGGGCGCTTCACCCGCTGCATACACTTCCGTGACGAGCAGCACGTCCGCGCCGGAGAGCACCTTTCCGAAGTCGTCGATGAGATCGCGCGTGCGCGTGTACCGGTGCGGCTGGAACGCGAGCACGATCCGCCGCCCCGCGTAGCCTTGCCGCAGCGCCTGCAAGGTCGCGGCCACTTCTGTCGGGTGGTGGCCGTAGTCGTCCACGATGGTGACGCGCCCCACGGGCGTCTGCACATCCGCAATGTGCTGCAGGCGGCGGTCGATGCCCTGGAACGCCGCGAGCGCGCGGCGAATGGCCTGCTCGTCGATGCCCAGCTCGAGCGCCACGCCGATGGCGGCCAGCGAATTGAGCACGTTGTGCAGGCCGGGCAGATTCACGGTGACCGTGAACGGCGGCGCCCCGGCACGCACCACGTCGAAATCCGTCTGCAGCCCGCGCGGCCGGATGTTCACCGCACGCAGGTCCGCGCCTTCGGACAGTCCATATGTGATCACGGGACGGCCGATGCGGTCGAGCACGCTGCGCACGTTCACGTCGTCGAAGCACACGACGGCGAGCCCGTAGAACGGAAGGTTGTGCAGGAACTCGACGAAGCTCTGCTTCAGTCGCTCGAAGTCTCCGTCGTGCGTGACGAGATGGTCGTTGTCGATGTTCGTCACGATCGCCATGAGCGGCTGCAGATGCGTGAACGAGGCATCGCTCTCATCCGCTTCCGCGACGAGGTAGTGCCCCGCCCCGAGCCGGGCATTGCTGCCGGCGCTTTTCAGCCGGCCACCGATGACGAACGTGGGATCCTCTCCGCCTTCGGCGAGAATGCTCGCGACCAGACTGGTGGTGGTCGTCTTGCCGTGCGTGCCGGCCACTGCGATGGAATAGCGGAAGCGCATCAGCTCGCCGAGCATCTCCGCGCGCGGCACCACCGGAATGCGCTGCTCGCGTGCGGCCACCATCTCCGGGTTATCCGGTGCGACGGCGCTCGAGACGACGACGACATCCGCGCCCTTCACGTTCTCTGCGCGATGCCCGATGGAAATGTGCGCGCCGAGCGCGGCAAGGCGCTCGGTGACGCCGTTCGGCTTGAGGTCCGAGCCCTGCACGCGATAGCCGAGATTGAGCAGCACCTCGGCGATGCCGCCCATGCCACTGCCGCCGATGCCGACGAAGTGGATCGTGTTGATCCGGCGCATGCGATCGATGGCGACCGAGCTCATGCGGCGCTCCTCACGTACCGGAGGCACGATTCGGCCAGATCTTCGGCGGCACGCGGCCGCGCGAGCAGGCGCGCCCGATCGGCCATCGCCAGCAGCTTGCCGCGGCCGGCGCATAGACGCTGAAGCTCTTCCGCCAGCCTTTCCGCGGTCAATTCGCGATCCGGAATGAGCACGGCAGCACCTTCGCTCACGAGATACCGCGCGTTGTGTGTCTGGTGATCGTCCACAGCCGCGGGATACGGCACGAGAATCGCCCCGACACCCGCCGCGGCCAGCTCCGAGATCGTGAGCGCGCCGGCGCGGCAGATCACGAGATCCGCCCAGGCGTAGGCCTCTGCCATGTCCTCGATGAACGGCTGCACATCGGCGCGGACGTTCGCTTCCGCGTAGCTCTTGCGCGCGGCTTCGACCCAACGCTCACCAGCCTGGTGACGCACGTCCACCTTGATGGTGTCCCCGAGACGCGCGAGCGCAAACGGCACGACTGCGTTCAGACGCATGGCGCCGAGACTGCCGCCAATGACGAGCAGACGGATGGCACCGGTACGCTTGCCGAAGCGCTCAGCGGGCGGCGGCACCGCGAAGATCTCCGGACGCACGGGGTTGCCGATGGCTCGCGCCTTCGTGCCGGCATCGAAGCTGTTCGGGAAGGCTTCGAGCACCTCGCGCGCGAGCGGCGCGAGGCGCCGGTTCGTGAACCCGGCAATCGCGTTCTGCTCGTGAATGACAAGCGGCGCGCGCGTGAGCCATGCGGCCACCCCGCCCGGGCCGGTGACGAACCCGCCGAGTCCCACGACCACGCTCGGCCGATGACGCCACATCACACGCAATGCCTGCACGAGCGCGAGCGACAGACGGAAAGGTGCCGCGAGCAATGTGGTGATCTTCTTGCCGCGCAGACCGCCCACGGAAATCCATTCGATGGGGAAGTTGTTCTGCGGAACGATGCGAGCCTCGAGCCCGCGCTTCGTGCCGAGCCATACCACCTCGAGCGAACGCGCGCGCAGCAGCCGCGCCAGCGCGAGCGCCGGGAAAACGTGCCCGCCGGTTCCACCGGCCATGATGAGCACGGGACGAGCTTTCGCTGCGCGCGTGCTCATTCGTCATCCTCCACATCCGATGCGCGACGGCGCACGCTCGCGGAGCCCCGCGACTCGGACATCGCCTCGTGATACACGCGCATCACGAGCCCGATCCACGCGAGCGTCACGACGAGACTCGATCGCCCGTAGCTCATGAGCGGCAGGGTGAGCCCCTTCGTGGGCAGCACGCCCATGTTCACGCCGATGTTGATGAACGCCTGCAGCCCGATCCACAGGCCGAAACCCGCCGCAACGTAGGCCGGAAATTCGAGCCCGACGTTCTGTGCGAGGCGAGCGATGTAGAACGTGCGCCAGATGAGCGCGATGAACAGCGAGAGCGTGAGGATCACACCCACCAGGCCCAGCTCCTCCGCGAGCACGGCAAACAGGAAGTCCGTGTGCGCCTCGGGCAGATAGAAAAGCTTTTGCACGCTTTCGCCGAGCCCGACCCCGAACCACTGGCCGCGACCGATCGCGATCAGCGACTGCGCCAGCTGGAAGCCGGAGTTGTACTGGTCCGCCCAGGGATCGAGAAACGCCGTGATCCGGCGCACGCGGTAAGGCGATGCCACGGCGAGCGCCATGAAGCCGGCGCCCGCCACCAGCGTCATGCCGATGACGTAGCGCAGCCGTGCGCCGGCCATGAACAGTACGCCGAAGCCCGTGCCGAACAGTACCGCTGCCGCGCCGAAGTCCGGCTCCGCGAGCAGCAGAGCCACCATCATTGCCAGAAGGCCGAGTGGCTTGGCGAGGCCCGAGAGCGTATTGCGCAGCTCCTCCGAGCGCCGCGCCGCGTAGCTTGCGAGGTACACGAGCACGAAGACGCGCGCCAGCTCGGATGCCTGGAAATTGAAACCGAGCAGGCGAATCCAGCGGCGGCTGCCATTCACCTCGTGACCGAGACCGGGCACCAGCACCGCAAACAGCAGGGCCACTGCTGCGATGAGCAGCAGCATCGAGGTGCGCTCGATGATGCGCATGGGGATGCAAAAGAGCAGCGCAGCCGCGCCGCACCCGACGATCGCCAGAACGAGCTGACGTTCGAGGTAGTAGAAGACATCGCCCGTCTCCTGGCTCGCGATCGAGATGGACGCGGAAGTCACCATGACCAGGCCGAGCAGCACGATGGCGAGCACGAGGCCCAGGGTCACCTTGTCCACATACACGAACGCGCTTCGCGAGCCGGACCGCGCGAAGGGCATCGAAGCGCTTCTCATCGCCGTGCTGCTCATGCCGCGAGCCCTTTCACTGCCTCCGTGAACACGAGGCCGCGATGCGCGTAATCCCGGAACATGTCGAGGCTCGCGCAGGCCGGAGACAGCAACACGGTGTCGCCCGATTTCGCCGCACGGGCCGCCGCAATCACTGCCGCCTCGAGCGTGGGTGTCTTCTCAAAGGTGCACACGCCTTCGAGCACACGGGCAATGGCATCGGCGTCACGGCCGATGAGCACCGCGTGCCGCACCTTGTCGCGAAACGCGTCCCGCAGGGGCGTGAAGTCCTGGTTCTTGCCGTCGCCGCCTGCGATCAGCACGAGCGGGCCGCGCATTCCAGCGACCGCGGCGAGCGTCGCGCCGACGTTCGTTCCCTTCGAATCATTCACGTAGGTGACGCCGTTCACTTCGGCGACCCACTGGGCGCGGTGGGGCAGCCCGGGAAAGGTCTCGAGCTCCTGGAGCATCCCGGCGAGCGGCAGGCCGAGCGCTTCGCCCAGCGCCAGCGCGGCAAGCGCGTTGGCGGCATTGTGCAGCCCGGCGATCTTCAACGCCGACACCGGCATGAGGAACTCCCCGCGGCGGCTCAGCCACCACTTCGAGTCCGCACCGTTCACGACGGTGTAATCCGCCCCCGCCGAGGCCTGCAGCGAAAACCCGAGGGTGCGCTGGCCCGGGCGGGGCATCGCGGCGACGAGCGGATCATCGACGTTGATCACGGCAGTGTCGCATCGGGCGAAGATGCGCGCCTTCGCCGCGGCGTAATCCTCGACGGTCGAGTAGCGATCCATGTGATCCGCCGTCACGTTCAACACGACGGCGGCTTTCAGGTCGAGCGACTCGGTGGCTTCGAGCTGGTAGCTCGACAGCTCGAGCACGTACAGATCGGTCTTATGCGCGTCGCTCTGCGCCGCGCCGAGCAGATCCAGCGCGGGCACGCCGAGATTGCCGCCCACGCGCACCTTCAGCCCGGCGCTCTCGGCCATGCGGCCCACGAGAGTGGTGACGGTGCTCTTGCCGTTCGTTCCGGTGATGCCCACCACAGGCGCATCCACTGCGCGCGCGAACAGCTCGATGTCGCCCACGACTTCGAGCCCGCGATTGCGCGCTTCCTCGAAGAACGGGTCGGACAGCGGCACGCCCGGCGAGGCCACGACGCACAAGGCGTCATCCAGCAGCTTCACATCGAGGCCGCCGGTACGCACCGGAATCGAGGCATCGAGCGCGGCCAGCGCGGCAAGCTCCGGCGGTTGCGCACGCGTGTCCGTCACGGCCACGTTCCACCCGTGCGTGTGCAGATAGCGCGCGCACGACAGCCCGGTCTTGCCGAGACCGACGATCACTGCGGACGAAGCTGTGTGGCGCGCGGGACTCATCGGAGTTTCAGCGTGGCGAGACCAATGAGGACGAGCACGAGCGAGATGATCCAGAACCGCACGATGACCTTCGGCTCGGCCCAGCCCTTCAGCTCGAAGTGGTGGTGGATCGGCGCCATGCGGAAGATGCGGCGGCCGGTCAGCTTGAAGGAGGCCACCTGCAGGATCACCGACACGGTCTCGAGCACGAAGATGCCGCCCATCACCAGGGCCACCACTTCCTGCCGCACGATCACGGCGATGAGCCCGAGCGCCGCGCCGATCGCGAGCGCGCCGATGTCGCCCATGAATACCTGCGCCGGGTAGGCGTTGAACCACAGGAAGCCGAGGCCCGCGCCGACGAGCGCCGCACAGAAGATCAGGCACTCACCGGCCTGGGGCACCGCGGGAATGCTGAGATACGCCGAGATGCCGGCATGGCCGCTGGCGTATGCGAATACGCCGAGGCCGGCGGCCACGAGCGCGGCCGGCATGATGGCGAGGCCATCGAGCCCGTCGGTGAGATTCACCGCGTTGCTCATTCCCACCATCATGAAATAGGCGATCGCGATGTAAGCGATTGCCGGCAGCGGCACGGCAAACTGCTTGACGAACGGCAGGAACAGCGTGGTTTCCGCCGGCGAGGCTGCGGTGAAGTACAGCGCCAGCGCCGCGCCGAACCCGGCCACGGACTGCCAGAAATACTTCCACCGGGCGATGAGCCCGCGTGAGTTGCCCACGACGAGCTTGAGATAGTCGTCGTAGAACCCGATGAGCCCGAACGCGAACGTCACGCCGAGCACGGTCCAGACGTAACGATTGCGCAAATCCGCCCACAGCAGCGTGGCGAACAGGATGGCGCACAGGATCAGCGCACCGCCCATCGTGGGCGTGCCCGCCTTCGGCAGATGCGACTTCGGGCCGTCCTCGCGCACGACCTGCCCGATCTGGTAGCGCGAGAGCTTCGCGATCATCGTCGGGCCGACGATGAGCGAGAAGCCGAGCGCGGTGATGATCGCGAGGATTGCCCGGAACGTCAGATACGAGAAGACGTTGAAGCCCGAATACCAGGCGGTGAGTTGTTGTGTCAGCCAGTAGAGCACGACGGCCTACCCTTCTTTCCCGTTCGTGGCGGGCGCACCTGCGCCCGCGGCGGTCGTTGCGCCGAGTGCCTCAACCACACGCTCCAGCCGATTCGACCGCGAGCCCTTCACGAGCACGCGAACCTCCGCGCTGAGCGCGGCATCCACGGCCCGGGCCAGCTCCGAGGTATCCGCGAACCACTCGGCCCCGGCGCCGAACGCCTGCACGGTGCGCTTGGCGCTCTCGCCGACGGCGAACAGGCGCTCGATGCCATGCGAGCGCGCGAACACGCCGATCTCCGTGTGCGCCTCATCCGTGAATGCGCCGAGCTCGCCCATCTGCCCGAAGACGAGCCACTTGCGGCCCTCGAGCGGCTCGAGCACCTCGATGCCGGCGTGCACGGAACTGGGATTGGCGTTGTAGGAGTCGTCGATCAGCCAGGCCCCATGACGGGTCTTCCTGAACTGCAACCGCCCCTTCACCGCCTGCATACGGGCGAGCCCCGCCACGATGTGCTCGAGCGTGGCGCCCGCCGCGGCAGCCGCAGCGGCAGCGCACAGCGCATTGGTCACGTTGTGGCGGCCAGCGAGGTTCAGCGTGACAGGCGCCTTGCCAAGCGGACATTCGAGCAGGAAGCGCGTGACGAACCCTTCGTTGCCAATTTCGGTACGCACGTCACGCGCCGTGAAGTCGGCGCCCGCGCCGAGCCCGAACGTGACCTGTCTCGCTTTCGTGAGGCCGCGCCACATCGGCGCAAACGGGTCATCGGCGTTGATCACCGCAGTGGCCGTCGGCTCGAGGTGCTCCACCATCTCGCCTTCGGCGCGAGCGGCACCCTCGAGACTTCCGAACCCTTCGAGATGCTCCGCACCCGCATTGGTGATGAGACCGATCGTCGGGCGGCCGATGCGCACGAGCGCGGCCAGCTCGCCCGGATGGTTCGCACCCATTTCCACTACGGCAAAGCGATGCGTCGGCTCCAGCCGCAACAGCGTGAGTGGCACCCCGATGTGGTTGTTCAGGTTGCCGCGCGTGGCGAGACACTCGCCGGCCTGCGACAGAATGGCCGACGTCATCTCCTTCACCGTCGTTTTGCCATTGCTGCCAGCGACTCCGACGATCGGAATGGTGAACTGTGCGCGCCACTGCTGCGCCGCCTGCTCCAGCGCCGCCTGCGTGTTCGCGACGAGAATCTGCGGCAGCGAAGCGGCGCTCTGAAGCACATCGACCACCGCTCCGGCCGCACCGGCCTGCTCGGCGGCGCCGACAAACTCGTTGCCGTTGAAGTTCGGCCCGCGCAGAGCCACGAAAAGCTCGCCCGCGGCGATCGTGCGCGTATCCGTCGAGACTGCGGAATATGGGCGATCCGCTCCGTGCAGGCGACCACCGCAGGCGTGCGCGAATTGTTCGAGTGTGCGCTTCACGCCCGCTCCCCGAAGTGTGCACGGATGACGGCCTGGTCGCTGAACGGCCGGCGCTCATCGCCGTAGATCTGATACTGCTCGTGGCCCTTCCCCGCGATCACGACCGCATCGTCCGGGCCCGCCGCATTTAGCGCGGAGGTGATGGCGCGTGCGCGATCGTGCTCCACGCGCACGGACGTGGCGCGCGCAACGATCGGCCCGGCCGGAAGCGGCCGCATTCCGCTCGATGAGGCGAGGCCACCGAACGCCGTCCCCCGCAGCCCCGCGCAAATGTCCGCGACGATGCGACGCGGGTCCTCAGTGCGCGGGTTGTCGTCTGTGATGACGATGCTGTCCGCGAGCTCCGCGGCAATCGTGCCCATCAGAGGCCGCTTGCCCGGATCGCGATCGCCGCCGCAGCCGAACACCACATGCAGCTTGCCGCGGCAATGCATGCGGGCCGCGCGCAGCGCTTTGCTCAGCGCGTCTGGCGTGTGCGCGTAATCCACGATCGCCAGCGGCAGGTCGTGCTTGCCGCCGAACACTTCCATGCGACCACTCGGCGCGCGGCAGCGCGAGAGCGCGCGGGTGGCATCAGCCAGCGGAATACCCAGAGCGACGAGCGAGGCCAGCACGGTGAGAACGTTCTCGACATTGAAGTCGCCAATGAGGGGCACGGCGACTTCGCTGACGCCCCAGCTCGACTCGATTGCAATGACGAGCCCGGACGACTTCGCCTGCACGCGCGTGGCGCGCACGAACTCCGCGAGGGGGAAATGTTCCTTGCGCGTGGTGACGATGAGCCTCGCCGGCGAAGCACGCTCGGCGAGCCGCGCACCGAACTCATCGTCCGCATTGATGATGCGCGCCTTCAGATCCAGGCTCGAGAACAGCAAGGCCTTGGCGGCGCCGTACTGATCCATGCTGACGTGATAGTCGAGATGGTCCCGGGTGAGATTCGTGAACGCCGCGAGGCTGAACCGCACGCCATTCACACGCCCCTGATCGAGCGCGTGCGAGGACACTTCCATGCACACGTACTGCGCGCCCCGGCCACGCAGCTCCGCGAGCTGCCGATGGACGTTCACGGCATCCGGCGTCGTATGCGACGAGTCGGCGAGCGCGCCGGGCATGCCGTAGCCGATCGTGCCTGCGTACGCGGCCTCGTGGCCGCAGAAGCGGAGCGCCTGCGCGAGCAGGTAGGCGCAGGTCGTCTTGCCGTTCGTGCCCGTGATGCCGGCCACCTTCAGCGCCTGCGAGGGCGAGCCGAAGAAGCGGTCCGCGATGGTGCCCACGTGCTGGCTCAATTCCGGCACACGTGCGAAGAACACATCGGAGCTGAACTCCGGCGCGCGCTCCGGCGAGGCCTCGGTCGGCTCGTACAACACCGCGCGCGCGCCGCGCGCCAGGGCCTGCCCGGCGAACTTCAGGCCGTGATGCGTGCGCCCGCGGCAAGCGAGGAACAGCGCGCCGGGCGACACGGTGCGACTGTCGAGCGTCACATCCGTGACGGCGAGACCGGCGGGCGCCTCGATGAGGCCGGCCGTCAGCTCCGCAAGTGAGCGTGCGACTGCAACCATCACCGCCTCACCGGCGCGGGTCTTCCCTGCGCCGCCTGCAGGGGCCGCATCTCTTCGATGGACTTGATCGGCTCATCGGGCGGCACGCCCATCAGGCGCAACGCGCCGCCCACCACTTCCGCGAACACTGGCGCGGCAACCTGGCCGCCGTAGTACGCACCGGCACCCGGCTCATCGATGACCACCACCGCCGCGAGCCGCGGGCGCGTGGCGGGCGCCACGCCACCGAACACCGCCAGATACTTGTCCGTGGAATAACCGCCGGTGGTCGCCTTCCACGCCGTGCCCGTCTTGCCCGAGACGCGATAGCCCGGGATGGAGGCGAGCTGACCCGTGCCCTCTTCCGACGCCACCACGGACTCGAGCAGGTGAATCAGGTCGCGGCTCACGCTTGCGTCGATCACCTGTTCCCCGGGCGGCTGACCGTCCACGCGCAGGAAGGACACCGGATGCGCAGCCCCGTAGGCGCCGAGCGTGGCGTAGGCGTGCGTGAGCTGCAGCGGCGTGACCGACAGGCCGTAACCGTGAGACATCGTGAAGATGCCCACCGGGCGCCAGTGCGAGTAGTGGCTCAGGAGCCCGGCGGATTCGCCGGGGAAGCCGCTCGTGGTCACCTGCCCGAAGCCGAACTTCGTGAGCGTGGTCCACATCTGCTCGGGCTCGAGCGACAGCGCGAGAATGCCCATGCCCACGTTCGAGCTCTTGGCGAGAATCGTTGCGAGGTTCACGCGGCCGAGACTGCCATGCTCGTCCTCGAAGATTGTCGCGCCCACCTTCATGTAGCCGGGTGAGGTATCGATAACGCTGTCGGCGTGGTACTTGCCCGAGGCAAGCGCGGCCGCCACGAAGAACGGCTTGATGGACGAGCCGGGCTCGATGATGTCCGTGATGGCTCGATTGCGATACGTCTTCGGGGAGAGCTGATCGCGGTCGTTCGGGTTGTAGGCGGGCTGGTTCACCATGGCCAGCACTTCGCCCGTGGTCACATCCATCACCACCACGGAGCCCGCCCGCGCGCGCTGCTTGCGGATGGCGGCCTTCAGCTCGCGGTATGCGAGGTACTGGATGCGCAGGTCGATGGAGAGCACGAGATCGCGGCCCGGGCGCGCCGGACGGATGCTGTCCACGTCCTGCACGATGCGGCCGAGCCGATCCTGGATGACGCGCTTGGCGCCATCCTCGCCGGCGAGCCAGTGATCGAACGCGAGCTCGAGCCCTTCCTGCCCGGCATCGTCGATATTCGTGAAGCCGAGGATGTGCCCCGTCACCTCGCCCGAGGGGTAGTAGCGGCGGTACTCGCGCGCGAGGTACACGCCCGGAATGCCGAGCGCCTTGATCTTCTGCGCCTCCGCGGGCTGCCGGTGGCGGGCCAGATAGAGAAACTCGCGATCCGCGTTGCTGGTGATGCGCCGGGCGAGCTCCTGCCGGTCCATCCGCAACGCCTGCGCCAGGCGCGTGAGCTGGTCGGAGCCGAGCAGGCGTGGCCGCGAATCCGCCGCCACGCCTTCGGTGGCCGGGCTCAGCGCCTGAATGAGCTCTTTCGGATTCACCCACACCGAGTCCACCGGCGTGCTGACCGCAAGCGGCTCGCCATAGCGGTCCGTGATGGTGCCGCGATGCGCGGCGATGGTGGCCACGCGCGAGAAGTTCTTCGAGGCCTTGTTCAGCAGGAACTCGTTGTCGACGAGCTGCAGATCCACCGCGCGCCAGGCGAGCGCGCCCGCGCTGCAGGCGAGCAGCCCAAAAAGCAAATAGGCTCGCCACCTGAACGAGCCTGCATTCACCTCGCGCGCGGAGCGTCCGCTCATAGCCGCTGGCCTGTCATCCTCTGCTTCGTCACCGTTTCAAACGCATCACGGCTCGTCCGTCATGGCGAGATCAACTCGATTTCCGCGGGCGGCGGCGAGGTCATGTGCAGCTTCGTGCTCGCCACGCGCTCGACGAACGCGTGCGTCGACCACGCGCTCTGCTCCAGTTGCAACTGGCCCCATTCGATCTCCAGATTGTCCCGCTGCCTGTTCAGCCGCTCGAGCTGCACGAAGAGCTCGCGCGCGCGATGCTTCGAATACACCGCGCCCGCAGCCGAGAGCAGCACGGCCACCCACAATCCCGCTACGACCAGACCCAGCACTTTCGGCGTCAGCACGCGCACGTTCGTTCACCTCACCCGTTCCATCACTCGCAGCATCGCGCTGCGCGACCGGGGGTTGCTCGCGCGCTCCGCCGCACCCGGACGGGACTTGCGACCCACGATGCGAAAGCGCGGTTCCGCAGAGGCCGGAATCACCGGCAGGCGCGCGAGGTCCGGATCCACCCGCGACGCGCTCTGCATGAAGCGCTTCACCATGCGATCTTCCAGCGAGTGAAACGTGATCACGGCGAGCCGGCCGCCCACCGCGAGCACCTCCGCCGCCGCCTCGAGGCCGCGCTCGAGCTGCCCGAGCTCATCGTTCACGTGCATGCGCAGCGCCTGGAACGTGCGAGTCGCCGGATGCTTGCCGGGCTCGCGCGTGCGCACGGCGCGCGACACGAGCTCCGCCAGCTGCGTCGTGCGCGTGATCGGCCGCTCGCGGCGCGCGGCCACGATCGCCTCGGCCACACGCCGCGCGAATCGTTCTTCACCGAGCGTTGCGATCACCTCGCGAATCTCGTCGACGCCCGCACGAGCGAGCCAGGCCGAGACCGGCTCGCCGCGTGTCGGATCCATGCGCATGTCGAGCGGGCCGTCCGCCCGGAAGCTGAACCCGCGCGCCGGATCGTCGAGCTGAGGGGAGGAGACGCCGAGGTCGAAGAGCACGCCGCGGCACGGGCGCCCGCCCGAATGCGCGGGCACGAGCGTCGCCAGCTCGGCAAACGACGCATGACAGAGCGTAAGCCGCACTTCGTGGGCAAAGCGCTCGCGGCCGGCCGCGATGGCCTGCGGATCCCGGTCGAGCGCGAGCACGCGGCCCTCTCCACCCAGGGCCGCGAGAATGCGTGCCGTGTGGCCCCCGCGCCCGAACGTCGCATCGACATAGTACCCACCCGCTTCGAGGGCCAGCGCGGAAAGCGTCTCCTCGACAAGCACCGGCGTGTGCTCATCCACCAGAAGCTCTCCCACCGAAGCGGTGTGAGACCGCCCTTCGAAGTAACGCGTTGCCGACCACTGATGCACGTTCCGCTGCTTGCGTGCGGCAGCGGGGCGCACATCCCCCTGAACACCTCAGTCAACGCCGCCCGCGCTGCCCTCGCCTTTCAGAGCGATAGCGACTCGAGCTCGGAAGGCAGATCGACGCCGGAATCGTCCGAGCTCAGCCACAGGTCGCGCCGGCCGTTCCAGCGCGTCTCGTCCCACAGCTCGAAGCGATTGCCCTGACCGATCAGCATCCCGCGCTGCTCGAGCGACGCGAATTCACGCAGCTCGGGCGGCACCAGAACCCGTCCATGCCCGTCGAGCTCCACATCGGTGGCGTGACCCACCATGAGCCGCTGCAGCTTGCGCGCCTGGGCGTTCATGCTGGGCAGGCTCATCAACTTGCGTTCGATCTGTTCCCACTCGGGCAAGGGGTACAGCAGGAGGCACTGGTCACGGTCCACGGTGAAGATCAGCTTCCCCTGGGCGCGCTGCATCAGCTCCTCCCGGTACCGGGTGGGGATGACCATCCGGCCCTTGGCATCCAGGGTGACCTTTGTCGCGCCGCGGAACATGACCTGAGAGCGAGACCTCGCCCCATCCTCTCCCACCTTCACCCACTTCCCACCACTATAGACGTGCTCGACGCTATGTCAATTGCGTCAAGCGAGAAATTCGTCGCACTCACAAGGACTTATGGTGAATGGACAGACAGTGTCGCGGGGCTTGCGCGGAGTGGTCGCTTACCAATCAGCGAGTTGGGGAGGGAACCTCATACAGTGGGTGAGAGGCGCGGTGACTGTATGTGGCGACGCGCGTGGAGGTGGCGCATGGCGGGCGTTGCGTCGGGTGCAGACGCGGGGCCGAGAACGTGATGGGCGGGCTTCCCACTTTCGAGTGGGTGTCTGGCGGGGGCGCGTCGGCAGTCCCGACGTCCGGCTGACGCGCCGGTGAATCAATCGACGCGACCGCACGCTCATCTGCTCATTTCTGCGCCGATGGTGTAGCGGGGTTGCTGGCCCGATCGGCAGTGCCGGCGAGTTGAGGCGCGCGCAAGAGAGTCCCTCGGGGGCCTGCTCGGGTGCGCTTCGAAAATCGCCGGAAGGAAGAATGTTTGGCGCGTGCTGGGCGCGATCGGCAGTGCCGGCGAGCGCAAGGCGCGTTCAAGAGGGTCCTTCGGCGGCCTACTCGGGCGCGCTTCGAAAATCGCCGCAGACGGCGATTTTCGGCGGTCCCGACGTCCCCGCTACGCCGCGCCACATGCGCGCGTCCCAA
>JADGHX010000203.1 GCA_019683695.1 Steroidobacteraceae bacterium
TGCACGAGGGCTTCGTGAAGTTGCGATGGCATGCGCGCAGGCTACTGAGCCTGCGCGATGAGGACGGACTGCGATTCGACGTGTTTTCGCGCACAAATGCCTGACAGAACGCTGGGCGATCGCGGTCGCGGCTACCGCGTTGCAATGGGCCAACGTTGCTCCCCTTGCCCAACACGGCTCGCGGCCTTCGCGTCCTATGCCATCCGAGAACGCGAACGAGACCGTGTTCGAACGATGCGGTCACGCCCGACACCGCGCGCCGCGGGCACCTTCAATGGATGATCGTCGGGTGGTCGAGTAATTTGTCCGTCGCGAGCGGAACGTTTGATGCTCACCCAGCACAGTTCTCGCTCACGGAGCTCACAAATGCGACAGACGGAAGGATATTCCATCGAAGAACTGGCACACCGTTTCGGATGCGTCGTGCAAGGTGATCCATCCGTGCGGGTCACTCACGTGGCATCGCTCGAGAACGCGGATCCGGAAGCCCTCGCATTCGTTGCCCGACCCAAATACGCACACTTGCTCGCCGACACCCGGGCCGGAGCCGTGATCGTCTCGCCCGGCACGGCCGGCAATGGCAGGTCTTCCCTGCTGATCACGAGCAACCCGCTTGCCGTATACGCGCGCATAGCCTCGTTGCTGCACCCGGAAGAAGGTGTGCCCGCCGGCGTGCATGAAACGGCTACCATCGACCCGACCGCGCACATCGAGCCCAGCGCGTCCATCGGCGCCGGCTGCGTGATCGGGCCCCGTGCTCACATCGGACCTCACGCCGTTCTGGGGCCACAATGCATCGTCCTGCGCGATGCGAGAGTGGGCGCCGGAACGCGTCTCGTCGCCCGGGTCACCCTGCTCGATCGCGTGATCGTGGGCGAGGGATGCATTCTGCATCCCGGTGTCGTCATCGGGGCAGACGGTTTTGGCATGGCGCCCGACGGCGGCCAGTGGCTGAAGATCCCGCAGCTCGGCAGCGTGCGCATCGGGAACGACGTCGAGATCGGCGCGAACACCACGATCGATCGCGGCACGCTGGGAGACACCGTGATCGAGGACGGCGTGAAGCTCGACAATCTCATCCAGATCGGCCACAACGTGCGCATCGGCGCGCATACCGTGATCTCGGCATGTGTGGGCATTGCGGGCAGCACCACGATCGGCAAGCACTGCCTCATCGGTGGCAAGGTGGGCATTGCGGACCACGTGGACATCTGCGATGGCGTGAGCATCCTCGCCATGACGGGCGTGAACAGCTCGATTCAGGAGCCGGGAGTGTACTCCGGCACAATCGGATTCGCGGAAGTCACTCGCTTCCGGCGCAACGCCGCGCGCTTCCGGCATCTGGACGATATGGCGAAGGAGTTGCGGCGTCTGGGAAAGCGCTGAATGGCTCACCCGCCGAGCCGCAGCGGCGGCGCACCCACGGACTGGAATCCGGGCACGCCGCCGTGAAGGCCGCGCGCTATACGGCGCGCGGCATCGTGATGGCGGGCACCCAGTTGCCGTGGATGGCGTACTTCAGCCGCACCGGAATCCTGATGGTCGCGATGGGCCCCTCGTCGATGCGCTGGGCATCCAGAATGACGAGATCGCTGCGACGCTCGGCGCGACGGTTCACGACGCCCATCACGTAGCCCTCGCCTTCCGGCGCATCCGCGGACTTCGGCGCGAACACGGGTTCCTGCGTGCTCGAGGTGTCGCCGGCAAACCAGGACTTCGTCTTGCCGGTCGTCATGTCCATCGAGAGAAAGGTGTTGAAGAAGAACCCCATGATGGGACCGGCCTTCTCCGCATCGTAGGGCTTCGTCGGGTCGGTGGCCTGCATGAAAGCGTAGCGATACGGCCGGCCGACATAGCGGTCGTCCACGTGCGGAAACTCCGCGGCGATTTCCGAGATCACGCGCGCCTCGGGCACATCGCTCTTCGCGCTCATGTCGAAGCACCAGCGCACGATCTTCGTCCGGAGGCTCGCGGGGTCCGGGTGCCGGCCCTGCGCGTCCGGGAAGAACCAGAACACATTGTCGTTCACGACGGGCAGATCGAGATACACCTTGCCGCCTTCATCGAACGCGTTGATCACGTGACCCG
This sequence comes from Steroidobacteraceae bacterium, assembly GCA_019683695.1. Taxonomy (GTDB): domain Bacteria; phylum Pseudomonadota; class Gammaproteobacteria; order Steroidobacterales; family Steroidobacteraceae; genus JADGHX01. The sequence continues at coordinate 2,089 of JADGHX010000203.1, forward strand.
GGAAGGCATTGGGCGCCCGGAAGAAGCGGATGTCCTTCTCCTCCCCGTCGCGCGGGATGACGACGTAGACCTGGTCGACCTTCGGCTCCCACTGGAACAGGATGCCGCCGCGGCGGATGCGCTCGAGATCCATGAGCTGCGGAATCATCGGAAGCACGATGTAGCGCTCGCTGACCCCGCAGTCGTGAATCATCGAGGCGTGCGGCCCCTGGAACCAGAGCTCGCGCACCTTCCGGCCCAGCCGGTCGAAGGTGTAGAGCGCGATGTCCTTCGTCGCCTCACCCTTCGCGGCGTACGCGTAGCCGACGAGCTCACCCGTTGCCGGATCGATCTTGGGGTGCGCCGTGAAGGACGTGGCCTTCATGTGGCCGTGCCAATCCCAGAGCTGCCGCGTCTCGAGCGTATGCGGATCCATCGCGTACGGCGGACCATCCTCCTTCATGGCGAGCAGCTGGCCCGCATGCAGGACGACATTGGTGTTCGATACCGTGCGCTCGATACCCCGCACGCTGGGATCGTCGGTGAACCGATTGCGGTAATCCCCGAAGAGACCGCGGCGTGCCGCACGTTCGGCGAGGAAGCGATGGGTGCGAACGTAGCGGTGCTGCATGTCCACGTGCCCATCCTTGAAGCGGAACGCCGTGACGATGCCGTCGCCGTTGAACGGATTGGCATCGCCCATCTTCGGCGGAAACTGCTGATCGGGGCCGACGCGGTAGAACGTGCCATCGAGCTCCCGCGGAATTTCACCCTCGACTTCCAGATCGAACAGCTCGCCCTCGAACCGGAACGGCTCGTCGATCGTCATGAAGGTGGGGGACTTGGGGAAAGGTTTGGTCATGCGAACATCTCCAGAAGCCGGCCCGTTTCGAGCTCTCCCTTTTCCGGTCCTGGCCGAATCGAGGAGAGCATGTTACCAGCGGTGCCAGCGGGCTCCGTGCGTAGTTCTACGGGCGTCCGAAAGTGGGGTCGCGCTGCGCAATCACCACCGCACACGCTTCGGAACACCGCGCGCCTGCGCCTTGTGGCCTATGGCTTCGTGACACCACTCAGCGACGCCGGCGCTGGCGGAGGGTTGGGATCGTTCCCGTCACGGTAGGGAATCACGCCATGGGTCGTGCGCCTCTTGATCTTCCATTGCCTGTTCTCACGGACGAAATCATCGATATAGCGACCTGCAAGCGCCACGACCGGACGGTTATCGGACGAGGCGGTGAAGAACAGATACCGCGAACGCGCCTTCGCGGTGTCTCCGTGAACCTCGACCACCGCAGTCGTCATCAGATGGAAATTCGACTTGTTGATGAAGCCTTCTTCGGGCTTCCCGAGATTCTTCTCGAGCATCGCCTGGATGGCGGCGGGCCCCTGGGCACTGCCGAAGCCGCCGGTCCAGACGCCGTCGCTCGCGAACAAGGACGCGTAGCCCGCGTAGTCGCGCGCATCCAGATATTCGCCGTAGCGAACGATCACCTCGCGAATGGCCTTCTCGTCTTCCAGCTGCTGGACACGCTGTTGGAGCGCGGCGACCGCGGATTCGTTGGACGACGCGCAAGCCGACAGGATGAGCGCAATACCCAGCAGTGCGGTCAGGCGAATGGATGTCATGTCGTTCTCCGTTGGCGTCATTTCCAGGGCGTCGGCATGCGGTACGGGAGCGAAGCCACCACGCCTTCGGACCGCACCACCCGGTCGCCCTCGATTCGCACGAGCTCGGCCACGAGCCGGCTCATCGGATAATCGCGTTTCACGGCAATCTTCTTCCCGTCGGCCGCCGTGAAGGTCTTCTCACGCGCCGGCAGGTCCTGCACGCTGATCGCCAGCACGAGCCCTCGTTCGACATCGACCAAAGGGAAGCGCCGGTCCCGGATGCGCTCCACCGGGGCGAAGAGCCCGGCACGGAACACCGACGCGCAATCGGTGGACCGGGGCTGGATGTCGGCTTCCGCCGAAGTGATCTGCACGCCGTTCTCGAGCATGACGCACCCCGGCGCGAAGTTCGCGAGCAGTGCGCCGTTGTTACGCTGCTTGGTTGCGAGATAGCTGTCTGCCAGATCGATCAGCCGTTCGCGTGACCTGCGGTCTTTGGGCGCCAGCTCGGTCGTCATCGACGGCGAGAAGGCAAAGTTTTTCGGATCGCCAAAGGGGATCGGCCACGGCGTACGGGCCGCGATCAGCTCGAATTCGGCGATCTTGCCGTCCGTCACCTTGAGGCGGATCGCCCCGAACGCCGGCACATCGTGATCCCAGATCGTTCCGAACCACACCACATTGCCGGTCTCGGCGTCGGCCAGCGAGAGCGCCTTGCGCCCCACGGTGTCGCCCGTCGAGCCCCACCACGCATCGCCGATCATCAGCGGCACGTTGTTCTCGGTGAACCGCACGGGATCGGCCCAGGGCAGCCGCCGGAAATCCCGGCCAGCCACCGCCTCGACCGTCGCATCGGCCAGGCGAAGCATGCAGTCCTCGTCACATTGCGCGGCGACTGCAGCGGGCAGGGCGAAAACGAACGACGTTGCGAGGATCAGCGAACGAAGTGCGCGCATCCTTCCTACTCCGCCCAGGGCGAATGCATGCCGTAAGGCACGTAATCGAACGTGGCCTCGATCGTCTGGATCTCCCCGTCGACGATCTTGAAGGCCTCCATGATGGTGAGCGAGTTCGGCCATTTGAGCAGGGTCTTCATGGTTCGCCCGTCGGTGAGCTTGTACTCGTCGAAGGTGTTCGCGTGATCGAAGAACGTCGTGGCGACGACGATTCCACGCTCGACATCGATCAACGGGTAACGTCGCTCGCGCAGCTGCTTGTTGATGCGGTAGATGCCGAGTTTGAACTGTGCCTCGCAGCCCTCGGCCACGGAGGCGGAGCTTCTCGTGTTCCCCGTGGCCGCCGTCGTGCTGATGCCGTTCTCGAGCCGTGAGCAATCGGGCTTGAAGTGCGAGAACACCTGCCCGTCGTTGTATTCGACCGTGTTGAAATAGGAGTCGGCGACGGCGCGCAGGCGCGGGCGGGGGCGCCGTTGCTCGGGCGTGAGCGCCTGGGTCCACGCGGGGTGGTGAGGCTCCTTGCCCGTCCCGAAGATGAGGGGCATGCCAGTGCGGCGTGAGACTACGGTTTCGGCTTCCGTGATGCGGCCGGCGTCCACCTTGATGCGAATGGCAAGGAAGACCAGCTTGTCATGCTCGTACGCGTGACCGAACCACGCGGCGTTTCCCGTCTCCGTATCGGCAGCAATCATGCCGTCGGCGGGCTCGACCGCGCTGACGGTCGCCCACAGTCCTTCCCCGATGGGCATCTCGACGCTGTTCTCGGTGAAGCGGACGTTCCCGGCAAACGGCGCGCGTGAGGGATCCCGGGCGCGCAGCGCCGACACGTAGGCCGTGACGAAGGATTCGAGACACTGGCGGTCGCAATCGCCGCGCGGCAGCGCGGTTCGTTCACCGTACGATTGCGCACCGGCCGTAGCGGCCAGTGCCAGGCTGAGTGTCACCAGAGCAATGCGGAACATGATTGACCCTCGATGATCCGGGCAAGACTCGCATTGTGCGCGGCGCCTGTATTGCCCGGCGTGGAGCGGCAACTTTGCTGACATGGAAGTCGGGTGCGGTCTGGCGCGCAAGGCCTTCCGTTGCGCGCGAAGAACCGGGCCGGCGTTGCGCCGGCCCGGACGTTTTCGCGGATCAGAACTCCCGCCGGATGGTCAGCGCGAGCTCCCGCGGCCGGCCCGGCTGTCCGGTCACGTACCACACGTTCTGGAACTTGTTCAGGTAGTACAGCTTGTCGGTCAGGTTCGTCGCCTCGAGCGCCAGTGACCAGTTCCCGCTGGCCGTATCGAACATCAGCCGGGCGTTGGTCAGGGTGTAGCCATTCACGGTCGCATTCGGATCGCAGGCGAAGTTGCCGCAATAGCCGGGCGTGTGGGTGACATCCACCCGCGGTGTGAGCGTGCCGATCGTGCCGACGTTGAAGGTGTATTGCGCACCCACGCTCCACTTCCACTTGCCGATGCCCGGACGGCTCGATCCCTCGCGCACATCGTTCGTCGCATACCGGGGCTTGCCGAACCTGAAGTCGACATAGCTCAGGGCGCCGTCGATGCTGAGGCCCGAGATCGGCCGGATCAGCGTTTCGAGCTCGAAGCCCTTCACCTTGGCGTCGGCCAGATTCAGGTACTGGCCGCACAGGCCGGGAACACCACCGGCGTCCACCGGCAGGGGCTGCCCGTCATCTCCCACGCAGACCTGCGGAATGCCCTGATAGCCCTTGTAGTCCATGTGGAAGCCGGAGCCGTTCAGGCGAATCCTGCGATCGAACAGATCGGCCTTGAAGCCGATCTCGTACGAATCGAGTATCTCCGCGCCGAACGGACGAATCTGGTGATAGCTGTACGGCCGCGGCGAGATGCCGCCGGCCTTGTGGCCCGTGGCGAACTGGGCGTACACCATCGCATCCGGTGTGAGCTTGTAAGAAGCCGCCGCGCGGTAGTCGTCCACCGTGTCCGCGTACCTGCCGGTCCAGCCGGTGAGCGGATTGTCCGGGTTGCTGAGCGGCAGGTAGTCGCCGTTGCCGTCCGGGTTCAGGCGCCCGAAGGTGTAGTCCTTCTGCTCATCGGTGAGCCGGAAGCCACCCTCGAGGGTGAGCGCGTCGGTGACGTCCCACGCCACGTTGGTGAAGCCGGCGAGCACTTCCACGTCGGCCGTGTCATCGTTCAGGAACGAGAACGTCGGAAAGCCCGGCGGGCCGAAGCCGGAGAACGGCGTGTGGATGCGCGACAGCGGACGCGTCGATGCATCGTAATAGATGCCGCCCACCGTGAAGTGCACCGTGTCGTTCACGAGGTTGCCGGTGAACCGCACCTCCTGGCTGAACTGCTCGTGCTCGAACCAGTCCGTGCTCTGGATGAAGACGACCGGCGAGCCATCGTTGTCCATGCCGCTCAGCGTCTCGTAGCGGCGATAGCCGGTGATCGACTTGAGGGCGAAGTGGTCGTTCAGCTGGTAATCGATCGTGCCCGAGACACCCCACGCTTCGACCTGAGAGGCGTTGGCCGCGAAGTACGGACCATTCGAGGGGCCCGGCACGGGCGTGGGTTGGTCGGGCGGATGGGCGGGCGCGATGGCCCGATATGTCACGCCCGGATCGTAGAAGTTCGCATAGCTCGCGTAGGGATCGTTGAGCTTTGCGTCCGGCCGGCGATACGGGCCGTAGGTGACGAAGCGGTCGTCATAGGCAACGCCCTGATAGGGGATGCTGATTCCCGATCGATCCACCGGGTTGGCCGTGCCGACGCTTGCGGATTGCGCGCTCGCGATGAGCACCGACGCCTGAGTGCTCGACGTGTCCTTCGTGTAGTCGCCGATGAGGTTGATCTCGAGCGGGCTTCCCGTCGGCGCGATGCGCAGCGCGCCGCGCACGGCATACATCTGCTGGTTGCCGAGCTCACCCGTTCGGCAGTCGCCGTTGCGGATCAGACCGGGAATGGCGCCGGAGATCACGTCCGGATCATCCGGATTGACACAGGCATAGTTGTACAGCTTCACGTGACCGTCGCGATTGCGGGAGACGCCCGTCACGCGCGCGAAGATCTTGTCGGGGACGATCGTGAAATCCGCGCTCGCCCTGAAGTCCCGGCGGCCGAAGCTGCCGGCCGTCGCTTCGATGCGGCCGCTGTCGCCGCCCGTGCCCGGCTTGCGCGAGTAGAGCTTGATCGAGCCGCCTTGCGAGTTCATGCCCGAGAGGGTGCCCTGCGGGCCGCGCAGGATCTCGATGCGATCGAGATCGACGAGATCGAAGGCCGAGGCGGTCACCGTTCCGAAATAGATATCGTCGATGTAGATGCCGACGCCCGGCTCGACCGACGGGCTCTGGTCCGACTGGCCGACGCCGCGGATGAACGCACGCATCGAATTGCCCGAGCCCGCGGGGTTCTGCTGGAGCAGCACGTTCGGCGCCTGCGCCGAGATCTCCTTCAGGTTCGTCTGACTGCGGGCTTCCAGCAAATCGCCGGTCACGGCGGTGATGGAGAGCGGAATGTCCTGTACGCTCTGTTCGCGCATCTGCGCGGTCACCACGACTTCGCTCAGCGTCTCATCGGCAGCGGCGCCCTCTTGCGCCGACACCGCAGTGGTGAAGAAAGAGGTCGCGGCCAGACCCGATGCCGCCAGGAATGCGCGGCAGGCGGTGTGGCCTCCGAATGGATTCATCTCAGACTCTCCTTCCGGCGCGGGCCGGATGTCGTTTCTTGCTTCCGGCTTGCGCCGGATGTCTTGTCAGCGAACAGGGAGTAATGAAATGGCGTCGCTGAAGGCGACGCGCATCCGCAGGTCCGAAAGCGTTGACGGCCCCCTCAAACTTCCGCAACGCGTGCCGGATCATGCATCAACAAAAATGCAGTCTCCAAGCGATTGCGGGCAGCTCCATCTGCGACAACCCAGAGCACCAATCCAGTCAATTTCGTTGTGTTGTCCACGATGTGATGCTCACGATCGCAGGCGCCACAAGGATCGGAAATGAAAACGTCGTCCGTTGTTGAGCGCCGCGGTCGGCATCGGGATGAGTCTTCCCGCGAAGGAAGATTCCGCGCGCCGCATCCGGATCGCGACGGAAGAAGCGTTCCCGACGAGCGAGCACATGCGCGCGCTGAAGGCGCTCGTCGATGCGCCTTCGGAACACGTCAAGGTATGACAGCGCGCGAGGCTGTATCGGGATGTGAACGGAT
>JADGHX010000034.1 GCA_019683695.1 Steroidobacteraceae bacterium
GCCCAATCCTCCGCCGCGGCCGAATCCGCCGCCACCCAGGCCGCCGAACCCTCCGCCATAGCCCCAGCCGCCGTAGCCTCTGTGCCGGCCACCACCGCTGTACCAGCCGCGCCCGCCAAGGCCCGTGAACAGCGTAAATAGAAACGCGAGGCCTCCAGCGAACAACGCAATCGGCATCACGTGGCTGAAGAGATACGCGAGCACGCCCGTGGCGCCACCCGTGGCCACGGAACCCAGCCCGCGACCGAAAATCCCGCGCAGGATCATCGACGCGATGAGCACGAAGAAGATGAGGAACGGCAGCGCGCCACCAATCTGCTGCGCACCGCCGCGCCACTGCCGGTCCGGCGGCGGCAGCGGCTCGCCATCGATGACGCGGATCATCTGATCGAGGCCCGCATTGATTCCGGCGTAGAACTGCCCCTGCCGGAACAGCGGTGTGATGGTCTCCGCAATGATGCGGCGGGACGTGGCATCCGTGAGGGCGCCTTCCAGCCCGTAACCCACTTCGATACGCAGGCGACGGTCGTTCTTCGCGACCAGCAGCAGCGCGCCATCATCCACGCGCTGCCCATTCACCTCGCGACGGCCGAGCTTCCATTCGTCCACGACACGAATCGAGTACTGCTCGATTTCCTCCGGTTGCGTGGTGGGCACGATCAGCACGGCCACCTGCGCGCCCTTGCGCTGCTCGAACGCGGCGAGCTTCTGCTCGAGCGCGCTGCGTTCCTCGGGTGTGAGCGTGCCTGTGAGATCCGTGACGCGGGCACGGAGCGGCGGGATGGGTTGCAGCGCCTGCGCGAAGAGCGCACCGGAAACGCACAGGAGCACTGCGAACGCGAGCCACGCGAGCGTGGCATGCGCCCGCCAGCCCTCCCGTGCGCGCGGGGCGCTGAGCGCAGGCAACAGCAACGCCTACCCCTCAGCGCGCAGGTTGCGGCGCATTCGGCGCTTCAGGCGGATTCTGCGGTTGCGCGGGCTGCTGCGGCTGCGCGGGTTGCGCGCCTTCGCGCGCCTGCGCACCGACACCCGTGCCGAAATCCACCGTGGGCGCGGTGGAGATGGCGGCCTCGTTCTCCACGCTGAAGTTCGGCTTCACTTCGAAGTCGAACAGGTTTGCCGTGAGGTTGGTGGGGAACTGGCGCACCGTGGTGTTGTACTGCCGGACCGCATCGATGTAGCGATTGCGCGCCACGGTGATGCGGTTCTCCGTGCCCTCGATCTGCGCCTGCAGGTCGCGGAAGTTCGCATCCGATTTCAGCTGGGGATACGCCTCGGCCACGGCGAAGAGGCTTTTCAGGGCCTGCGTCAGCGCGCCCTGCGCGGCCTGGAAACGCGCGAACGCCTGCGGATCGTTGATGAGCTCCGGCGTCAGCTGGATGGAGCTCGCCTTGGCGCGCGCCTCGGTGACCCCGATGAGGACCTGCTGCTCCTGGATGGCAAAGCCCTTCACGGTATTGACCAGATTCGGAATGAGATCCGCGCGACGCTGGTACTGGTTGACCACCTCGGCCCAGGCGGCCTTGACCTGCTCGTCCTGCTGCTGAAGCGTGTTGTAGCCGCAGCCGGAAAGCCCGATCGTCGCGGTGACGAGAAGTGCAAGTGCCCACGCACGCATCGTGTGATCCCCTTGTCTTGAGTGTCTGCGGCGCGCGTTTCAGACGACGCCTGCATTCGCCACGGACAAGAATCTGATCTTGCCCAGCCTGTGCCCTTGTGACGGGCGACCCGCGGCTATATGGGCCATTGAACCGCCCGGTTCAAGTCCCGCGGCGCATGCGCCGTGCCCGCGCGGGTGTGCGGGGTGCGCGATCCGCGCCCATAAAAAACCCCGGGCCGGATGGCCCGGGGGCAAAAACGCGGACTTTCGATGAAGGGAAGGAAGTCCGCTAGGGGATATCAGTGCAACCGGGCCCAGTGGAGAATCTTGATGTCCTCTGAGTCCAGATCGAAACTTTGCGCGAGCAGTGCCCGCAGCTCCCGCGTACCGCCGTTCGGCTCGATGGGGCTGCGCAGCTCCACCACTCCGCTCCACTCACTCGCTTCCGGCCCCTGCTTCGGTGCGCCGCCCGCGGTGAGGAAGTGCGTGTAGTACTTCGCGGCCATGGCCGCAAAGAGTAGACAACGGCGTACCTGCGGGGCGTGAAGCGCTCCACAGATCGACCCGTTTTGTAAACAGCATTGCGACATAACGCCATTTGAACGAGCGATGGGACGTTACCGAGCACCCGAGCAACCTGGTTCCCAATACATCACACCGGCCGGCGCGCGCCGCCTTCGGCAGGAACTCGACGAGCTCTGGCGCGTGGAGCGGCCGCGCGTCACCCAGGCGGTCGCGGAGGCCGCCGCCCAGGGCGACCGCTCCGAAAACGCCGAGTACACGTACGGCAAGCGCCGTCTGCGAGAGATCGACCGGCGCGTGCGCTTCCTGCGCAAGCGGCTCGACGGCATGGTCATCGTCGACAAGCCGCCCTCGGACCCGACGCGCGTGTTCTTCGGTGCGTGGGTTTCACTCGAGGCGGAGGACGGCACCACCACGCGCTACCGCATCGTGGGGCCGGATGAGTTCGATGCCGCGCCGGGCTACATCAGCATGGATTCGCCGCTGGCGCGTGCGCTCATGAAGAAGAAGCTGGACGACGAGGTGTCCGTGGAAGTGCCGGGCGGCGTGCGCACCTACACGATCGTGGACGTGCAATACGAGCCGAGCGAAGCCGAGTGAGCTTGCGCCGGCGGCAACGTCACTCCTTGCAGGCGGCATGAGGCCCGGTCCGCGAAAGCGCCCGCCCCTGAAAGCGGTTGGAGAACACCCGCCGGCAAGCATCGCGCCGCTTGCCCGACGGAGCGGCGGTTTCGCAAAAGCGCCGCCTCGGGCGGATTCAGGGAATCCAGCCGGCAAGAGTCACGCCCCTGCCGGCTGAACGAGTCACGATCGCTAAAAAGCGCCAACGAGGTTCAAGGGGATCAGCCGGCAAGAGTCACCTCTTGCCGGCTGGAAACGAAGGCACAGTCTCGAAAAAATCGCCGCCCAAACCCGATGCAGCGGCACAGCCGGCAAAAGTCGCGCCTTTTGCCGGCGGGAACGAAGCTACGGTCTCGAAAAAATCGCCGCAGGCGATTTTTTCCGATTAAAAGATGACCCGCACGTTCTTGAACTGCCACGGATCGGACTTGTCGATGTCCTCCGGAAAGAGCCGCTCGCGCTCGTGCAGCGGCGTCCAGTCCGTGTACTCCCCGTGCATCTTGCCGAGATAGGGCGTGCAGATCTCGAGGTTGCGGCGGAAGTCCATCTCGTCGGGCTCCACGATGCCGCAGTTCGGATTCTCCATCGCCCAGATCATGCCGGAGAGACACGACACCGTAACCTGCAGGCCCGTCGCGTTGTTGTAGGGCACGAGCCTGCGGGTCTCCTCGATCGAGAGCTGCGAGCCGTACCAGTACGCGTTCTTCTTGTGCCCGGCGAGAAGCACACCGAGCTCGTCGATGCCCGTCGTGATGTCGTCCATGAGGATGCGCTGGCGCTCCTGCAGCACGAAATTGCGCCCGGCGAACTCATGCATCGACACGACAGCGGCATCGCAGGGGTGATAGGCGTAGTGAACCGTGGGCCGGTACACGACCTGCGCGCCATCGCGCACTGTGAAGTAATCCGAGATGGAGATGGACTCGCCGTGCGTGATGAGGAAGCCGTGGAAGTGGCCCGCCAGCGGCGTCCAGGTGCGCACGCGGGTAGCCGCGCCCGGCTGCATCAGGTAGATGGCCGACATGCAGCCGAAGTCGTGCCGCTTCCCGTCGCGCGGGAAGTTGCGCTCGTGCGTGCCCCAGCCCAGCTCACTCGGCTGGGAGCCTTCGCTCACGAAGCCATCGACCGACCAGGTATTCACGAACTCGCCGGGCTCCTTCGGCTTGTTCGACACCTGCGTGTCGCGCTCGGCGATGTGAATGACCTTCACGCCGAGGCGCCGCGCAAGATCGCCCCAATCCCCGCGGGTGCGCGGGTTGCCCGCGTCCACACCCGTGTCGGCGGCGATGTTGAGCAGCGCCTGCTTCACGAAGTGAGACACGAGCCCCGGATTCGCACCATGCGTGAGCACAGCGGTGGGCGCGCGCGCGTTTCCGGGGCGCAGCGCAAGCGCCTCTTCGCGCAGTGCGTAGTTCGTGCGCCGCGCCGCCGGCACTGTGGGATCCGTGTACCCCCCCGGCCAAGGCTCGATGCAGGTGTCGAGGTACATCGCGCCCTTTTCCCAGCAGAACTTGATGAGCGCGATGCTCGACACGTCTACCGACACGTTCAGCACGAAGTCCCCCCGACCCACGAGCGGGTTCAGCACGCGGCGATAGTTCTCGCGCGTGAGGGCTTCCTTGATGAACTTGATGCCGAATTTCTCCGCTTCCTCGCGGCCGCGATCATCCGCGGTCACGATGGTGATGCGCTCCGGTGAGACGCCGATGTGCCTCAGCACGAGGGGCAACGTGCCCTGCCCGATGCTGCCAAAGCCGATGAAAATGATGCGCCCGGGAAATTCGACGTAGACCTTGTGATTGCTCATGATGCTCCAGCAAAGGGGGAGCCCGCCCGAGGATGATCACCTGGATGCGCGCGGCCTCGCGGCGGCGATCATTCTCGGACAGGCTCCCGGGAAGCGGCTCGCGACGCCAACCGCCGCGGCCTTGGGCGGGCAGCCTACCAATCGACGCTCGTCGATACCACCCCACGGGCGCCGCGCAGGAACCCTCGGGCAAGTGATCAGAACTCGCCGGCGGCGATGCTCATGCGAGCAATGCCGGGCGGCAGGCGTGAAGTCCGGTGCGCGCGAAGAAGGCGCCCGCGTGAGCTGCGAAGCTGCGCGATCGCTTCAGGCGCGACCGGTGCGCCAGTGCGGCGGGTACGTGCGCTCGTAGCCCGGCAACGCTTCCACTCGCCGTGTCCAGCGCGCGAGCGCGGGATAGTGCACATCCAGCGGCAGAAAGCGCGCGGACAGCTCCTGCGCTTCCGGCTTGGCCAGCGCACGCAGCAGCACCTGCAGCCCCGGGAAGATGACGATGTCGGCGGCGGAGAAGCTTTCGCCCACGACCCAGTCGGATTTCGCCAGCCGCGCTTCGATGGAGCGCGCCTCGCTCGCCACCACGTGCATGGAATCCGCGAGCTCGTCATGCCGCACGGCATGCGGCCGCAGGAAATACGCTCGGGCGATGCGCATCACGTGATCTTCCGCGTACGACTGGTACTCGCAGATCACGCGCATGATGACGCCCGCCTCCTCCGGCGTACGGCCGAACAGGGGCGGATCGGGATACTTGCGGTCGAGGTAGTACAGCACCGCCAGCGATTCGAATACGACGTAATCGCCATCCTTCAGCACAGGCACGCGGCCGCGGAAGTTGAGCGCGAGCATCTGTGGCGACTTGTGTTCCTGCTTCGAGAACTGCAGCAGATGGCTCGTGTACGCCAGCCGCTTGTATTCGAGGGCCAGCAGCACTCGCCACGAGTACGGGCTACCGCTTCCCCAGTAAACGTCGATGGCCATGCGTCGTCGGAGTCAGAGTGCGTGAGCAGTGTGCGCGGAACAGATGAGCGTCGGGTGGATTGTAGCCAGATGGCGTCAGGCCGAGAATGCGCGCTCGGCACCGAAGGGCTGGCTTTGCCCGCGGGTGCGAGCCGCTTCAACCGGGCGAGCGGTGACAGCACTTCCGCAAGGGAGTCGAGCACGATGACTTCTTACACCACGCTGATCAAGGTTCCAGAACTGGCGCACCTGCTGGCCACGCACGAGCGAGCCGTCGTCGTTCTCGACTGCCGCCACGAGCTTGCGCGCCCGGAGTGGAGCGACACTGCATACGCGCAGGGCCACATTCCCACGGCGGTGCAGGCTCACCTGGACCGCGATCTCTCGGGTCCTGTCACGGCGAGCACCGGACGCCATCCGCTGCCGGAGGTCTCGACGCTCGCCCGCACGTTCGGCGCGTGGGGCATCGGAGAAGGCGTGCAGGTCGTGGCATACGATCAGGGCAACGGCGCCTTCGCCGCTCGCGCCTGGTGGCTGCTGCGCTGGCTCGGGCACCCGGATGTCGCCGTGCTCGATGGCGGCTTCGCCGCCTGGCAGGAAGCCGGGCTGCCCCTTTCGACCGAGCCCGCGCTAGCGGCGGCTCGCACGTTTGTCCCGCACGTGTCGCAGGCGGCAACGCTCACTGCCGCCGAGGTTCAGCAAGCGCTCGCGCGTGATGCCATCGTGCTCGTGGATGCTCGCGGTGCCGACCGATTCGCCGGCGAGAACGAAACGCTGGATCCCGTGGCGGGTCATGTTCCCGGCGCACGCAACCGGCCGTTTGCCCGAAACGTCGATGCGCGCGGCCGCTTTCTCCCCGCCGACGAGCTGCGCGGCCAGTGGCAGCAGTTTCTCGGCGGCCGCCCGGCATCCGAGGTCGTCTCGATGTGCGGCTCGGGTGTCACCGCGTGCCACAACGTGCTCTCGCTCGAGATTGCGGGGCTGAAGGGTGCGCGCCTGTATCCGGGTTCCTGGAGTGAGTGGATCCGCGATCCCGCACGTCCCGTCGCACGAGGCCCGGCATGAGACTCTTACTCGTCATGCATTTTTGCTATCTTCCGCGCCACTCATCGACTCACATGGCTGGCACCGTTCTTCGGGACCAGCCATTTGTCTTTTGGCGTTCCGGAATCTGCGACAGGTAGGCGAAGTGGCAGTCGACCCGAAACTCGCACTCAACGGACGGGCGAAGTTCAATCCCGCGAAGCCCTGGCGCGTGGAGGATTCGCTCGAGCTGTACCACGTGAACGCGTGGGGCAAGGGGTACTTCTCCATCAACGATGCCGGGCATGTCGTCGTGCGGCCGTACACGACCCCCGAGCGGGAGATCGATCTCTATGAAGTGGTGGAGGGGCTGAAGGCCCGCGATCTCACCACGCCGGTGGTGGTGCGCTTCTCGGACATCCTGGCGCAGCGGTTGCGGCACCTGCACGCCGCCTTCCAGCAGGCCATCACCGAGAACGACTACCAGAACCGCTACGCTGCCGTTTACCCCATCAAGGTGAATCAGCAGCGCCTGGTCGTGGAAGAGGTGTATCGCTACGGCAAGGAATTCGGGTTCGGCCTCGAGGTGGGCTCCAAGCCCGAGCTGCTCGCCGTCATGGCGATGACGGAAAGCGAGCCGGAGCGACTCATCATCTGCAACGGCTTCAAGGACGACAGCTACATCGAGGCGGTCACCCTGGCCACCAAGCTCGGCCGCACGATCATTCCGGTGGTCGAGAACTTCGATGAGCTGGCGCTCATTCTCAAGCACGCTGCGAACTACCGCGTGCGGCCGCGCATCGGGGTGCGTGTGAAGCTCTTCAGCGAGGGCTCCGGGCGCTGGGCGGACTCGGCCGGTGAGAAGTCGAAGTTCGGCCTGTTCGCCACCGAGATCATGGAGCTATTCAACATATTGAAAGAGCGCAACATGCTCGATTGCCTGCAGCTGGTGCATTGCCACCCCGGCAGCCAGCTGCAGGACATCCGCCGTGTGAAGGATGCCATCAACGAGCTGGCTCACGTGTACGCGGAGCTGAAGCTCATGGGGGCAGGACTGCAGTACATCGACGTGGGCGGCGGGCTCGGCGTGGACTACGACGGCAGCGGCACGAACTTCTCGTCTTCCATGAACTACACGCTCAACGAATACGCGAGCGATGTGGTGTATCGGATCGCGAGTGTGTGCAACGCGCGAGCGATCCCGCATCCGATGATCATCAGCGAATCGGGGCGGGCCATCGCCGCGTACAGCAGCGTGCTCATCTTCAACGCGCTCGGCTCCTCGGCGCTCGACCGCTTCAAGGTCTCCGGCGATCCCGCGGCCGATTACACCGGCAGCAAGGAGCTGCCCCAGCCCATCCTCGATCTGTTCGAGGCGTATCGCTCGGTCTCGGAGCGGCGGCTCGTCGAGTGCTATCACGACACGCTCACTGCGCGCGAGCAGGTGCTCCAGATGTTCAACCTGGGGCTGCTCTCGCTCGAGTTCCGCGCGCTCGCCGAACGACTCTACTGGGCCACCACCGCGAAGATCCGCGACTGCTGCAGAAAGCTCGACCGTCGCCCGGAGGAGCTGGATGCGCTCGAGTCCATTCTTTCGGACACCTATTTCTGCAACTTCTCGGTGTTCCAGTCACTGCCGGACAGCTGGGCCATCGACCAGCTCTTCCCGATCATGCCGATTCACCGGCTCGACGAGCGCCCCACGCGTACCGGCGTGCTCGCGGACATCACCTGCGACTCGGACGGCAAGATCGATCGCTTCGTCTCGCTGCGAGATGTCAAACGCGCGCTCGAGCTGCATGAATTGCGTCCCGGCGAGGAGTACTACCTCGCCGCCTTCCTCGTCGGCGCGTATCAGGAAACGCTCGGCGACCTGCACAACCTGTTCGGCGACACGCATGTCGTGCACATCCGCCTGCACGATGAGGGTGGCTGGTGGATCGAGGAGATCGTCAAGGGAGACACCGCCAACAAGGTGCTCGAATACATGGAGTACGACGTTGCGGAGCTCTACCCCGCCCTCGCGCGGGACTGCGAGCGCGCCATTCGCGACGGCCGCATGACCCTCGCCGAGAGCCAGCTGCTCAAGCGCTTTTACGAGAATGAGCTGAACGGCTACGCCTATCTCGAGCCCGCCGGCGCGTGACCACGCCGCGCTGCGCCGAAGGCGCTGTGCGGCACATTGCTGAACCGCCAACCTCCGTCACCTGCGAGGCACCGGTAGAGCCGCCACTGTTGGCACTCTCGCCTGGCGACTGCCAACACACGCAGGCCGGGAGCACTGTCGGCCAGCGTATGTGCAAGCGAGGCGGCATGCCGCAGCACATGCAGCACGGGATACGTCAAAGCCCGAAATCGAGACAACTTGCGGACCGGCCGGCGCAAAACCCCGCTCACATGCGCTGACCCCGTGTACGCGCCCGAGCCGGTGGGAGTAGACCGGTGCAGCGCGACGATTCTTACTGCCGACCCGCGTGCATCGAGTTTGGATTTTCGCGCATTACGGGTTTGCCCCGATTGCATTTCCACCGGCTGTTTACTTCGCTGAGCGGCCGGGAGTAGCATCCGGCGGGCGTTCGGTCTCCGCCAACGGATGAGCGTCTCGTGTGTGCTTTGAGCCCACTTCTTTCCACCCGCGGCACGTCTTCCGGGGGCGCGAACGCAAGGTGCAGGCCGCCGGCCCAAGCGCTGCGCATTGACTACTAAAACTGCCGATCGTGTGCCTTGAAGCCTTGACCTGTTTGATGTCCCTCACGCGGTACATGCGACCGACTCGTGCGGTACGCCGCTGTCCGCATTTCTTGAGCGAGTGATTGGATGACGACGATCTACGTGGGGAATCTCCCCTTCAGCGCGACAGAGCAGGACGTCCGGAGCCTCTTCGAGCGTCACGGCAAGGTCGATTCGGTCAAGCTCATCAATGACCGTGAAACCGGCAAGCCGCGGGGCTTCGGTTTCGTAGATATGCCGCAGAGTGAAGCGCAGAACGCCATTCAGGCATTGAACGGATTTCAGATGAATGGCCGTCCGCTGCGCGTGAACGAAGCACAGGAACGTCCACAGCGACCGCGTCAGGGCGGAGGCCCTTTCCGCCGCTGATGCCGTACCGACCCTGACGGGTCCTTGAGAACCCCGCCTTGTGCGGGGTTCTTTGTTTTTGCGGTACGCGCTATCGTTCAGGGGACAGCTCCCGAAGTCACGAAGCTAGGGGAACATTCCATGTCGGCATCGATGCGCGCAGCGCTCGCTGCAGCCATCACCGCTGCGCTGCTGAGCGGATGCGCAACGCAGTTCAGCACTCGGCAGGAAACCGCTGCCGCGCTGGACAAGGTGCTCGCCGGTGAGCATCGCTCAGAGGCCAACAAGGCCCGCGATGCGTACCGGCATCCGCGTGAGACACTGCTGTTCTTCGGACTGCGTCCGGAGATGCACGTCGTGGAGATCTGGCCGGATCCGGAAGGCTGGTACACCGAGATCATCGCGCCCCTGCTGCGCGAGAAGGGCAGGTACTACGCGGCCATCATCGATGCCGAGCCCGGCAATGCGTATGAGGAGCGGCGTGTCACGCGCTTTCGCGAGAAGCTCGCGAGCCGCCCGGATCTGTACGACCGCGTCGTGGTGACCCAACTGCCCGCGGATGGCGGCGACATCGTGCCGCCCGGCACCGTGGACATGGTGCTCACCTTCCGCAATATCCATAACTGGATGGCGAGCGGCACGGCTGAACAGGCCTTTGCCGCAATGTTTCGCGCATTGAAGCCGGGCGGCACGCTCGGCGTGGTCGAGCACCGCGGGGACCCGTCGAAGCCCCAGGATCCGCAGGCGAAGAGCGGGTACGTGAACGAGCAGTACGCGATCGATCTCATCGAGGCCCAGGGGTTCCGCCTCGTCGCCAAATCCGAGATCAACGCCAATCCACGCGATACCAAGGATTATGCGCAGGGCGTGTGGACGCTGCCGCCCGTCTTCCGGGCGGGCGATCGCGAGAAGTACGCCGCGATCGGCGAGAGTGACCGCTTCACGCTGAAGTTCGTGAAGCCCCAGAACTGAGCGTCACCACATTTCCTTCAACCGGGCACCCACATCGAGCGAGGTGCCCGTCGCGTCCTGCAGCGAAGCCTCGCCGGGGCTCGAGCCCTCGAAGGTCTTCAAGTCGAAGGTCTTCAGCACCTTCTCGGTCATGAAGCGGCTGCGGCCGCCGTACACGTGCGCATCGCCGGTGCGCGACTGCTGGGTGAGGTGAAACTTCAGCGGCGAGATGAGATACAGATCGTTCTGCGCGCGCGTCATCGCCACGTACAGCAGGCGCCGCTCTTCCTCGATGAGCTCCGGCTTGCCGGTGGCGAACTCGGAAGGGAAGCTGCCATCCACCACGTTCAGCAGGTACACGGTGTCCCACTCCATGCCCTTTGCGGAGTGGATGGTCGAGAGCACCAGATAGTCCTCATCGAGCACGGGCTGCCCGGCCAGGTCGCTCGTGGCATTGGGCGGGTCGAGTGTCAGCTCGGTGAGGAAGCGCTCGCGCGAGGCATACTGCCCGGAGAGCAGCTCGAGCTGATCGATGTCGCCGATGCGCGTGTGAAAGTGCTCGTAGATGCGCTCGAAATGCGGCCGGTACCACTCGCGCACGAGATGCACCTGCCCTGGCCACTGGCGCTGCGGATCCGCCAGCGCGAGAAGCAGCTCGATGGTCTTGCGCCAGTCCATGCCGAGCGCCTGCGGCACCTCGAAGGACTTCAGCGCCTCGAACGAATACTGGTGCGCCTCGAAATGCTCGATGCACTTGCGCGCATTCACCGGCCCCATGCCGGGCAGGAGCTGCAGCACACGGAATGCGGCAAGCGTGTTGCGCGGGTTGTCTGCCCAGCGCAGGACGGCCATCAGGTCCTTGATGTGCGCGGCTTCCAGAAAGCGCAGCCCGCCATACTTCACGTACGGAATCTTGCGCCGGGCGAGCTCCACTTCGAGCACGTCGCTGTGACTCGAGCTGCGAAACAGCACCGCCTGGCGCTTGAGCGGCACGTTCATTTCGCGCCGTTTCAGCACTTCCGAGCACACGCATTCCGCCTGTGTCTTGAGGTCCGCAACGGTGACGTAGCTCGGGCGCACGCCCTGACCGCGCATGGATAGCAAATGCTTCCGGTACTGGCGCGGCGCTTCGGCCATGAGTGCGTTGGCCGCATCCAGCACCTGCTGGGTCGAGCGATAGTTCTGTGCGAGCGTGACGACTTCCGCGCGCGGCGTGAAGCGATCCGGGAACCCGAGGATGTTGTCCACCGCCGCGGCCCTGAACGAGTAGATCGCCTGTGCGTCATCACCCACAACAGTGAGACCCGCGCCGTCCGGCCGCAGCGCCTGCAGGATCTCCGCCTGCAGGCGGTTTGTGTCCTGGTACTCGTCCACGAGCACATGATCGAAGTGACTGCTCACGTGCTGCGCCAGCCGCGCCTCTCCCATCATGGCGTGCCAGTAGAGCAGCAGATCGTCGTAATCGAGGATGCCGCACCGTTGCTTGCGCTCCACGTACGTGCGGTAGAGCTTGCTGAGATCGGCTTCCCACTGCAGACACCAGGGGAATTGCTGCTCGAGGGTTTCCTTGAGCGACTTCTGCGTGTTCACCCGATAGGAGTAGATCTGCAGGCAGGTGTCCTTCCGGGGAAAGCGTTGCTCCTTGGTGGCAAAGCCGAGATCCATCCGGACGGCGTCCATCAGATCCGCGGCGTCGCCGCGGTCCACCACCGTGAAGTGCGGATCGAGCTTCAGATGCTTCGCATAGTGACGCAGCAGGCGGTTACCGATGGAGTGGAACGTGCCCGCCCAGGTGAGCCGCTGCGAAATCGTGTGGCTCACGCCGCCGAGCGGCTCGTTCAACGCGGTCTTCACGATGTCGTGAGCGCGGCGGCGCATCTCCGCCGCGGCCCGCCGCGTGAAGGTGAGCATGAGTATGCGTGCAGGATCCACACCGTGAATGGCCAGGTGCGCCACACGGTGCGCCAGCGTGCTCGTCTTGCCCGTGCCCGCGCCGGCGATGATGAGCAGCGGGCCGGCCTTCACGCCCTTCGGCAGAGGCTCGCCATAGCTCACCGCCTTTCTTTGCGGCCCGTTGAGTTTCTCGAGATGTGACGCAGTCGACATGCGACCCGGACTATACGGAACGCGCGTCGGCCCTGCTATTGAAGTGGTTCACCGGCGCCCGTGCTTTTGGACGAAAACGTGCGCGAATTCCACCAGTTGTCGAGCAAGTGGAGCACGCGTGCATCGTCGCTCCCCTCGCGCAGGAGCCGCTCGCCGGGCAGGTCCAGAAATGAGTCGTTGCTTGCGGAAGGCGGCGTCGTGGCGAGTGCCGAATCGTTGTGCCCCGCGTGGCGCGCCGGATCGGATGCGCGCTGCGCGAGCCTGTGGACGCGCTCGGTTTCCGGCACCCGGCAAAGCACTTGGGCGATTGCAACGGGCGCGTTCGCATCGAGCTCCGCGAGCTGCAAGGCCCGGCGCAGGGCGGGCTCGTGCTCACCTGCGCGAAAGTTGCCTTCGAGCAGCAGATGCGTGCCTGCAAGGCTCATCTCCCGAACGATGCGAAACAGAACCTCGAAGCTCGCGTCGCTGAGCGCCCTCGAGCGTGCCGCATCGTGCCCACCGGACGACCGGACGACCAACACATCGAACAAGCCTTCCTTGATCAGATCCTTGCCCAGCACCGGCAGGCCGAAGCGGGCCGCCAGCTGACGCGCAAGCGTGGTCTTGCCCGTGCCTGGGAGACCCGTCACGAGAATCACTCTTTGCTGTACGCGAGTCGTACGCACCGCTACTCTGCCCTTCATGACACTTCACAAAAGCACGACTCACTTCCGCGGCCGCATCGTACGCCTGACGACCGACGAAGTGACGCTCCCGAACGGTCACCGTGCCGTACTGGAAATCGTTCACCATCCCGGAGGCGCGGCCGCCGTGGCACTCGACGAGAACCAGCGCGTCTGCCTGGTCCGGCAGTACCGGCACGCAGCGGGTGGCTGGATCCTCGAGCTGCCGGCCGGGAAACTCGAGCCGAACGAGCCACCACTGGCCACCGCACAGCGCGAGCTCATCGAGGAGGCGGGACTGCGCGGACGAGAATGGCAGAGCCTCGGGGTGTGCACGCCCTCTCCCGGCATTCTCACCGAAGTCGTGCATCTGTTCCTCGCCACCGGGCTCGAGAACACCCGGAGCGCGCTGGAGCGGGCGGAGGTGCTCGAGGTTCGGTGGGTTCCGCTGGAGGAGGCGTTCGAGTGGGTGCTGAACGGCACCATCACGGATGCGAAAACCGCCTTGGGACTCACCCGTGCGCGCCATGTCGTGGCCGAAGGCCGCAGGCCCGCGCCGGCCGATTCGTGACGAAGGACGCAGACCCCGCGCTTGCCGGCACCTACGCTCGCACTCGCCGGATCGGGGCCGGCACGCATGCGACTTAATACATGAACAAATACAACGCCGGACCGACCCCTTTGCACGGCGCGAAGGACGATGAAACCGAAACCTCGGCGTCCGGGGAGCGCCGCCGGCTGAGCCGCATCCGTCACGATGAGCGCGGCATGGCGTACGTCGAGTGGATCGATGCGCCGAGTGATTATCAGCGACCCGTGCTCAGCATCGAGGACGAGCCCGGCGTGCAGCCCCGCGACACCGTCCGGGGACGGCGCCTGGAGCTGTCCATCCAGAACGAGGACTCGTTCAACCCCTACGATCGCAGGCCCGATCCCGCCGCGGGCAACGGCGCGCCGCGCAGCGCCCGGCGCGATCTTCGCAAGCTCTCCGAGTGGATGAAGATGATGCGCCGCCTGGAAGAGCAGAAGAAGAACGGCGAGGAGTAACTCCCGCGCGATCAGCTCACGCGCTCGATGTGAGCCACCTTGCGCTCGTCCGTCAGCCGATAGAACCTTCTGAGCTCCGCGAGCACCGCATGCCCGAACTCACGGCGCGAGGCGCGCAGTGAGCGATCGAGCCGGCGGCAGAACTTTTCCGCGTGACGGCTCGCGGCGCGATACAGGTGCTCGCGCCCGCCCGCGAGCCTCGGGTCGATGCGCGTTCGCTCGAACAGCACCCGCAGCAGCTCCGACGGGAAGCGCTCGGGGAACTGGCGCTTCAGCAGCAGATAGCTCGCCACGTACTTGTCGATCTCCGCCTGCAGCTCGAGCTCGAGCAGCGAGACCGTCTTGTCGTGCTCGGCATTCCACGCGAAGTAGAGGAAGTGACTCACGCCTTCGAGCGCCGTCCAGTAGTCCGCCACGTTCGCATCGGTGAGGCGCACCATGGGATCCGACTGCCGCAGGCGCTCGAGCAGCGCCGGGTCCAGGTAGAGCGAGACACCCACCTCGGAGGTTCCGGATTCACCCGATGCGATGATCAGCTGCTCGTCGGTGTCGTGGGCGCGGGCGGCTGGCGGAAGCGCCTGGCGATCGGTGACGAGAAAGTCGTACACATCGTGCGCGACATTCACGTCGTAGATGCCCGCAATCAGCTGCTGGAGCTGCCGCAGGATCATGTCAGTGCGCGCGCTGGGTGTGAGCGGCCGCCGTCGGATTCACACCGAGCCGCTTCAGGATCTCGTACGAGCGTTTGCTGCCGGTCTTGAGCCAGATCTCGTAGAGACGCAGGATGTCCTTGTCCGAATGCACGTATGAGGTTTCGCTCACGTCATTCAGGGCATCCACCATGGGCTGGAACTTGTCCGCAAGCTCGGCGAACACCTGCGCGAGCGCGCGCCAGCGTGTGCGCGCGAGCGAGTCCGCGAGCGTGCTGTAGGCGCGGCCGCCCATCGCGATGTGGTAGTCGATGTCGATGAGCTTGCGCGCGAAACTCTGCGCAAAGAAGCCGGCGATGAACAGCGAGACGTCTCCGAGCCGCTGCAGGCCGCGGTTGCGGTCCGCGGCGGAGGGCGCTTCCAGCGCTTCGGTGAGCATCACGACGAGCGGCTTCAGGTGCACCCCCTGATCGGGCCCCGGCCTCTTCTCGAAGAGCGCGTCCGAGCGCGCAAAGAGCGTGAGCAGGTTGACGACGTAGTGTTCGGTCTGGTCCTCGACGGTGAGATGTTGGCGCTCGAGGGCGCCCTGCAGGGCCTCGTGGAAGAACTCGCGCAGGTTGCTCACCGGCACGACGCGCGATGAATTCTGACCTTCGATCATCTTGCATCCACCTCCAGTGACTACTGGATCGGCTTGCCCCGGCCGAAGTTCACTCGCAAACACCCTCGCATACTGTGATCGAAGCGCCAATTCCCGTGTGAGTTGCAGCGAGCGCAATCTTCCGCAGGCATCCACGCAATGTTCTTACCCGTTAGCAGCTGAGCAGTTAGACTGCTGATGATGTCAACGGCCCCTACACAGCGCGCCGGATTGCTCGGACTCTCCGGCTATCACTGGATCGTGCTCGCCGCAGCCTGGCTCGGCTGGGGCTTCGATGTCTTCGACGCCCTCCTGTTCAACTTCGTGGCCCCCAATTGCGTTCCCGTGCTGCTCGGCCTGCCGCTCGGCTCCGCCGAGGCACGGGAGGCCACCGTGTTCTGGACGGGCGTGCTCACGTCGATTCTGCTCGTCGGGTGGGCCGTGGGCGGTCTTCTGTTCGGCTGGTTCGCGGACCGCTATGGCCGAAAGCGTGCACTGTTCGTCACGATCGCACTGTACGCGGGCGGAACCGCGCTGTGTGCCCTCGCCGGGGAGATGTGGCATCTGGTGCTCTTCCGCGTGCTCGCGAGCCTCGGGATCGGCGGCGAGTGGGCCGTGGGCGCGGCGCTGGTTGCGGAGACCGTGCCGGAGGAGCGGCGCGTCGAAGCGGCCACCCTCGTGTACACCTCCTCTCCGCTCGGGATCATTCTCGCCAGCACGGTGAATTACCAGATCGCCGGCGTGTGGCTGCCGGACTCGCCGGAAACCTCCTGGCGCTATGTGTTTCTCTTCGGGCTCGTGCCCGTGGTCCTTGCGTTCGTCGTTCGCCTCTTCATTCGCGAAAGCGAGGTGTGGGAGAAACACGTGCGCCATGCGGCTCCGCCCAGGCTGCGGGAGCTGTTCACCGGCAACATGCGAGCGCTCACGGTGAGCGGCATGGCGACCGCCGTCACGGCGCTTCTCACATGGTGGGCCTGCAATGCCTTCGTTCCCCTTCTCGGCGCCACGCTGGCCAACGAGCACGCGGCGGCCACCGGCATCACCGGTGAGGCCGCGCGCGTGCTGGCCGAAGCCTGGAAATCTGAGGCCTCCAACGCATTCAATCTCGGTGGCCTCATCGGAGCGCTCGCCGCCATACCGCTCGCGCGCGCATGGGCCGGCGCGCGATGTTCGTCACGTACTTCCTCTATTCGGCGGTGACGCTGTTCGCCACGTTCGGGCTGGACCTCACGCCGCAGGTTCGCGTGCGCATGCTGTTCGCCGTGGGCATGGGCGTGTATGGCGTATTCAGCACATTCGTGTTCTATCTGCCGGAATTGTTTCCCGCCCGACTGCGCGCGACGGGCTCCGGGCTCTGCTACAACATCGGCCGCGTGGTCGCCGCGCTCGGGCCCGTCTTCGTGGGTCTCGTCTCCTCGGCCGCGGGAGGCTCGAGCGACGTCATCGTGCGCACGCTCTTCTGGCTCGGGCTCATACCGCTCACCACGGCGCTGCTCGCCCGCCGTGTCATCGTCGAAACGCGCGGACGAACGTTGCTGTCCTGATTTGCGAACACCGCGGTCCAGCTCGGGCTGAACGTCGCGCTCTGCGGGGTGCCTGCGCCGTCGAGCGGCGTATGATCTGCGCCATGCCGCGCGCACAAGGCGATCGCGATAGGCGCCCGCGGCAGCTGTCCGAAGGCCCGATTATTGCTTTCCTGCCCGGCCCGTCAGTCCGTCAAGGTCGCTCATGGCCGAATTCACACTCGTCATCGGGAACAAGAACTACTCCTCCTGGGCACTGCGGCCCTGGATCCTCATGAAACATCTCGGGCTGCCGTTCGAGGAAAAGCTGATCCCGCTCGACACGCCCACCTTCAAGCAGGAGGTGGCGAAGTACGGGCCGAGCGGGGGCATGCCGGTGCTGAAGCACGGCAACATCACGGTGTGGGACTCACTCGCCATCTGCGAGTACCTCGCCGACATCACCGGCAAGGGCTGGCCGCGGGATCTGGAGGCTCGCGCGTTCGCACGCTCCGTGTGCGCGGAGATGCACGCGGGGTTCGTGAACCTCCGCATGGAATGGCCGTTCAACGCGCGCGCCCGCAACCGCCGCACCTTCATGACCCCGGGGCTCGAGATGGACATCGAGCGCATCGATGAGATCTGGATCGACTGCCGCCGCCGGTACGGATCGGATCATGGCCCGTGGCTCTTCGGCGAATACAGCATTGCGGACGCGATGTACGCGCCGGTGGTTCTGCGATTCAACACGTATCGCGCCCAGGTCTCGGACACCACGCGCTGGTACATGGCCGAAGCGCTGCAGGACCCCGCGCTCCAGGAGTGGGTGCACGCCGCTCAACAGGAGCCCTGGACGATCGAGGCGTTCGAAGTAGGCTGAGCGCGCACGCGCGCCCGAAAAAATCGGCGCCCGGAACCCGATACGCGACCAGTTGCCGAGCGCCGCGCCTTCGGCCGATCGGCAATGAACTACAATGCGCGCCCTCACCATTCAGCGCAGACCTTCATCATGCCTCACACGGTCCGCATCCTTCTCGGAATTGGAATCTTCAGCTTCTGGGCCGGCGCGCTCATCGCGCAGCCCGCCAGCCATCCCGGCCCGGCCGCGGGCGCGCCCTTCACCGCCGAGGATCTCGTGCGGCTGAAGCGCCTCTCGGACCCTCAGGTCTCGCCCGACGGGCGCCGCGTGGTTTTCGTGCTCAGCGAAACGGACATGGGGGCCAACAAACGCCCCACGGATCTGTGGCTTCTGGACCTCACCGCGCGAGAGGCCACACCCCGGCGCCTCACGCAGCATCCCGCCAACGACTCGAGCCCGCGCTGGTCGGCAGACGGCCAGAGCCTCTTCTTCCTCTCCACGCGTTCGGGCTCGTCTCAGGTGTGGCGCCTGTCCCTCGCGGGCGGCGAGGCCACGCAGGTCACGGACTACCCGCTCGACGTGGGCTCGCTCAAGGTGGCGCCCGCGGGCAATCGCATCGCGGTCTCCATGGAAGTGTTCGTGGACTGCGCGGACCTGAAGTGCACGAAAGATCGGCTCGAGGCCCGCAAGGCGAGCAAGGCCACGGGCCGCACCTACGATCGCATCTTCATCCGCCACTGGGACATGTGGAGCGAGGGCACGCGCTCGCATCTCTTCGTTGCCACGGTCGGGCCGGACGGCAAGGCCGGTGCGCCCGTCGACGTGTCGAAGGGGCTCGATGGAGACGTGCCCTCGAAGCCTTTCGGCGGCGACGAGGAATACGCGTTCAGCCCGGACGGCGAGCACGTCGTGTTCAGCATGCGCGTCGCGGGCCGCACGGAGCCCTGGTCGACGAACTTCGATCTCTACCAGGCGCCGGTCGATGGATCCGCCGCTCCACGCAATCTCACGGCCGACAACCCCGCGTGGGACACGCAACCCGTCTTCCTGAAGAACGGCGACCTCGCCTGGCTCGCGATGGAACGGCCCGGCTTCGAGGCCGACCGCTTCCGCGTCATGCTCCGGAACGCGCGCACGGGCAGCACGCGCGCACTCACGCAGAACTGGGACCGCTCCGCGAGCCATCTCAGCGCGACCGCGGATGGCCGCAGACTTCTCGTTTCGGCAGACGACATCGGCCAGCACGCGCTCTACTCCATCGACGTTTCGAATGGCACGCCTCGCAAGGTGCTCGGCACGGGTCAGGTCACCGCCTATTCCCCGGGCACCGGCGATGCCGTGGTCGTTGCGCTCGCGAGCCTCGGCAGCCCCGCGGATCTCTACCTTGCACGCGTGGGCAGCGACATGCCTCGCCGGCTCACATCCGTGAACCAGGACGTGCTGAGCCGGCGCGCGATGAGCGAGTACGAGCAGTTCAGCTTCAAGGGCTGGAACGACGAAACGGTGTACGGCTACGTGATGAAGCCTTACGGCTTCCGCGAGGGCGCCCGTTATCCCGTGGCCTTCATCATCCATGGCGGGCCGCAGTCGAGTTTCCAGAATCAGTGGAGCTACCGCTGGAACCCGCAGGTGTGGGCCGGCCAGGGCTATGGCGTGGTGTTCATCGATTTCCACGGCTCACCGGGATACGGGCAGGCGTTCACGGATTCGATCTCCGGCGACTGGGGCGGCAAGCCGCTCGAGGATCTGCAGAAGGGACTGGCCGCCGCTCTGGAGAAGTATCCCTGGCTCGACGGCGACAACGCCTGTGCCGCCGGCGCCTCCTACGGCGGCTTCATGATCAACTGGATCGCCGGCAACTGGCCGGACCGCTTCAAGTGCCTCGTGAACCACGACGGCGTCTTCGACCAGCGCAGCATGTACTACGCCACCGAGGAACTGTGGTTCCCCGAGTGGGAGAACGGCGGCCCGTACTACGCCACGCCCGAAAGCTACGAGAAGTTCAACCCCGCGGCCTTCGTTTCGAAATGGCGCACGCCGATGCTCGTGATCCACGGCGAACAGGATTTCCGCGTGCCGCTCGAACAGGGCATCGCCGCCTTCACCGCCCTGCAGCGCCGCGGCATCGAGAGCAAGCTTCTCGTCTTCCCCGACGAGAATCACTGGGTGCTCAAGCCGAGCAACAGCGTGCAATGGCACGCAACCGTGTTTGACTGGGTCGCCAAATATCTGAAGAGGCAGTGAAGATCCCTGCGCCAGCAATGGCGCAGGTGATTGCAGATCACAGCGAACTTGCGCACCAAGCGTGCTATCGCAAGCGTGCAGCTCATGCAGCTGCACCTGCGATCAGCCGCGCTCTGCTGGCGACGGCACCTTGTTCCGGCTGGATGATGCGCATATACCGTGCGCCCCGTCGAGCGCGAGGCGGCGCTGCATGCTGATGCTGCGATGGACGCCTCGCCCGATCGACGCGAGTCACGCAGCTCGTACGAGCGTACGAATGTTTTCAGCCTGAATTTCGGCGAAGCGTGCTCGCAGGCTCTTGCGCAACCGAGTAGAATCGCGTCATCTCGTAGAGAGCATGGATGCTCGAATCGTCTTTACCAGGGAGAGGCCTTGTGGACACGCCTTTTCGCGATCATCCCGCTTGGTCGAAGGGCGACCGACCCGAATCCGTGGGTGATCAGAAGCCCTATGTGTCATGGAAACAGGCGCTGCGCGTGCGGATAGACCCGACGTGGGCATGCCCATCATCCGCGCGCGACCCTCGCGTTTCGGCATGGAAGTCCGTCGGAACTCGTCGGCCGCCACACCCGCGAGGTCATCACTCGCTGACGCAGCTCGTCGGCCATGTGTTTGGCACGACGTTCATTTATCTCGTTCTCTTCACGCTGGCGTGGATGCTCGGCGTTTTCAGCGCGTGGCTGAATGAGCTGCACGCTTTGCCCGATGAGACCCTTACGCTTCTGTCGCGCGTCGAACTGGCCATCGTCTACGGCGATACCGCGGTGTGCGGATATTTCTGGCTGATCGGCGCGTACCGCTTTCTCAAGGAGTTGATGCGATGAACGAATCATTCGTCCAGGCGTTTGTGGCCGGTTTCACAGGCTGCTTCCGGCTGGCTCACGATCTCGTCGTGGCTGTCGCGAAGGCCGTCGCAACCGTGTCATCGGATTTCGTGAATGGCAGGACGTCCACGGTGTCGGCCAAGCGGCCGCACGGCTGATCGCACGGCGGGTGGGGTGCGACGCCTGGCTCGATTTCCGTGCGGGGCGTGCGGTCGCAGTCGCCCCGCGCGGTGATGTCCCCGCGGACACGTCGATGCCGAGCTCCCTCGCCGGCAGGATCCGTTCTCTATCCGGCGCACCGCCAATCAGCGCTCCCGGCAAGACGAAGTCCGATCAGGGCGCGGCGCGTTTGCGGTATCGGTAGAAGGGCTCCGCGGCATTCCCTTGCACCAGCTGCCCGTTCACGCCAAACGCCAGCTCGGCAAGCGCGAGCGAGTCGGCGGAAAGCTCTGCGCGCATGTCCATGCGCACGGTGCCACCGAGCGCGGGCACGGACAGGCGGCACACGGAAGGGTCGTTCGCTCCCACGAAGCGGCCGTCGCTCTTCTTCCATCGCAGCTCGCATCCGGCCAGCGGCGAGGCGTCCTGATACATCATGCCCTTGAAGAGCGACGGATTGAGATGCCCATCCCGCCAGCGCTGCGGCTGGGCGAACGACCACACGGTCTGCACGATGTGCCCGCCCTTCGCCACATCGAAGGAGAGCAGCTTCTGTGACGTGACGCGGCGCGGATCATCCGCCGCGGACTCCTGCACATAGAAGACATGGTCGCCGATGGTCGGCACCCGCACCGGCACAATCGTCAGCGCCAGCGCCGGGTGCGCACCGGAACCTGCACCAGCCTCACCGCGGGCCTGCTCCACGTTGTCGTACTGGCCAGGAAGCCACGCATCGATCTGCGCGAGGTCCGCTTCCGCGAGCTTCATCTGATTTGCACAGGAAGCCAGCAGCAGGCTTCCGACGAGCACGGCCAGCCGCTCAGCCATAGTACGCACGCCACTCCGCCTGATAAGACAGACCGAGCCCCATGAGCCGCGCGAGCAGCTCATCGTAGGCAATGCCCGCCGCACGCGCGGACTGCGCGAAATCCTCCGCGGCCTCGAGGTTCGGATTCGCGTTCGCCTCGAGCACGTACACCTGCCCCTCGCTGGTCACGCGGAAATCCATTCGGGCGTAGCCGGACATACCGAGCGCCCGGTAAATGCGACGTGACATCTTGTCGAGCTGAGTCTCCACGCCGGGGGGCAGATCCGCCGCGGCTCGCGTCGTGATGCCATAGCGGGTCTGGTATTTCTTGTCCCACTTCACCTTGCGCGTGGCGATGGCGGGCAGCGACTCGGGCATCGAGCCGAACACCATTTCCCAGACAGGCAGGCGCGTGAGCCGCTCGTTGCCGAGCACCCCCACGTACAGCTCGCGCCCTTCGATGAATTCCTCGACGAGCGCATCCGACCCCACCTGCTCGTGCACGAACTCGACACGCTCCTTCAGTTTCGTGACATCGTCCACGACCGACGCCTGCGCGATGCCGAGCGAGGCATCCTCCACCGTGGATTTCACGAAGAGCGGGAAGCGCAGCTTGCGCGCGGGGCGGAACTTCGTGCCCCGCCGGAACACGGTGAACTGCGGCGTCGGGATGCGGTGGAACGCGAGCAGCTGCTTCGAGAGCGCCTTGTCCCGCGACAGCAGCAGGCCGCGCGGATTGCAGCCGGTGTACGGCTGGCGAAGCAGCTCGAGAAACGCGACGACGTGCTGGTCGTACGTGACGATGCCGTCGAACTCTTCCAGGAGATTGAACGCAATGTCCGGCTTCCAGTCCGCAATCATCGTGCGCAGCTCGGTGAGGCTGTCGAGCACGCCCACGCAGCGCACCTCGTGCCCCATCTTCCGCAGCGTGCTCGTGACGTCGTACTCCGTACGCCACTCGTCAATCTGCTTTTCAGAGTAACCCTCGAGCTTTTCGGGGGGGATCAGGCTCGCATGCACTACGACGAGCACACGGAGCTTCTTCATAGCGCGAGCTGTGGAGTCTCGCCCTGTCCGTACAGACGCGTCAGGCGCAGCAGCATCCACTGGGCATGCCGCAAGGCATGGCGCCGGTTGCCACGCACGAAGAGTTTCAGGATTTCGCTGCGCTCGATCACCATGCGATGGATCTGCTGCACCGTGTAAAGCTCGCTGCCAGCCTGCTGCGCGATCTTCGCAAGTATGCGCGGTTTCAGCGCGCGCAGGAACGTGCAGGCGCGCATGCACCGGGCGCTCGGCCGCTCCGGCGCGAAGATCTTCCGGAGCAGCTCATCGGCGAGCCCGCGGCGATAGTGGCGATGACGCGCGAGCTTGCGGCGATAGTGCTCGGCGAGCGTGCGCGTGTTCGACTCGATGGGCTCGATGCGCGCGCGATTGCGAACCGGCGGCTTCTGGCCCCGGACGCTGTTCATGAGCTCGTCCACGAGACGCAGCTTGTGATATGCCGGCCATCCGGCGTACGTGCGCCGCCAGTCCGAGTTCGGCTTGAGCCACACGGCAAACGTCTCGGCGAAATCCTCCGTGGGATGCGACTGCGCATACCATTCGCCCAAATGGTGCACATAGCGCCGACTGCCCGGCCGCGCGCGATAACGATGCGGGTAGGGGAGCGATGCGGGCCCGAACACCTCACGCCAGCACTTGCGCCGGCGCAGCCGATACGCATTGTCGAGCGCGTGCCCGGCTTCGTGACGCAGGATGCGCATCTGCCAGCGCGCGTTCCCGCCTTCCGCTTCGCGCATGATGCGGCGCTCGAGACGCTCGAGCCTCGGATGGGCGAGATAGAACGGCACGGCGATACCGGGGACGCCATCCGGCGAGAACCATTCCTCCGAGAGCCACACGTGCGGCCGGAAGTGAATGCCGCGATTTTCCAGCTCTGCATACAGCCGCTTCACGCGGCGCGCGAGCGGCGAGCGCTCCAGCGAGAGCTTCAGATCACAAAAGCGCAGCTCGAGCAGCTTCTCATCGGACAGGCGCGTCCAGGGCAGACGCTGGCGCGAAGACCGCGCAGGTGCGCGGCGTGTGCGCGGCGCATGAGCACGACGGGTTGTTCGCACGGTGCCCGCCATGGTCAGCTCCCGGAAGCCGCGCGCCGTGGCGACGCCTCGCCCGAATGCATCGTCATCGGGCGGCATCGCAGGCGTTGTCCGAAACCATCAACGCGGGACATTTTCTGTAGCCCAGTCGTATCGATTCGCGGCTCGGTGCCGCGTTGTTCTGGTTCACCTTGATGCGAAGGTTCAGGATCGCCGGCCGGCAGGCGCGAGCGCCCTGCGCGCTGGCGGCGGCAGCTTACCGAACCGGGTGCTGCGTGGCGAGAGCGCCGGTCAGCCGCTCAGGGCGACCATGGCCTGGGCCAGCAGTCGGTCTGCGAGGGTCTCGATCAAGTCCGCGCGCAGGAGACTGTTGCGCCAGGTGCCGGGGATGGCGCTCACCCCGTAATGCGCGCCTGCGAGCTGGCCATACACCGCCGCGGCGACGTCCGCGTTCCCGCCCAGGTTGGCGGCGCGGAGTGCGCCGTCCCGGAAGTTGTCCGTGGACCGGAAGGCCCAGAGCGCGGCCTCCAGCACCTCGATCACGTTGCCCGCACGCGGGGAGGCAATGACCGCCGCACTGGCGGCCGTGCTCGCGACCTGCGCGACGCCCGTGCGAAGGCTGGTGATATCCAGCAGATCCCCTGCCGGTGTGAGCAGCGCCTTCTTCGCCTTTCCGGACAAGGCACCGTGCAGCACCGCCCCGAAGAACCGGCACGCCTCGAGGGCCCCCGGCGCCTGACACGTCACGCGTGCCGCTTCACCTGCGTGCGCGACCGCCTCCGCGGGCGTCGCAAAGAAGAACATCACGACGGGCGCCACCCGGGACAGCACTTCCGGGTCGAGCTGCGCCGGATCGTGCGAGCCCGAATAAAGCTGGCGCCGCCACTTCGCCATGCCGAGCGCCCGTGCCGTGGAGGCCGTGATCCCGACGCACTGGCCGGTGGCCGAAAGGTGGCCCTGCTGCTGCCACATCGTGTACCGCTCGACCTGGTCCCGCGGATCGAAAACCCCTCGTTCGACCAGGCTCTCCGCGAGACACAGCGCCATGGCGGTGTCGTCGCTCCATGCGCCCCGCGGCAGGTCGAACGGACCGCCACCGAGCAGGTCCCCGATCGGCGTGAACGTGCCCGGTTTTCGATACTGGGTGGCCGCGGCCAGCGCATCCCCCACTGCGAGCCCGATGAGCGCACCGAGGAAGCGCTCGCGCACATGACGGGCCACTGCGAGCGTGGAGGTATCGAAAAGCGGGTCCTTCTCCGGTGTGCCCAGGGTGGGCATCAGCGTCGCGAGCTGCGGCTTCCAGTTCCGGACGAAATCGCACTGATCGTCAGTTTCGGGCACTTTCGGCCAGGTGTGCGCGCGGTCGCACTGCTGCCAGAGAGTATTGAGCCGCTCCAGTGCCTCGCGGCCGGAGAGCCCCTGCTCGACCAGGAAGCACCCGATGACCGTACCGGTGCGCCCGATGCCGGCGCGACAGTGCACGTACGCCCGGCGCCCGGATCGCAACGCCTCGTGCAGACACGCCTGGATATCCAGCATGTGCTCGCGCCGCGCCGGGATGCCGTGATCGCGAATCGGCTTGCGGATGTACTCCACCGACATGGGCAGATCCACGTCGTACGCCGGCATCTCACCGGGCATCGTCAGGTCGATGAAGCAATCGATGCCGGCGGCCAGCAGATCCTGCAGCCGCTGCTGCGTTTCCTCGAGCGTGACGCCTGCCGGGTGCTCACCGGCCAGCAGCTTCCCGGGGACGACCCAATAGCAGTTCGGATGGGGACGCGCTCTGTCGGCCACGTTCGCTATGCCGACGTCACGAGTCCGCATCGGGCGACTCCGAAGCTGCGGCACCGCCCGGCAGCGCCTCGAGCGCGCTGAAATCGAACCGGCGCGGATCGGCGAGATGCTCGACCTCGACGCGGCGAATCGCGGAGAAGATCGCTTCCGTGCGGCCCGGGTACTGCCGTTCCCAGTCCGCGAGCATCTTTTTCACCGCCACGCGCTGCATGTTGTCCTGCGAGCCGCAGAGTTTGCAGGGGATGATCGGAAAGCCGCGTCCGCGCGCATAGCGAGCGATGTCGCGTTCGGCAACGTAGGCCAGCGGGCGAATGACGATGTGGCGCCCGTCCTCCGACCTGAGCTTCGGGGCCATGGCCTTCAGCCGGCCGCCGAAGAACATGTTCAGGAACAGCGTCTCGACAATGTCATCACGATGGTGGCCCAGCGCGATCTTGGTGATGCCGTTCTCCGCGGCAAACCGATAGAGCGCGCCACGCCGCAGCCGCGAGCACAGCCCGCACATCGTGCGCCCTTCCGGGATCACGCGCTTCACGACGCTGTAAGTGTCCTGCTGGATGATCCGGTAGGGCACGCCGAGCGATTCGAGGTATTCCGGCAGCACATGCTCCGGAAACCCGGGCTGTTTCTGATCCAGGTTCACGGCCAGCAGCTCGAAGCGCACCGGCGCGCTCCGCTGCAGCGAGAGCAGGATGTCCAGCAGCGTGTACGAATCCTTCCCGCCCGAGAGACACACCATCACGCGGTCCCCGTCGGCGATCATGCCGAAGTCTTCGATGGCCTTGCCGACGAGCCCGCGCAGGTGCGCCTGCAGCTTCTGCAGGGTGCGTGAAGGTTTCGGGAGAACTGCATTCATGCGAGCGATTGTAGCGGTCGCAGCTTGCTACGAACCCGTAGCGGAAACGCTCGCGATGCAAACCCACCGGTGGCCACAGCATGCGCCGCATGCAATGGGCACGCCCCGGTACAGGCTCGGGAATGTGAAGGGCAGCGCGGCGTCATGCCGCCGCGCTGCTCGCTGCGGGCTCGAGGTATTTGGATTCCACGTAGCGCACGAAGCACGCCGCGGTGAGCGGCTTGCCCGTGGCGGATTTCATCAGCTCCTGCACGGAGACCTTGGCGCCCAGGCCATGCACGTGCTTGCGCAGCCAGCCGAAGAGACCTCCGAACTCACCGCGCGCGATCTGATCGTCCAGCCCTTTCACGTCGCTGCGCAGGCTCTCGTACAGCTGTGCAGCGATCACGGCGCCGAGCGCGTAGGACGGGAAGTAGCCGAACGACCCCACTGCCCAGTGGATGTCCTGCAGGCAGCCCTCCACGTCGTTTGATGGGCGGATGCCCAGGCGCTGCTCCATGCCGGCGTTCCAGGCTTCCGGCAGATCCTTCACCGCGAGCTCGCCGGTCAGGAGCTGCTTCTCGAGCTCGTACCGCAACCAGACGTGCACGGGATACGTGAGCTCGTCGGCATCCACGCGGATGAGGCCGCGCCGCACCCGGGTGACATGGCGATAGAGGTTCTCCACTTCCCATTCCGGGCCGCTCACGCCGAAGTGCTTCTCGAGCAGCGGCTTGAGATAGCGCATGAAGGGACGGCTGCGGCAGATGATCATCTCGATGAGCAGCGACTGGCTCTCCTCGAGCGCCATGCCCCGATCGCGGCCGACGGGCTGGTCGCGCCAGTCCTGCGGCAGGCCGAGGTCGTACATCGCATGCCCGGTCTCATGCAGCGCCCCGAGCAGACCCGAGAACACATCGTCGGGATCGAACCGCGTGGTGACGCGGATATCGCCCGGCACGCCCTCGGTGAACGGATGCTCGCTCTCGTCCAGCCGACCGCGATCGAACGGAAAGCCGATCGCCTTCATGATCTCCACGGCCAGCGCGCGCTGCTTGCTCGCCGGGAACTTGCCGTTGAGGGGCAGCGTGGGCCGCGCCTCCTGAAGCGCGATGGTCTCGCGCACGAGGCTCGGCAGACGGCGGGAGAGCGCCCGGAACATCGCGTCGATGTCGGCGCTGGTGATGCCGGGGCTGAACTCATCCACCAGCGCATCGTAGGGCGCGAGATTCAGCGCCTGGCCGAGAAGCGCGGCCTTGTCGCGCACGAGATGGACCACTTCCTCCAGGTACGGCGCGAACAACTCGAACTTGCCTTGCTGACGGGCTTCGAGCCACTGCGCCTCCGCCCGCGAGGTGGCCTTGGCGAGCCGCGAGATGAGCGAGGCCGGCGTGGCGATTGCGTGATCGCGCTGGCGGCGCATCTCGCGAAGGTTGGCGATCTGCCAGTCCGCCAGGCCCTGCGAGTTGGCCTGTGCGCGGTCCAGCAGACGGGTGATGCGGGGCGCGGTGAGCAGCGCGTGGTGCTCCGTCTCGAGCGCGGCGATCTGATCGCCGCGAACGTCAGCGCTTCCACGGGGCATCATCACCGCGGCGTCCCAGCGGAGCAGCGAGAGCGCGCCACGGAACGCGTGGAGACGCCTGAACTCCTGCTCGAGCTGCTTGTACGTCGAGGCTGACATGATTCACACCAGATTTCGTTGAGGCCCCGGCTCGAGAGGTACCGCTTCGGGGCGGCACGGAGACGGGCCGGAGGCGGAAGATGTGGGGGTAGTCTACCAGCGGGGGCGCTGCCGCCCGGCCGGCGCCGGGCCGAGCTTCAATAAAATCAAATGCTTACAGACCGACTCCGTGGTTGACACGGTCGCGCCCCAGTCCGCCGGGGGGCGCCGGAAGCGGCCCCGGCGCTGCACGTCAATCCGGCGCATGGAAGCGCCCGGTCTGCGGCCGACCGCGCGTGACGTGAGCCCTTTTCGCGTGTGGGCCTTCTTCAGGACTCCGGCTGGCCCGACTCCGCTGCGCCGGAGGGCCGCGCCTCTCGCACCGCGCTGCCGTCGCGCACCTTCTGCGTGCCCTCCACCACGACGCGCTCACCCGGCTCGAGCCCGGCCACGATCTCGACGCGCCCCGGCTCGCGGCGCCCGATGTGCACTTCGCGCCGCACCGCGCGACCGTCTTCCACCACGAACACGAACTGCCGGTTCTGCTCGGGCACCAGCGCGCCTTCCGGGATCAGCAGCGCATCGCGCGCGTCTCGCGCGAGGCGCACGTTGAGGAACATGCCGGGCTTGAGGGCGCCGTCGGGATTCGGCACCACGGCCCGCACGATCACGGAGCGCGACACCGGGTCCACACGCGAATCCACCCCGGTGACGGTGCCGGTGAACTCGCGGCCCGCGAAGGCGGCGGCGGTGGCCGTCACCTTCAGGCCCTCACGCAGGCCCGCCAGAAAGTTCTCGGGGACCGCGAAGTCCACCTTGATGACACTGATGTCATCGAGCGTCGTGATGACGGTGCCCGGGCTGACGAGACTGCCCACGCTGACGCGCCGCAGCCCCACGCGACCCGTGAAGGGCGCCCGGATCACCGTGTCTTCGAGACGAGCTCGCGCGGACGCCACGCGCGCCTCGTTGGCCTTCAGGGTGGCTTCGAGCTGCTCGAACTGCGCTTCGGACAGCACGCGCGTGGCGAGCAGCTCCTTGCTTCGCTTCACCTGGCTGGCGCTGTCCGCGCGTGCGGCTTCGGCCTCCGCAAGGTCTGCGCGCGCCTGCGCACTATCCAGCTCCACGAGCACCTGCCCCGCGCGCACGCGCTGCCCGTCGCGGAAATGGACGGCGGTGACGATGTTCGAGGTCTTGGACGTGACCTCCACGGCCTCGTTGGCGCGCGCGGTGCCGAGCGCATTCAACTCCGACGTCAGGCGCTCTCTTCGAGCCACGTCAGTGATGACGGCCACCGCATCCGGCGAAACGCCCCGAGCGGGCACACTCGCGAGCGCGACGCCGCTCGACTCGCCAGAGCGGTTCTGGACGAGCGCTTGCGAACCGCCCACGCCCTGTTCGATGCGCGCTGCGCGCTGCGTGACATACAGCCCCCAGCCAGCGGCAGCGATGGCAACCGCCACACTGACGGCTGTGATGATGGTGCGGGAATCAGCCATGCAAGAAACGAAGCGCAGTCGCCGGCCGAGTATCGCACCGATATCCGACAAAGCGAAAAGAAACGTCGCCCGCGGCACGGCCGGCCGCGCCCAAGTGCGGCGCGCGGCGCCGCTGGCCGGGCGCGTCAGCGTCCGTAAGCGGCGGGGGACGACGGTGCCCCGGCCAGCTGGATAGCTTCACGGCACTGCCGGGAAACCAGCGCCACGCTCAGCGCCGACATGGATCGCGAATCGCCTGCGGCAATCGATCGACACATCCATCGGGCCGGCGCCATGACGCGGCCCACGTGACCGCATGTCGCTTCGTGCGGGCCGCAGCCGAGCCGATATCGGCGGCTCAGGACTGTGTCGAAGCGCGCCGCGCGAGCGTCCGCGACGCGTTGCCCCGCCCGGTTGGCGGCGCGTTGACGGTCACGTGTTCGTCACGAACCGTGCGCAGCGTTTCCCAGGCGAGCATGGCGCGTTTGCGGTCCTCACCCCAGCGATAGCCTCCCAGCCCGCCGCTCTTGCGTAACACGTGATGACAAGGAATGAGCCAGGCCACCGGGTTCGCACCAACCGCGCCGCCCACTGCGCGCATGCCGTGTTGAGCGCCGATGGCAGCGGCGAGCTCGCTGTAGCTTGTGCAGTCCCGCGCGCCCAGATCGAGGAGTGCTTGCCACACCTTCAGCTGAAAGTTGGTGCCCGCCACGTGTATCCGGAGCGGAGCGCGCGCACGACCAGGCCCACCCCAGATGCGCAACGCCATGGCGCGGGCGGCATCATCGTCTCGCTCGAACGTGGCGCGCGGCCATTGCGCCCGAAGCTCCGCGACTGCAGCGGTATCGCCGGCAGGTTCAACGAACGCCAGATGGGAAAGCCCACGCGGGGTCGTTGCGAAGAGCGCCCGGCCGAACGGCGTGTTGCTGAAGCCGTAGCGGAGGGTGGTCCCGAGCCCCTGGGCCTTGATCTCGCCCGGCGTCATCGCCTCCACGCTCACGATGAGATCATGCAGCCGGCCCGGCCCTGACAATCCCACGTGCAGAGCCGCCTCCAGCACGGAGCTTTGCCCGACCAGCGCGGCGCGCGCGGCGGCGCCAGTGACCGCTGCGAGATACTGCTTCGGGGTGACACCCGCCCAGCGGCGGAAGAGCCGATTGAAGTGAAACTCCGAGAGATTCACGTGGGCGGCGACGCTTTCCAGGCGCGGCTGCTCGCGGAAGTGCTGATCGATGTAGCGAATGGCGCGGGCGATGCGGCCGAAGTCGCGGCTGTCGACGAAGCTGTCGGGGAGGACTTGCATGGCGGGTTCACCGACGAATGCACAGGGCTCGCATCGTAAACTCTTCGCCCGGGCGGGCGACCCGATTCTTGCTGCCAGGGGGCAGGCGGAAGCTCTGGCGTTCCTGAAAAACAGGCGCTCGACCGGGTGTCATGACGACCTTGCCCGCTCGCAGCGGAGCCGGTGAGTTTCACCTCCTTGCCGGGCGAAGCCAGAAGGATTTCAAAAAAAATGCCCGAGCGACCCGCGGTGATGCAGCCGGCAACGGTCGCGCCTCTTGCGGGCGGAAACGAAGCAGCGTCTCGAAAAAATTGCGCCGAAGCCGATGCAGTGACACAGCCGGCAAACGGTCGCGCCTTTTTCCGGCGGAAGCGAAGGCAGGATCTGGAAGAAATTGTCTCAGGCCATTCTTTCCAATGGACAATAGCGTATGCAGAAGGAAGCATGGCGCTGGAACAGTACGCTCGTGTCCGGACCCGGCCGCGTGGTGCGCTGGGGCCATTTCGGCGCACCGGTGCTCATCTTTCCGAGCGCGGGAGGCGACTGCGAAGAGATCGAGCGGTATCAGCTCATTCACGCGATGCGTGAGCTGATCGAGCACGGACGCATCAAGGTGTACTCGGTGGACGGCCTCGCCGCACGCGCCTGGCTTTGCGGCACATACACGCCGGACCAGTGCGCGCGCGCACAAGCTGCGTACGACGCATTCATTCACGATGAAGTCGTGCCGATCATCCGCCGCGATTGCCAAAGCGACAGCATCGAGATCCTGACAGCAGGTGTTGCCCTGGGCGGCTGCGCGGCGGTGACCAGCCTGTGTGCTCACCCCAGCGTCTTTCGCAAAGCCATCGCAATCAGCGGAATTTTCGATCTCTCAAAATACGTGCGAGGCGGCCTCACACCGGAGCTGCGCCGCGTGCTTCCCGTGCACTATGTGCAGGATCTGGCCGAGGGCGTGCAGCTCGACACGCTTCGCCGGCGGCTCGTCCTGCTCGCAACCGGAGAAGGCGAATACGAATCACCGGAAGAGTCCGAGAGGCTCGCGGGCGTGCTGCTCGCGCGCGGCGTGCCGTGCCATCTGGAGCTGCTGGGCCCCGAGCACGCCCATTCCTGGAACACCTGGCGGAAAGTGCTGCCCCGCTACCTCGCGGCGCATGCGTAGTGTGTTGATGCAATCAAGGAAACAGCACGTGCCGCATGCGCGGCCAGTCGGCAACGAGCACGCCGATGCCCACCGACACTGCAACGAGCAGCACGAGCGTGAGCGCGATCAGAAAGCGACGAAGCGCCAATGACATCCCCTCTTCTTCACTCTGCGTGCCGGCGGGTGGCGCCCTCTCGCCACGCCTCGAGCGGCCCGCAGAGCCGCACCCTTCCGGGCGAGCACTCTGCTGCCTGCCTGTACGCACGCCTCCTGGCCGGCTGCATCGGACATCGCATGCCCAATCGGGGCCGGTGGCTTCCCGTGAGCCGATGCGCCCGAGTCTGCAGACCGGGCCGAGTCGCGAATTGTAGACTGCGCGCCCCGACCTGAACCAACGACCTGACCGCGCACCACCGGCCATGGCCCTCACTGTCTGCCTGATAACCTCGGAAGTCACACCGCTCTCGAAGACCGGTGGGCTCGCGGATGTCTCCGGCGCGCTGACGCGCTATCTGCATGCCGCCGGACACGACGTGCGACTCTTCACGCCCTTCTACACACTCGTCGATCGTTCGCCGCTCAATCTGCGCGCGGTGGAGTTCCTGCAGGATGTGCCGCTCGAGCTGGGCCCGCATCGCTACCGGTACTCCGTGTTTGCAGGGCACCTGCCCGGCTCCACGGCCACCGTGTACCTCATCGATTGCCCGGTGCTGTACAGCCGCCCCACCCTATACACCACGGATGTAGATG
>JADGHX010000035.1 GCA_019683695.1 Steroidobacteraceae bacterium
TGTATCGCCAGATGGTCCGCAGCCAGGTGCGCATAGCGCGCACCATCTTCTCGGTCTCCCAACCACCGAGCTCTCTCTGCACTGAAGCGAGCCCTCGCAGGGCTCGCTTGCGCGATTCCCGATGAGAAGCGGGAGGCGGCCGGTCGGTCGGGTCAGGTTGGGGTGAAGCGGACGTTTGATCGCTTTTGCAATAGAAAGTAGCGGGCGATGTCCCGCCCGGGTTATCCATCACCTCGCCGTGTTAACCATTAATCAGCTGTTCGCGAAAACAAGTTCGGTGCTGAAATAGCGAGACGACAATGGATACGGACCGCGCAAATACTCTGACAGAGGTGAGAAGCGAGATCTTGAACGAGAGCACTCGTTCATTGCTCCTCGTCAATGGCGGTGGCGCGGTGGCGGTGGCAACTTGGTTGCAGGCTGTGTGGTCCGAACCCTGGGCGGCATCGATGCTTCGGCCCCTCGTCGTCGGAGTCGGAGTGCTTCTTGCCGGCGTCTTGTTTGCCGCGCTTTGTCCGTTCGTTCGTTATCTGAGCTTCCTTCACCCAAAGACGGCCACTCCATTCAGGAACCCTGTTTGGTGGGTCAATGCTGGCGCAACCGTGCTTTCGCTCGCATCGTTTCTCGTTGGCATGGCATTCGTCGTTTGCGGAGCTTGGCGGGCACTACCATGATGTGCGCTCAGGAGCATTGGGAACGGCTTGCTCATGTATCCGGCTGGAAGCCCGAGGCTAACAATGCTTCGACCCGACGCGTGAGACTCACGCGCGGCTCAAGCAAGGCGTTAGATTGCAGAAGAGCATATGAGCACCACCATCACTCTCGAAGACGACGAAGCTCTTGTGCTCTTCGAGCTGCTCGCCTCCGAACGCATTGAGACAGATATTCCTGAGCTTCAAGCACCAGAACGGAACGCGTTGTGGGCCTTTCCGCCGTGCTCGAGAAGGTGCTGGTGCACCCCCTATCGCCGGATTACTCCCGGCTTCTCGAAAAAGCTCGTGCATCGCTCGTTGATCGTTTCGGTGCATGATCCGCAGCAATCTAACAACACGCTCAACACCGACCGCCAACAGGC
This sequence comes from Steroidobacteraceae bacterium, assembly GCA_019683695.1. Classification (GTDB taxonomy): domain Bacteria; phylum Pseudomonadota; class Gammaproteobacteria; order Steroidobacterales; family Steroidobacteraceae; genus JADGHX01. The sequence continues at coordinate 1,076 of JADGHX010000035.1, forward strand.
TATCGCCTGTGGTGCCGCGCCGCGCGTGCGCGGTGCCGGCGGGTTAGCGGGAGCGTTATGCCTCTTGAGAAACGCATGGAAGAAACCGTCATTATGTATCGCCCAGTTGGCCCCAAGGAGCTGGAACTGTTGAAGAACAACGCATTCAGACGCTGGCCACCGCGATTACCTGAGCAACCGATCTTCTACCCTGTTACGAACGAGCGATACGCAGTTGAAATAGCGAGCCGCTGGAACGCGAAAGAAGACGGCGTTGGCTATGTCACACGGTTTGCGGTGCGCCGCAGCTTCATGCGGAAGTATGAGATTCAGAAGGTAGGCAGCGATCACCACACGGAGTGGTGGGTGCCCGCCGAAGAGCTCGAACAGCTCAACGACAACATTGTCGGCAACATCGAGGTCATCGGTGAGTACCGCAAGCCGGCATAACAAGCGGTTCGAATCCCCGTGCACTGCGCGCCCGACTCGCAAAGGTGATGCACTTTTGTTCGCCACTCAACCGCGGCGTTAACCGGCATGAAAGAGACGATGCGTGCCGATCCGTCGCCCGATTCAGCGAGGTGGCGGGCGACTCATGCAAACGTCGCCCGAGAATGGCTCGCAGGTGTCGCGACCCCTTGGTGGATTGCTGGAGGGTGGGCGGTTGATCTATTCGTGGGGTATGCGAGCCGGCCCCACGAGGATCTAGACGTTGGAATCCTCCGTAAGGACGTGATGACGGTCTTGCGGGCACTACCCGAATGGGAAATCTTCGAAGCGAAGGATGGACAGCTAACATTCCTGAAGCCGGGCGCACAGCCGCGCAGCGATGTTCATTCGCTCTGGTGCAGGCGCACCGGAGAGGTCGGATGGAGCCTTGAATTGATGCTCGAAGAGTCTGACGGTGAGTACTGGACGTACCGCCGCGATCGACGAATTCGCAGACACCTCGAGGGTGTAATCACTCACGACAGTCAGCAGACTCCATTTCTCGTACCGGAAGTGCAGCTTCTCTACCAGGCCAAGGCAAATCGACCGAAAGACGATGCAGACTTCGATCTGGTGGTACACCGCCTCAGCGAGAGTGGGCGGAATTGGCTGCAGCGAGCTCTGGGGATGACAATTCCGACTCACAAATGGGCAAGGCAACTTGAGCGCCTCAATGCCGGCTGACAAGCCGCTGAAGACGGACGTGTCAAACTGTCACCGATTTTGCCTGCGCAAAATCACCGCCAGTTTGCCACGCCGCTTAGCGAGTCGTTCGGCCCTCATAAAGCCAGGACATGAACTTCGAACCAGTGCATGAAGTAGACGAGTACTACGACGGACCGCGCGGTGGTATCGCGTCGTTCAATGGTTCGCTTTATCGGTTTCGGTCGCGCTATCTTGATGCCACGGAGTACAAGGGCGAGTTCGCGTCGGTGGACGTTTTCGAGCTGATACCTATCGGCGGTGCATCCGGGAGAGAGCCCATCTTGGCAACGGCTCTCTTCCGATCTGTGGCAGATCAGCCCGCCTCTGAACCCGGACGGATACGACAGCTTGAAGTTGCGTGGCAGCTCGCTTCGGACAGCGTCCAACCAGCCGATGCGGCTGATTGCCCGAAGACGGGCGGTGGCTGAACGGCAGCGTTGGGCGGCTTAGTACGTCGAGCTGTCAACGCCGATTCAAACAGGTGCGTCATTTTTACTTCGGCGACTGCCGGCCAGGGTGGTTAATTTTCAATCGGCGTTGACACGCAGGTCCTCAAGGAGTTCGATCGGCCCGGTTACGCGCTCATTGTCACAACTCATCGCTGCGGATCACGTAGATATTCACGTAGGCCATTGCCGCGCGCTCGCGGTCGCGCTAGCGCATCGAGCGCGAGCGCCCTCTCGCGCGGTCCGCAGCGCTGCCATTCACCGCAGCCGCTCGAGCTGCCTGAATGCTCCCGCGATCAATTTTGCATTATCGGGCGGTTGATGCCGAAAGGCGCGGAAGAAGTCCGTAGTCGAATACGCGGGCCGGATCGAGCGCAGTTCTTCGTAGAACGTCCGCGCCGCCTCGATGTTCTCGGCGAGCATGTTGCAATAGGCGGCAATCGCGAGCACTTGGTAATGCGCATTCGGTTGCCGCGCTGCGCGCGTGGCGAACGTAGCGGCATCTCCATACCTGCCGAGCACGGCGAGGTTCTGTGCGCGCACGGCATACATCGCAAAGGTCATCATGTCGTACGGGCTCAGGCGGCGCGCTTTGTCCACGACGTCGTTGCTGCGGTTCGATTCGCCGGTTTGCATCAGCGCAAACGCGAGCGAGTACTGTCCTACGGCAGAGCTTGGATTGAGCTGGACAGCGGTCTCGAGCTCGTCGACGGCATCGCCGAGATCCTGGCTCAAGAGATAGGCGCGACCGAGTGCCCAATGGCCGAGCGGATCGCGCGGATCCAACATCAACGCTTCCTTGGCGAAGTTGATCGCACGTCGCTCTTCGGCGTCGCGCTCCGCGGTGAGCTCGAGGAACGCGCGCTGGAAGTAGATGAAAGACAAGCCAGCGTAAGCGCGCGGCGAACGTGGATCGAGCTCTATCGAGCGTCTGAAGAATTGCTCCGCAAGCTCGTGGTCCGCCGGTGTGAATCGATACATGTGCCAGCAGCCGCGATAGTAGGCGCTCCAGGCATCGAGGTTTGCCGGCGCGATGACGGCAGCTCGGTGCCGTTCGGCGTGCTCGACTTCCGATTCCACCGACCCGACGATCAGCTCCGCGATCTCTCCTTGCACCGTGAGAATGTCGCGTAACGGGCGGCGCAAGTGTTCGGCCCAGCGTTCTTGCCCTGTGACTGCATCGGCGAGTATTGCGTGCACGCTGATCTCCTCGCCGATTGCCCGCACTTCGCCTTGCACGATGTAACGCACGCCGAGCGCGCGGCCGACGTCACGCGGGTCGTATGGCCCTGCCTTGAACTTGAATGCCGAACCGCGCGAGATCACGAACAACCATCGTGCACGTGCGATTCGCGTGATGACTTCATGTGTGAGACCGTCGGCGAGCACGCCATGCGCTTGCTCGTCGCCCGCGAATCGAAACGGCAACACGGCGATCGACGGTTGGCTCGGCAGCGTGAGCTCGAGTCCGTCCAGGCGATCGCCGGTTGCAACGATCGGATCGACGTTGCCGCGTAATTCACTTGGGGAAGCAGTACTCCGTTCCGTGACGTCGCCGACGAACCGGTAGCCCTTGCGATGTACGGTGCGGATCAGGATCTGGGTCTTGCCGTCGTCGCCGATGTGCGCGTGCAGCCTTGATGCAGCTATTCATCGCAGCGTCGGTGACGACTCGCCCACGCCACACATGCTCGTTGAGCTCCTGGCGCGTTACGACGCGATCGCGATTCGCAATCAGATAAGCGAGCAGTTCGAGCACGCGAGGCTCGAGCGTCTCGCGCCGTCCGGCACGGCGAAGCTCGAAACGCTCCATGTCGAGGTCGCAATGGCCGAACCCATACAGCATCGAATGCCTCGGTCTCAACCGGCGCCACGATTCTGCACGAAATCTCCACGGCTTCGCCATGCCCTTCCGGTCGCCCTGAGGCTCAATCGAGCTCTCGAACGCAAAGGAGGAAGAACTATGAGGTGCAGAAAGGCCGCTGGGAGGCGCCGCCGTCCTCACCGTCTTGACGATAAGCACGATTCCCGTGCAGCGCACGATTGGATCTTCAAGCTCGATGGCTGGCCGCACGCTCCCGTGTGGGGCGAGGCCGAGCTCGTAGGTCCGGGCGAGAGCGGCATCAGCAAGCCGGGCGTGAGCGACGGCTGCCCGCACGAGACTGCCGATGGCCTCAGCTTGCTGATTCCGTCGAACCGAGAGGATCCGAACGACATCTGGGCAGCGGACCGCGCGAGCATCAAGGATCCATGGTCCGAACCGCGCAAACTCGAAGCGCCCGTCAATTCGGCGGCCGGCGATTTCTGCCCCACGCCGGTGCGTGGGCGGTCCTTGATGTTCGTCTCGACTCGACCTGGAGCCTGTCCTGGCGAGCAATCCGGCGGCGGCGATATCTACATATCGCGGCAGAGTCCCGTCGGGGCTGGAGCGAGCCCGTTCATTTGGAATGCGCTCCCGACGGTCCGAATACGGCCGGGGGCGAACGCAGTCCATCGTTGGTCGAGACGCCTTACGGATCCTTCTTGTTCTACTCGTCGAACGGCAACATGACGGACGGCCTGGTCGCCTCGGGCGCGAAACAAGACCTGTATGTGAGTGTCATGCGCAAAGATGGAACGTTCGGGCCCGGCAGACTCATCGCGGCACTGAGCACTCCGGACTTTGACGATCTGATGCCGAACGTGCGCGAGCGACCGTAAGGCGGCTACGAGATCGTGTTCAGCTCGAATCGCACGACCTCACCGTTAGGCCCGGCACCGCAAGGCGGGCAGGACGTGTACATGTCGTTCGCATGGTTCCTGCCGGGACCGTGGACACCGCCGTTCAATCTAGGCCCCGCAGTCAACACCAATGGCACCGAACAACGCGCAACGCTTTCCAACGACGGCAAGCGCCTCTACTTCGGCCGCGTACTCGAGGGCGGAACGAGTGACATCTATGTGAGCGAACGCAAGCGGTGACGCGCCAGGCGGTAGGCTCTGGGCTGCAGGCAGTAGGTTGGAACGCCGCGCGATCCTGATCCGGGCGCGCGGCGATTCGCTCTTCCGTTCTTTTCTGGACACCCAGCGAACTGGACACCCGGCAAAGAAGGTGTACTCTTCGAACGCCTCGCTCTTGGAGTGGGTGTCCACTATTTGCTCTATTTGCCTGATTTTTGCGTCATTCGTGCGCAGCACGCTAGCGTTGCAACTTCCGACGAATGGATCTCGTGGAAGCCGCTGGCGATGTTCCTGCTCTGACTCACCGCCGTTCAGGCATGGAGCACGGACATTAGCGTTTCGAAAGCAGCCGTTGCGGATTTTGCAGCGCTCGAGCGTGCAATCCCAAGAAAACGGAGCTGCTCTTTTTTGATCTAAGTCGGACTAAAACGGGACCAGGAACACCATGAGGGCGGACTCTACTGCGGTGTTGTACTAAACGGGGTGTCGTCATCATCATCATCAAAGGACGCACGCCGCTCGCGGCGGCGACGCGTGTGCAAAAGTCATTTCGTGCGGCAGAGGTTCGTGCTCTTGCTCTGGTCCGTACCATGGATTGATTCCTGACGTGGCCCAGTTGCTTGATCCCTGCGTCGGAGAGACCTGATGGATGGGAATAGATGCGCAGCGAGAGATCTTTGGTCGCAGGCATTTCTAGTCGAAAACTCCGTGATTAACCATTTCATAGTTTGCAATATGGGGTCATCATCATTGGTGTGTGCTGTGCGCGGTGTTCTGAGACGACAATGCGCCATGGCGCAATTCGCAATTAAGCATCCGGTGCATAACGGGCCATTGAGCGGAGACTAGACATGAGCGATGTGAGCTTTACGCATGGTGCTAATGGAAAGCCCGTAGCAACGCACGCGCTCGAAGCAACATTGGCGGCAATGCAAGGGTTGTCCGGGGAATGCTTTTTTGGGTACCCGTTGATTGCGACTCCGGAAGGCAAGTATTTCATTGACGCAACTCTTGTGAGCCCAGAAAAAGGCGTCGTGCTCTTCGATCTGGTCGAAGGGACTGACGTCGGGGATTACGCGTCAAGGCAAGACGACCTCGCTAACAAGATTGAAGCGAAGCTACGATTGCACAAGGAACTCGTCCAAGGACGTCGTTTAATTCCGCCGTTGCAGGTCGTCACGTTCGTTCCGGCAATAAACGACACAGCGCGAATCAAACAAGACGATTACCCGTTAGCCAATGAGGCAAACTTGGCGGAAGTCATCGAAGGCTTTCAGTGGGAGGAAGCTACCGACGATCTATATCGGATGACGCTCTCTTCCATCGAGAGTTTGTCGTCGATACGGAAGAGCCGCTCCAAACGAGAAGTCACCAAGCCTGATTCTCGCGGCGCCAAGCTCAAGAGACTTGAGGACTCCATCGCCACGTTGGATCACCGCCAAAACCGTGCTGTCATCGAAACCGTCGATGGCGTGCAGCGCATTCGTGGTTTGGCGGGATCCGGGAAGACCATCGTGCTCGCGTTGAAAGCCGCATATCTTCATACGCAGCATTCAGACTGGCGAATTGCGGTCACGTTCAATACTCGTTCGTTGAAGGGTCAGTTCAAGCGGCTCATCAACAACTTCTGTATCGAGCAGAGTGGGGAGGAACCGGATTGGACAAAGATTCGCATCGTCAATGCCTGGGGGGCGCCCGGCGGTAGCGAGCGGGACGGGATCTATTATGAATTTTGTCGCGCAACGGGACAGGAGTTTTATGATTTTCGGGCCGCCAGCCATCGCTTCGGAGGTAGTGACAAGGCGTTCGATGGAGCTTGTCAAGCCGCACTACGTTCGTCATGTTCGGTCGAGCTCTACGATGCTCTTCTGGTAGATGAGGCGCAAGATTTTGCGCCGAGCTTCTTGCGTCTGTGTTACGCGATGCTCAAGGTGCCGAAGCGGCTCGTCTACGCGTATGACGAGCTGCAAAACCTTTCCGGTACATCACTGCCACCTCCGGAAGAGATCTTCGGTTCCGATAATGAAGGCCGACCGCTTGTTTCACTTGGCGATGACCGACGCCGTGACGTGATCCTGCAGAAGTGTTACCGCAATTCGCGTCCAGTCCTCGTGACTGCGCACGCTTTGGGCTTCGGAATCTATCGGGAACGACCGAGAGGTGCAGAAACGGGTCTGGTACAGATGTTCGATCAACCCGCCTTGTGGGAAGAGATCGGATATCGAGTTCGCGCGGGCAACTTGGCAAAAGGGGAGCACGTCGTCCTCGAGCGCACGAACGAAACGAGCCCCGGATTCCTTGCGGATCATTCACCCATTGACGATCTGGTCTTGTTCCTGAAGTTCGCGAATGAGGCTGAGCAAAACGCGTGGCTGGTTGAGCAGATCAAGACGAATCTCCAGAAAGAAGAGCTGCGCTACGACGACATCATTGTTATTCATCCAGACCCTATCTCGGCGCGCGAGCGTCTAGGGCCAATCCGCAAAGCGCTCTTCGATTGTGGCATTCAGAATCACCTTGCTGGTGTCGATACCGTGGCCGACGTGTTTTTCAAGAGTGAAACGCCCTCTGTCACCTTCACGGGGATCTACAGAGCGAAGGGTAACGAAGCGGGCATGGTATATGTGATCAACGCACAGGAGTGCGATGGAACTGGTGCCGGATTGGCTAGCTTGCGCAATCGCTTGTTCACGGCTATTACTCGGAGCAAGGCGTGGGTCCGGGTGATTGGCCACGGTCCCGGCATGGCGCGTCTCATTGAGGAGTTCAATCAGCTAAAGCGTCACGATTTTACCCTCAGTTTCGCGTACCCGCCTGATGAAGTACTTGCGAAGCTAAGAATCGTCCATCGCGACCTTTCGCCTCATGAGAAGCAGCGTCTTGAGCAAAAGAAGGGCCGCGCAATCGAGTTGGCTGACGCCTTGGAGCGAGGAGAACTTACGCCCGAGGATCTTGATGCGGACACCAAGCTGAAGCTCCTCCGATTGCTCGGGGGTGGCAAATGACGGCACCTCGTTGCGCGCAACTTCTCAAGAAAGACTTGGAGGAGTTGCTCTCAAAATTAATCGAGTGTGGGATTGCCGACGATCAGAACTTCCCAATCGTGAGACAAGTACCAACCAAAGGCTGGGAGGTCTCGTTCGACGGAGCTGAACATGTGTCGATTGTGCTGGGTGACATCGATTATAGCGAGGCCCATGGTGAGCTATCTAAGAGGAGGTCATACACCGCCAAGCTGATCGATGGAGGCATCCTTCAAATGATGTATCTCCTAGAAGGAGAGCGGCTGATCAGGCATCGTTTGGCCTACTACCCATCTCCGAGCCTTCGACCGTTTCAGGAGGATCCGGAAGTGTACTTTCGGGACGAGCTCTTCCTAGACATTGTGTCGAGACAAATGGTGCCTTTCCCGCTGCGATTCGACTTCGACGAAGGCGCTGCTAAGGATGTAGAGCATCCTCGATGTCATCTCACATTGGGCGATATCAAGAGCTGCCGCATTCCCGTTTCCGCCCCGCTGACTCCGCGCTGGTTCATCGAGTTCGTACTGCACAACTTCTATCAAACTGAGAAGCATGACTTCGTCACGCGATTGCCCGATCACCGTTTTTGCTTTCCGCGGTCGCTCACAGACAACGAAGCGCGCCTGATCCACGTCATCGTGCCACAGCTATCAATGGTCCCCATTCTGTCCGGGGCGAGCACGAGCTGAAGCGGCCTCAACCGGTGCAGTTCATCGTGGGTAAGTTTCAGGTGGTCACAAGTGGAGGAGTTTGGGTCGCCGTCGGCCGCTGGGTTTGCTCGCCGAGAAGCGGTCGCTTCGCATGATACACTGATTAGTCTCGCGGGCTGTGATGACAGCTCGCGCAACGTTTGACAAGAAGCAATTGATACCGACGACAAAGGAAGCTATCCACACAGCCCTGATTATCGACGAGCCCTGGATCGACTATATCTTTCGAGGCGAGAAGACTTGGGAAATGCGTGCTCGACCAACTCACAAGCGGGGCCGCATTGGGCGGTAGTGCAACGAATCCTTCGCTCTTTCTTGGCAGTGACTCGGTCCGGTCGTCTGATCTGCGGCAGTTTTCTCTACAATTCCCGTGCAGCGGCGAAGCCGTAGTGCAGTCTGACCGGCCGAAGGCCGGGCAGAAGTGACTTCATCAGGCCGCCTCCTGCTTCGCGGGATTCAACAGCGTCTCCATCACAAAGTAGCGTCGCTTGCCCCACCTGGTTGAAGCGATGTGTCTCAGTCTCGCCGCAACCAGCATCAACGCCGAGTGGCCATCCGGAAATGCTCCGACCACTCGGGTCCGCCGCCGGATCTCACGGATGATCCGTTCGAGCGGATTATTCGTTCTAAGCTGGCGCCAGTGCGTCGATGGATACGCATCGTAGGTCAGCGTCTCACCGATCTTCTGCTCCACGAGCTCCGCTGCAGTCTTGAGCTTCATCGCCTTCAGTCGGGCGACGACCTCTTTAGCCTTCGCCGCTGCAGCCTTGCGATCTTCCTGGGCGTGGATCGCCTTGAGCATACGCGCCACCTCGGCCACCTTGCCGTTCGGCACATGGCTGAACGCATTGCGATAAAAGTGAAACCACACAGCGCTGCCAATCGGTCTTCGGAAAGACTTCGCCTGCCGCTTCCACAAGCCCTCTGCAGGCATCGGAGACGATCAGTCGTACGCCCCTGAGGCCGCGATCCTTCAGGTGACGCAGAAAGCCGCGCCAGCCTTCCAGATCTTCCTTTTCTCCCTCGGCCACACCCAGAATCTGCCGGAATCCATCGGTGCCGATGCCGATCGCCACCAACACCGAGACGTTGCGCACTTCCCCCGCCCAGCTTCTCTTGAGAATCACTCCGTCCAGGTACAGGTACGAAAACTCTCCCTCGATCTTCCGATTGCGCCAGGCCTCGATATGGCGGTAGATCTTCTGGTTCAGCCTCGAGACCGTCCCTGAGCTCACCCGCGTGCCCCACAGCGCTTCGGTGATGTCCTCGACTCGGCGCACCGATACCCCCGCCAGGTACATCTCCACGAGCGCTTCCTTCACCGAGAACTCGCGCCGACGATAGCGCTCGATGATACCGCGCAGTCATTTGCACGGCGCGCGCCATTCGTCCAGTTTCATGAGCACGTACTCCATCATCTGGTTTCGGACAGAAAGGTTCGCTTCCGTCGTGTAGAAGGTACCTGTGAGCTCGCCCGCCTCGACACTCGAAATGCAGCTGCTCTCAGCGCCCTGTATGTGCATGCGAGAGCACGTGGCAATCCAGAAGTCCTTATCCAGATGCGTGTCTCGCCGCTGTTCGTCAGGACGCTTCGTAACGACCATCCAGGTACCTCCGGCAATTGGATAGATGCGCCAGAACGATGTACCCGGTATTGGTTCGATAACGCGCGCGGAGTAATCGCCGAGCCCGTACCAGATATCGTAGTGCATGTTCTGACTATTACGGTCATCCCGTGCAATTTCGGCCGGTGTCCTCCAGAAAACGCTCACCAGAGCGTCCTTCCTCGGACGACCATACACATCGTGCGGGACGCGAAATCCCGGAATGGCTTGCTCGAGTTCCGCGGTGGAGAATTGCAGCCGCAACGTGCGGTTTGATACGGGCTGACTGATACCCGGGAACGGCGACGCATGAATGAGTTCCGCGTTCCAGAGCGGAATCCGGTAACACCGCTCACCCAGACTGAGCTGCACCTTCCCATCCACAATCTGCTCACCATCAGTGCACGCCGCCAGCAGGCACGAACCGGCCACCACTGCGGCCCAATGCACTAAGGATTTGTGTCGCAACCCGGGCACCACACAAACCGAAAGTACTGAACACCTCGACATGATAGTCGGTAATCTGCCGCGGAAAGAGGAGCGAAATTCGCCGTCCCATTCGTCTGGCCGCGTGCCTCACAACGCCCGGCGCCGCCACTCGGAGGGTGTTGCGTGCATCTTGCGGGCGAAGACACGCCCGAAATGCGACAGGTCGTTGAAGCCACAGCCGAACGCGATCGCGCTGATCGAGCGGTCCGCGGCCTCCGGCGCCGCGAGGAGGCGTGCCGCCTGACGCACGCGCTCGTCGAACACACGACGCATGACCGTCTCACCGTGCGCGGCGAACACTCGCGCCAGCGCGCGGCTCGACACGCCGACCGCGCGCGCGATGACGGCCGGCGTCAGATCGGGGTTGCCGAACTCCAGGGCGATGATGCGGCAGGCGCTGGCGTAGATCGCGGCGCGTGCCGCCTCCGAGGGCGAGCGGCCAGGGCGGTGCGACTCGTCGAGCAGCTCGCCCAACAATTCGACGGATTGTCGCGCGAAGATCTCCTTCGCGGTCGCGGAGAGCTGGTCGGCGACGGCAACGCCCGCGGCCAGGTGGCGTGCCCAAAGTTGGGCGAGCGGATGGCCGCGCAGGACGGCGCCGGCGAGCGCTTCCGGTCGCGCGACCCGCCCGTCGAGCCAGTGAACCGGCAGGGTCACCACCAGGTGCCGCCAGCGTCGCTCGAGATCAAACGTGAACGGGTGTCGGCTGTCGGTGATGAAGACGTCGCCCGGGCGCAGTGCGATCGTCTCGCCGCGACGGGTGAGTCGGGCCTCGCCGTCGACATGGACGCAGGCCGCGTAGACGTGGTCGGTGGCGCGCGCGATGTGCGCGCGAGTGTGTGACGCCAGCACCCCCATCCCGGACACCTGTGCGACCCCGAGCGCGCCGATGGCGTGCGCCCGAATTTCACCGTGCACCGAATGCGCGCCGGACGGCTCGATCCGGATCGGCGTAACGTGGCGGCTCACGAGATCGGCCCAGAACTCCACGCGCTCCCGTTCGGGGACGCTGTCCGTCGTCACCGATATCATTGGTGTCACCCTCGGTCGAACGGCCAGGCGCGCACAGCCTAGCGAAGCCGCGGCGCGGCGGCTAGCGTGGTGGCCGACGTCTTCGGTTGAGGGTATCTCCATGCGGCGGCTCGTCGCACTGTTGCTTATCTTCGGCACGCTTCCGGGAGCGACTGTCATGGCACAAAGTCACGACACGGTTCAGGAGCACGTACGCTCTCTCGACGACCAGGAGCGACTCGCGGCCCTGCAGCGCGACACCGCGGCGCTGGAGCGGCTGTGGTCCGACGAGTTTGTGGTCAACGCGCCGAACAATCAGGTCGTAGTCGGCCGGCGCGCCGTCCTCGACACCTTCGTGCGCGCGGGTGTCATCAACTTCTCGACGTTCGAGCGGCAGATCGAATTCATCCAGGTCGACGGACCGTACGTCATCATCATGGGGCTCGAGACGGTCGTCCCACTCGCCGACGCGCCGAGCGCCGGCCTCGCCGCGGGTCGCGCTGTGAAGCGGCGCTTCACGAACATCTGGCGGAACGAGGGCGGGACGTGGCGGCTCTACATACGCCACGCGAACGTGATCCCGGCACGCTGACCGGGAGGTTGGGGTATCTGACGACGACGGTTGGCGTCGCCGAACACCTCACCCACGAAGCCGGCGTCTCGTTGTGGAGCAGGGCGGAAACTGGGTGAGTGGAACGGCGTGGCGGTGGCCAGCGATCCCTCGGAGGTAACGAGCGTCGATACAGGGACGGTACAGCTACGATCTCTTCTTCGACCGCGCGCGTCGCGTCGTTCCATCTGCCGATCTGCCTGGAAGCAGATGCGCGCTCATGAAATCTACGAAGACGCGGAGCTTCGGTGCGACACTGCGGCCCGACGGCCAGAGCAGGTGAAAGGACCCCGTGTGTTCGACGTACTGCTCGAGCACTGGCTTGAGCTTCCCCTCGCTGAGCTGTGCTCTGATCGCGAAATCCGGGAGGCAGGCGATGCCCAGGTTCTGCTCGGCCATCGAGACGAGCGGCTCGATCGAGTTTGCAATCGCAACAGCGTGTAGCGTGAGGTCGATGCCTTCATCACCGCGCGGTAGTGGCCAGCGCTCGAACTTCCCGCTGTTTGCGAATCTATGAAGCAGGCATGCGTGTTTCGTGAGATCTTCAGGCGTGCGGGGTGTGCCGTGGCGCGCGAGGTAGTCCGGCGAGGCGACTAGCATCAGATGGAATTCACCAAGTCGCCTGCCTGTCAGACGTGAGTCCGTCATCGCGCTAGACCGGATGACGGCATCGAAACCTTCGTAGATCACATCCACGAGCCGGTCGGTGAACTCGAGATCGAGCTGCACCTCTGGATAGGCGCGCATGAACGCATTCAACGCCGGCATCATCAGCATGCCGGCGACGGGGAGGCTGACACGCAGCTTGCCGCGCGGCACGGCGCGCCTCTGTGCGAACTCGATCTCGCTGCTTCGAGCTCACTGAGAATGCGTCGGCTACGTTCGAGGAACGACTCGCCTTCGGCTGTGAGGCTCACGCTTCGTGTCGAGCGATGGAAGAGTCGCACACCGAGCTCGCTTTCCAGGCGCGCGATCGTCTTGCCCACCGCTGAGGCCGAAATTCCAAGCTCGTTGCCTGCAGCCGTAAAGCTGCGCGTCTGTGCGGCACGTACGAATGCTCTGATCGAGCGGACGCTGTCCGTTGGCATGATGATTGTGGACTGAATGTCCGAAGTGTTTGGACGCCTGGCGCATTTTCGTCGGCATCCAGCGTCGTTAGGCTTGATCCATATCAACGCAGCGACAAACGCTGGAAGACGATCCGATGAACAATGAACTTTACAACTATTCACCTATCGTTGAACGCCCAAGACTCGCGTGGCCGAACGGCGCGCGCGTCGCGTTCTACGTCGGCCTGAACGTCGAGCATTTTGCAGTCGACAAGCCCTCAACGAGTATCTGGGCTGGAACATCGCATCTCATCCCGGATCCACTCAACTACGGCTGGCGTGATTATGGCGTGAGAGTAGGGATCTGGCGCTTGATGGACGCGCTCGATCGCTATGGTGTGCGCGCCTCCGTACTTCTGAATTCCGAGGTGGCCCACCACTATCCCCATATCATTCGCGCAGGCAATGAGCGCAACTGGGCGTGGCTCGCTCATGGGCAGAGCAACTCCGTCCTGCATACGGACATGACAGTGGCGCAGGAACGTGAAGTGCTCGAGAACATCGTCAATACGATCACCAGGGGCAACCGGTCAGAAGCCTAAGGGCTGGATGGGGCCAGGGTTGACCGAGACTTTCGAAACACCACGGTTATTGAAGGAGCTGGGCTTGACGTACGTCCTCGACTGGACCGCCGACGACCAACCATTTGCACTCAACGTCCTTGGCATGATCTCCGTACCGTATTCTGTCGAGCTGAACGACATCATGTTGTTCGTGGCTAAGAGTACGTCGGGCGAAGCGTTCTATCGCACCGTGGTCGATCAATTCGATCAGCTATACGAGGAGGGCGCACAGTCCGGGCGCGTCATGGCGCTTGCACTGCATCCGTTCGTTGTGGGTCAGGCGTTTCGACACAAATACGTGGCGAAAGCACTCGAGTATGTGACCTCGCACAAGGAGGTTTGGGTAACGACCAGCGACGAAATCGCTGCGCACTACCTGAAGTCCACCCAAGGCCAAGGTGGCTGAGTTGCTACCTCTCTGCGATTGAGGTGTGATCAACAGCAGCCTACGCTCGCGTGACGAAATCGCCGATCAGCATTCTTGCGGAAGAGATCTTCGAGCGCGGGCCAGAGATCGGGAATGAGAGAGCGGACAGTCAGGCGCAAAGGCGCCAGCGGCTCGTTCTCACCTCTCCATTCTCATATTCTCGATTGCGCGCTGAGCGCGCGCATCGGCCTCCGCGATCTTGATCACCACTTTGCCTCTTGCGTGTCCTTCTTCGAGATAAGCGAGCGCGGCTGCCGCATCGGAAAGCGGATACTCGCGATCGATGACCGGCGTCACCTTCCCGTCGCGCATGAGATCGGCAATGGTTTGGAGATCTGCCTTTTTCATGCTCGCGAAGAACATGCCCATTTCCTGACTTGCGAAGGGGGCGTGGAGCGCTGTTGCAATCGCGTGCTGCAACGGGCCGATCCATGGCTCGCGCGAGGTGCCGCCGACGATAACGAGTCTGCCGTCCGGCTTCATCACGCGCCTCATTGCTGCGATCGATTGGCTGCTGACGTTGTCGAGAATCAGGTCGTATTGATCACGGCGTTCCGTGAAGTTTTCGTGCTTGTAGTCAACGACATGATCGGCCCCGAGCGAGCGCACGAGCTCGACGTTGCGCGTGCTGCATACGGCGGTTACTTCGGCGCCGAGCGCCTTGGCGATTTGAATGGCATAGGTACCGACTCCGCCGGAGGCACCGTTGATCAATACCCTTTGACCTGACTCGAGGTGCCCACGATCTCGCAACCCCTGCAGCGCTGTTACACCGGCAATGGCAACCGAACCTGCTTGAGCGAAGGAGACGTTGGCGGGGTTGTGCACGATCGCGCCGGTCTCGCGAACGGTGATGTATTCCGCTAGCGCGCCTGTGCGCCCGCCGAACACTTCGTCTCCTGGTTTGAATCGCGTGACGCGCTTGCCCACAGCCTCGACCGTTCCCGCGAAATCCACGCCGATACGCGGCTCATGCGGTGCGCCGAGCCCGTTGTCGAGACGCATCAGGAACGGTTCACCGCGGACTCTGTGCCAATCGAGCGGATTGAGCGCAGCCGCGTGGACCTTCACGAGCACTTCATCGTCTGCGGGGAGCGGCTTTCCGATGGAGACGATTTCGATGACATCTGGCGGGCCATAGCACCTAGCCACAGCCGCCTTCATGTGAGTTGTGCTCGACGAGAGCGGCGTTGCCGGCTCGCATGGCGCGTTGTAACTGATCGCGACAGCCAGCGTCCCGATCGCGGCGACCAGGACGAGAACGATCCCAAGCAGAATGCGATTGCGCAGCTTCATGGTCGTTCGACTCCCTTCCTCGGCCCGTTGCGTCGATGACTGTGACACAGACACGCGGGCCGGGAAAGGAAGTCGCCGAACAAGCCCGAGGGAGCGGGTGCGGAGGTGATGGGGCGAAGGCGAGCGGCCAAGGGAAGCACCATCGCAAGCCTTTCATTTCATCCTCACAACGCCGCCACCCCAGCGAGAGGAGGACTCACTCGGTAGGTCAACGAATGGGCATTGATCCGAATGAAGCGCTGAAAGGTCAGCGCACCACCTCGGCGCGTTTCACTTCGAGCACGCCTTCGACGTGGCGTGGCGCCCATCTGTACGCCCACGGATGCCAGTCCTCTGGCCCAGGCGAGACAAGCATTCCTTCGACCTCGATCTGCATGCCTGGAGTCAGCGCGAGGGCGTCGGCCACCTTGTCGAAGGAGCTCGCTTCCAAACCCCAGAAGCGTCCGCCCGCAGTTTGGATGGCCGACCGGCATCGGGTCGAACTCGGTGCGCCGGGCTCATCTGCCAGGCACAACAAAGTACCCGTCACGACCTTCGGATCATCAAGCGGCTCGATGCTCGTGTAGAGAATGTGGCCTACGATCTCGTAGCGCCCGTCATCGCCGGGAACAAAGCGGCCGCGTACGAGCACGCGCTCATTCATGGCAGGGAACGGCTCACGTTTCGACGGATCCGCCGCCCGAAGCCCGTAGTAGTGATCGTCGTCGCCGCGCAACCCGATCGCACAGTCCAGGAGCACGCGGCCATTCTCGTCTGGGATCCGCGGTAAGCAGACCCGTTCGCCTTTCATCGTCCACTCGCCGGCGATCTGAGCGGACTGATCGCTGTCCTGCGCCCTGACGTCCGCACCCAGGATCAGGATCAAAACAGCGAGCGACCACGCAAGATAACGAAGCATGCATTCGGAAGTCGAAGCGACGTTACTGATTATATGGTACAGCCGCGACGCGGCCGCCACAGTCGCTTTGCGATCTGCTGGGGGAGGAAGGCCAGCATCGTTATCGGCAGTACGGCGAAACGCTCCACGAGCGCGTCTGGATGAGTCGCTTGCACCTGCGGACAAGCTGAGGAGGGAGCAAGCACGGGAGATCCTCTCCAGCGCGCAACAGGCGGCTCGACGTCCCCCCGCTATTGAGTAGCGCTCCGGTTCAGAGTCTGGCCCCGCACCCACGGTCGGTGAACTGCAACTGTCGATAGATTTGACGTTTCGTTGCATGACGCGACCCCCGGTCGTGCGCGGGTCGAATTCCGGCCATGCTCACCCTGCGCAAGGACAGTGGGTTCGTCGAAGCGTACGGCACGAACCTCACGGACGCGGACCACGTCAGCGGCCAGGGTCGGCATCGAGCAACGAGCTCTGCGGACCGCCCCGCCGGTACGGACTGCGCGTCGGGGTCGACTTGTGAGGGGCATCGGCAAGGAAAGCCCTAAAATATTTTTTACGGAAGGGGGGTAGAGATGCCGGCGCGCACCGCTCTATAGGGATAGCGAGCGAGAAACCGACGCGACGATGCCCATCATGGCCAATGGCACGCTCATCCTGGGCTGGCGCAAGCGCTGGAACCGGAGTCTTCTCCGGTTCATCGGCCGGCGCGTGTCTGCGCGCGTGGACATCGAGGATCTTGCGCAGGAGACGTATTTGCGCCTCTTGCACGCGCGCGACCTGGGGACGGTCCGTAACCCACAGGCGTATCTGCTGCGAGTCGCATCTCACATCGTTTCCGAGTGGCGCGATCGCCAGCTGCCGGCGGACCTGTTCGCGGCCATCGACGAGGACTTGCTGCCGGACGACTCTCTTCCCGAGCTTGCGGTCGACGCCGAGATCTCGCGGACGCTGCTGGAGCGAACGCTGCAAGCGATGAGCCCGATGACTCGCGCCGTGATGGTGCTGCGATTCCGTGAAGAGCGCCGCTGCGAGGATATCGCGCGCGAGCTCGCGCTCACCGAGCGCCAGGTTCGCCGCCACTTGACGCGCGGTTACCAGCAGCTACGCAGCGCAATGACGAGTTGAGCGGATCGACCATGGATCGACGTCACACGAACGAAATCCCGCCGACGGCGCCGGTCGCGGAGCAGGCCGCGGCATGGTGGATGCTTTTGAACGAAAGCAACCCGACGCCCGCCGATCACCGTGCGTTTGCCGAATGGGTGGCGCGCTCGCCCGAGCGAGTCGAGGCGTATCTGGATGCAGCTCGGCTTACTCGTTTCCTCACCTCGCGGAACACGCCGTGGCCAGACACGCCGACGGCGGATTTGATCCGTGCGGCCAAAGCGTCCGCGAACGAAGTCGCGAGTCTCGCGACCGTCGATGCGCGCTTTGCCACCGCGGCGGCACAGCGCGCATCGTCCACAGAAAAGCGGGCATTCGGTGTGCGATGGCTTACAGGTCCACGCCTTGCCGCAATAGTCGTTGCGACCGTGGCCGCGATGGCCATCGGACTCTACGTCCACCTGAGGCCGGAGCGCATTGAAACTGCGGTCGGCGAGCAGCGCTCGGTCGTGCTCAGCGATGGCTCACTGGTCACGCTCAATACCGCGTCTTCCATCGAAATCCGCATGTCGAGCGAGCGCCGCACCGTGAAGCTGCTGGCCGGCGAAGCCCTGTTCGCAGTGGCGCACGATGCGACGCGGCCGTTCGAAGTCACGACCGAGGACACGACGGTTCGCGCCATCGGCACGCAATTCAATGTCGACCGTCGGCCGACGGGCACGACGGTGACTGTCGTCGAAGGGCGAGTCGCGGTCATCACTCCGACCGACAAGAATCAGGGCGCGCAGCCGAGCGGGTTGCCGCTCGAAGCGGGCGAGCAGCTCACGCTCGCACCGCGCACCGCGCGGCGCGCGGTGCGCACCGATGTCGCCAGCGCCATCGCCTGGACGCAACGGAAGCTCGTGTTCGAGCATCGACACCTCGGCGAAGTGGCGGACGAGTTCAATCGCTACAACCGGCAGATCATCGAAATTCGCAGCGCCGAGTTGCGCGAGCAAGAGGTCACCGGCGTGTTCCAGGCCAACGATCCGGCGTCGTTCCTGACGTTTCTCGCCGGGTTTCCCGGCGTGACGATCGAAAGATCGCCGGATCGCGTTGTGGTGACTCAACAGGTTCCCGATACGACGCAATAATTCAGAGCAAGATGCATGAGGGGGAGTATGGACATCAGCGTCAAGACAACAGTCGGCATGCTGCTGAGCCTCGGCGCGTCGATGGTCGCCTGCGCGGGCGACGCAGTGAACGGCCTCTGTACAGTCAAGATTGCATCGCAGCCGCTCGGCTCGGCACTCCAGGAGCTCGCCACCCAGAGCGGGATCCAGATCATCTTCCTGTCGAATCTCACGGATGGGCACGACGCGCCGGCGCTGAACGGAACGTTCACTCCCAAGACCGCGCTCGATAAGCTCTTGCGCGGCACGGATCTCACGTTCCAGCAGCTCAACGACAAGACCATCGAGGTTCGCTCGGAGCACGCGTTTCGCAGAACAGCGCACACCGCGGCCGGCGACGTGGCGCCACGGATCAGCGCGTATGCGCCCGACGGGAGCAACGCGGCCTCATTTCGCGACGTGACTCGACCGCTGCGCCTCGCCCAGGCGCAGCCCACATCGCGGGCCGGCAGCTCGACTGCGGCTCCCACGGCGGAGCCCGAGCGGGCCACCGTGCAAGAGATCACCGTTACCGCGCGCAAAGTGCGCGAGAACCAGCAGGATACGCCCGTCGCTATCACGGCATTCAGCGGCGATGCGCTCGCGCAGCGGCAGATCTTTCAGACGGACAAGCTGACGCAGGTCGTTCCGAACCTGCAGTTTGGCACGAATGCGCCGCTCGCCGGGAACAACTCGTCATCGCAAGTCTTCATTCGCGGGATCGGTCAGACCGACCCAACCTCGACTGTCGACCCGGGCGTCGGCATGTACATCGACGATGTGTACATCGGCACGGCGGTCGGTGCGCGCATGGACTTGCGCGACATCTCATCCGTGCAAGTCCTGCGCGGGCCGCAAGGAACACTCTTCGGTCGCAACACCATCGGCGGTGCGATCCTCCTCTCGACCACAGATCCGGGCGATGAATTCGGCGGCACGCTGCGCGGCGGATTCGGCTCGGACGACCTCATCGACGGCTTTGCCGCCGTCGACGTGCCGCTTGGGGACACGTTGAAGTCGCGCTTCACCGCCGGCCGTCGCAAGCAGGACGGCTACGTCACGCGCACCGACGGCACGGACCTCGGCGATACGAACACCTACACGCTAACAAGCAAATTCATCTGGAAGCCGACCGACAAGCTGGAAGCCCGCTGGCTGGCCGACTACTCGAATGCGGACGAGCACGGCAGCCCGCTCGTATTCGCGACCATCAATACAGCGCAGACGTTTCCGCGCGTCGCGAGCTCCGACGCGGGCTGCCCGGGGTTCAACGGCAACTTCGCGTCGCTCCCGGCGGTGCCGAATATTCCCGACGATCGCTGTGCCAACAGCTTTCAGAGACGCGGGCCATATTCCAACAATGGGACCACGCCGCTGAAGAGCACCCTGGAAGCGTGGGGCACGTCAATCAATCTCACGTACAGCCTGACGGACGCGGTGAGCCTCAAGTCGATCAGCGCGTACCGCAACGTGCGCTGGACCGGCGCCCGCGATGCCGACAACACGCCGCTCACCATCCTGAATACGTTCTACGACGTGGACGGTTGGCAGTGGAGCCAGGAGCTGCAGGGTATTTGCCGGCGAGACGCACTGACCGGCGTCGTCGGGGCGTACTACTTCAAGCAGCGGTCCAACGACATCGCGACGGTCGATCTGAATCCGCCGCCGCCCGGCGTTCAGCACGACAGTGACAACAACGTCGTGGACAACAAGAGCTGGGCCGCCTTCACGCAATGGACGTACACGTTCAGCGAGCAGCTCGGCGCCACGGTGGGCGCGCGCTACACGCAGGACGACAAAGGCTCGTATCCGGATCAGTTCGATTACTCGACGCCGGACATCAAGCAGGTGCCGTTGCGGTGGTATCGCGACACGTTCTCCGCGTTCACGCCGTCTGCGTCGCTGAGCTATCGCTGGAGCCGACAGGCGATGACCTATGTGAGCTATGCGGAGGGCTTCAAAGGCGGCGGCTGGAACAGCCACTTCAACTCCGTGCTCACACCGGAACAGCAGGCGGCCTTGTAGGAGTTCAAACCGGAGAAGGTGAAGAGCGTCGAGCTCGGCGCCAAGCTCGATCTCTTCGATAACACCGTCCGTCTGAACCTTGCCGTGTTCGATTCGAAGTACACGGATATGCAGGTCACTTACCGCGGGCCTGCGCCCACGGGCGTCGCCCCGTTCCTCACGAACGCGGGCAAGGCGTCCATCAAGGGTGCGGAGGCCGAGCTCACGTGGGTGCCGACCAACGAATTAAACATCGAGGCCAGCGTCGGCCATCTTGAGAGCCGCATTGATCGCCTGGACATCACGCCGCTGGCCGTGATTCCCCCGGGCTTGCAGGTGGGCAACGCATTGCCGTTCGCGCCGCGCTGGCAGGGCCATGTCGGCGCGGCGTACACGCTTCGCACCGGGAGTCTGCGGGTCACGCCGCGCATCGACGCCTCGTACCAGAGCAAAACGTTCTTTGACGCCACCAACACGCCGGAGATTGCGCAGCTCGGCGGCTACACGGTGTTGAACGGGTCGTTCGCAATCGCTCCGGACTCCGGGCCGTGGCAAGTGACTCTGGCCGTCAACAATGCGACGGACAAGCTCTATCCCGTCGCCGGCAATTCGTCGCTCTCCACCGGTAGCGGCTACGCGGAGATCGCGTACGCGCGACCGCGCGAGTACTTGGCCACGTTGAGCTATTCATTCTGAGCAGCCTCGCTGAAGCGGCAACGACGACCACAGCCCCGTCACCCCACCGGTGCGACCACCATCGCACCGAGTGCGAGTGCAGTCCCGATCACGGCGCCCGCAGCAACATCCGTCGGATAGTGCAACCCGAGCACGACGCGTGACATGGCAACGAGCGCCGCAAACGGCGCGCACAGCCACCCGAGCTCCGGAAACGCGTCGATCGCGAGAATTGAGAAGCTCGTGGCATGCAAGGTGTGCCCTGAAGGAAAGCTGTAGCGATCGAGCGCTTGCGTACCTGCGACGATACCGCTGAGCGTCACATAGGGCCGCTCGCGTACGAGCCGGAACTTCAGAAACTTGTACAAGGCGAGTCCCAAAAGGCCCGCGAGCGCCATGCGGACCGCGGGAATCACTCCGTCACCGCCGTATATCAGCGGCAGCATGAGTATCAACACATACCAGAACATGCCGTCGCCCACGCGGCTGACAACAGCAAACAGTTGCCGCAGTGAGTCCCGACTGCACGCGCTATTCAGACGCAGGCACCACGCATACTCGAACGCGTCGATGCGACAGAACAGACCTGTGATCCTTGCAGCTCTCATAGTCGTGTCCGCGGCGCCGTGCATCTGCGCTTGCGTGCAAGTGAGTGTGCCCGCCGCATGCTACGGCGGGATGACAGGTCTGCTGCAACATTCCCCGGCCGCGACGCCAAGCTGTAACTTGCGCGTGTTTTACTGTTTGTGAACGAGCTGTGACATTGCGAACTGTGAAACAAATCAAGGTCGAAGCGGATGAGTGCAAGCGACGAGTACTCGGCAGATGACAACCCGCACAAAGGTAACAAGGGCCTCACTCGTGCGTGGCATGCACTCCACAACTCGTGGAGTGGGCTCGTCTTTTGCGTCAGGGAGGAAAGCGCCTTCCGTCAGGAGTTGCTGCTGGCAGCATTCCTGCTGCCAGCCGCGCTCGTCGTTCCGTATGGCGCGATCGAGCGCCTGCTTCTGATTGGCTCTGTCGTGCTCGTGCTCATCGTCGAGCTGTTGAAATCCAGCATCGAGGCCGCAGTCGATCGCATTTCGTTCGAGCATCACGGCCTGTCGAAGCGCGCGAAGGACTACGGCAGTGCGGCCGTGATGCTGGCCTTGCTGATGTGCGCGCTTGTTTGGATCACGCTGACGGCGCGTCTGCTCGCGCGAGGTTGAGCGCAGAGAAAGGGGCCGTCACAGAACCATCACGGTACTGACATGATCGTGAAGCGCGATCGCGACACCATCGCTGCCATGGCATTGGGCGCAACAACCGTGGGCCTGTGACGGACACCGAGGCCCGGCATTGCCGCACGATCTGGCTGTCGGATATCCATCTCGGGACGCCGGGATGCCGCGCCGACTATCTGCTGGATTTTCTGCGCGTTCACAGCGCCGACACACTCTACCTGGTGGGCGACATCATCGACGGATGGCGCTTGAGAAAAGGCTGGTACTGGCCGCAGACCCACAATGACGTGATACAGAAAATCCTTCGCGCTGCGCGCAAGGGTACCCGCGTCGTATATGTGCCGGGCAACCACGACGAGGTGTCCCGCCAGTTCATCGGTCTGTCTTTCGGCGGTATCGAGGTGGCCGAAGACGCGATCCATGTCACCGCCAACGGCCAGCGATTGCTGGTGACGCATGGCGACCTCTTCGATGCAGTCATGCAGCACGCCAGCTGGCTCGCTCACCTGGGCAGTTGGCTCTATGACCTGCTGCTGAAGCTCAATCGCTGGATGAACGCGGTGCGCTTGCGCCTGGGGCTGCCGTATTGGTCGATGTCGCAGTTTGTGAAGCATCAGGTCAAGGATGCGGTGAACTTCATCTCGCAGTTCGAGAGCGCAATGGCGGCGGAGGCTCGGCGGAGAGGTTGCGACGGCGTCGTATGTGGGCACATCCACAAAGCGGAGATACGCGACATCGACGGCGTCCTGTATTGCAACGACGGCGATTGGGTCGAAAGCATGACTGCCTTGGTTGAAACGTTCGCCGGCGAGCTGGAAATCATTCATTGGCGTACGAGGCAGGCGCAGCCGCTCAATCTGGGTCGCATCGATCAGATGCAGGACGCTGCTGCCTGAACGAGGGGTCAGAACGTAAGCATGAAGATCATGATCGTCACCGATGCCTGGGAGCCGCAGGTCAACGGTGTCGTGCGCACCTTGAAGAACACGCGCGCAGAGCTCGAGGCGATGGGCCACGAGGTCGACTACCTCACGCCACTCGAGTTCCGGACCGTGCCGTGCCCGACCTATCCCGATATACGACTCTCTCTGATGCCGGGCCGCCGCGTGTGTGCGCGGCTCGACCGCTTCGATCCGGACGCCTTGCATTTGTCGACCGAAGGTCCGCTCGGTCTTGCCGCTCGCCGCTGGGCCATGAAGCGAGCTCACCCGTTCACGACCGCATATCACACGCGCTTTCCCGAGTACGTGCATGCGCGAACCCGCATTCCGCTGGCATGGACCTACGCGTACCTGCGATGGTTTCACCGGCCGTCGCAGGCGATTCTGGCGCCGACCCCGGTGGTGAAGCGCGATCTGGAGAATTGGGGCTTCGCGAACGTACGCATGTGGTCGCGCGGCGTTGACCATCGGATATTCTATCCGCGCAAGGTCAACCGGCTGCGAACGACGCCTCCCATATTTCTCTACGTGGGCCGGGTGGCAGTGGAGAAGAACATCGAAGCATTCCTCGAGCTGGATTTGCCTGGATCGAAGTGGGTGGCGGGTACGGGGCCTGCGCTCGAAGGCTTGCGTCAGCGCTTTCCGCAAGTGAATTACCTGGGCGTGCTCGACCAGCATGAGCTCGCGGAGGTGTACGCCTCGGCCGATGTGTTTGTCTTCCCGAGCAAAACGGACACCTTCGGGTTGGTTCTGCTCGAGGCGTTGGCGTGCGGCTTGCCAGTGGCGGCCTATCCCGTTACGGGTCCCCTGGACGTGCTGGGAGATTCAAAGGCCGGCGCGCTGCATGGGGATCTGCGTACTGCGTGCCTGAATGCACTCGAGTTGAAGCGCGAGGACGCAGCGGCCCATGCGCAGCGCTTTACCTGGCGCGCGGCGACCGAGCAATTTCTCAGCCATCTGCATCCCCGCAAGGCCGTTCAAACGCAGCCACTACCATCGCCTGAAGCGACCGCGCACGGCTGACATCGACCTGCAATTTCTCCGCCATGAGCCCGTGATCTGAGTGGCTCAACATCGGCCGAGTGCAGCCGGTACCGCGCATTCTGCTCGAGACGTGCATAGGAGAAGGGGTCATGATGAGTACAGTCGATTGTGGTTTGCAGCGTGAGATGGATGCCGAGACGGGCCGGCGCATCCGTGATATTCGCGAACTGATCGAACGTGAGTCGATGCGTGCGGGAAAGGAAGAGGCGCCACGCAGCGACACACGCGAACATGGCGTGAGGGAGTCGTTCGATCGTCGATCATTCCTGCGTGGTGGTGCGGCAGCAATCAGCGCAGCCACGATCGCCTCGACGTTGCAGATGTCCATGATCCGTAGCGCGGAGGCCTCGAACTCCGGACGACGACGTCGCCGCGTGCGCTGTCCATACGGCGATCCGGTGCCGACGCTCGACGAGGTGACGGGTCTGCCGCTGATCGGCCTGCCACCCGGATTCCGATACTGGTCGCACGGGTGGACGGGCGATCCGATCTTTCCAGACTACGCGGGCGGCCCGGTCACGCCTGCCCTGCATGACGGCATGGGCGTGCTGCGCCAGGTGGGTTCACTGGCGATCCTGTGCCGCAATCACGAAGTTGGTGCGGGGCCGGCTTTCGTCGACGGGAACCTGCAGTACTCGCCGATCGCTCCGAGAGTGGCTGTTCGTGAACATTCAGACGCCAGGTGTCACGTTCGCGATCACCGGGCCGTGGAGACACGGGCCGCTCTGAAGCGGCGGTTGCAGCGGGGAGTTACGGTGCCGCCGCCGCAGAGCGCGGCGGCGGCCCACCCGGTTCAAGGGCTGCGGCATCCGACCCCGGATCGACACGAAGTCCGCTTGTCCTCTGCGGAGAGTTCGTAAGCGAGCCGCACGCTCTCGATCGTGGGATGGACCGTCAGGCCGTCAGCGCCAACCCCGAAATCGCACCATTCGCCGCAGCCGCCGGAGCGGTCTCCTGCGTTTTCCCTTCCAGCCGCAACCGTCGATAGTGCCCCGGCGAGGTCCCGTACCGGTCGCGAAAGCTTCGCGTGAAATGCGGCACGCTGTTGAACCCCCAGGCGAAAGCGATCTCGGTAATCGAATGCCCTCGCCACAGCGGATCCGCCATCTGGCGCGCGCATTCCTCCAGGCGGCGGCGCAGGATGTACGCCGACACGGGCTCCTGATTCGTCGAAAAAATCATCCTCAGATATCGCGGCGACATCCGGAGCTCGCTCGCGATGGAACAGGGGCTCAATTGTGGATCACGCAGATGTTGCTCGATATAGCGCTTCACTTGCGCCAGTCGCGCGCTCACACCGGCCGAGGCGGTGATCTGGGAATCGAACGCGATCGCATACGACGTCGCAATCATGTCGAGCAGATGGGTCGCAACCCTACTGCGAAAGTCCCGCGAAAGGCCCTTCTCGAGTTGTGCGCACACGCTCCTCGTCACTGCTGCGAGCGTGCATGTCAGGCCCTCCGTCGAAGGCAGCTGCCGTCCGCAGAAATTCTCGGGGGAAGGCAAGCGTTCCTTCAGCACGGTGGCAGGGACGCGAAGCACGACGAGTTCCGCGCTGTCCGTCGCCTGATACGAATGCGGAGCCGCGTTGTCGCAGAGAATGAAATCTCCATGCCGCATAGCTGCCCTGTGGCCGTATTGCGAGAACACACCGGAACCGTTGGCCTGAAGAATGAGTGAAAAGATGCGGCGGGAGGCGCTGGCTGTGTGCTCGGCCGTCCGCTCGATCGTGCTTCGTCCGCACGTGAGGCGCGCAAGCCGTGCGGGACCGAGCTCGCCGATTCGGAGCTCCGCATCGAAGCCATCGGGATCCGCAACGGCCCAGTCCGCATCCTCGACGCGTGCGCGGTAAAGCGCGCACCAGGCAGCAAGCCGTGTGCTCCGGGGAAGACTCGACGCGCGATAACTTTCCACCTTGCCCCCCTTGTTGTTCGAAACGGCCGCGCCCCATCAGCCGCGTCCTATATCCTATAGGATCGTACTGAGCTCGTGTCAAACGTGATTCCAATCGATTGATCGTGAAAGGGAAGTTGCCAAGAGGAGCGACCGCGGCGGTCCGGCCGCTTCGCGATTGCGGGGGATCAAAGCCCGAACGACGGCAGGCCTGTCAGACCTGCGCGAACGGCACGATGCGCTGGTAAGACTTCTCGATGTGAGCGCGCATTGCCGCTTCCGCCGCGGCCGGATCGCGAGCCGCGAGTGCTTCCACGAGCCGCGCGTGTTCCGCGTATGCCTCGGTCGTCACTTCGCTGTGAAAACGAAGGCGGAAGATGTGGAGGTGCGCGTGCAATCGGGCCAAGGATTCCTGAATGAGCCGATTACCGCTGCCGGCCGCAATCATGTCGTGCAGCTCGGAATCCTGGTCGGCGAAACGATCGTATGAGGTCCGCGTGTCGCCGGGTTCCATGTTCGCGGCGAGCTCGCTGAGCCTGCGAATCTCCTCATCGCTCATCCGCTCGGCCGCGCAGCGTGCCGCATACGGCTCCAGCAGAAGCCTCACTTCGTAGAGCTCGTCGAGCTGCTTGCGGTTGAGCTGCGGCGCGCTGCAATAGCCGATGAAACGCCGCTTCGTGACCAGCCCGATCGCTTCGAGCATGCTGAGCGCTTCGCGGATCGGCGTCTGCGAAACACCCAGTTCCCTGACGAGATTGTCGATCGAGATACGCGTATCCGGCGGAATCCGTAGCGCCATGATGTCCGCGCGGATGAGGTCGAACACCTCCTGTACGAGACCCTGCGATCGCTTCAGGCGTCCCGCCCCGGACGCGGCGCTCTTCGTGTTGGAGTCTGGTGCCCTCATGGCCTTGGCCTGCGTCTGGCTCAGTCGATTCGCGAGTTGATCATGTCCATCACTATGTATCATGCCAATG
Organism: Steroidobacteraceae bacterium; assembly: GCA_019683695.1. GTDB lineage: Bacteria > Pseudomonadota > Gammaproteobacteria > Steroidobacterales > Steroidobacteraceae > JADGHX01. The sequence goes on from JADGHX010000035.1 coordinate 28,375, forward strand.
CCGCGGGCAACGCACGACCGTCACGCCTGTCACGGCGCGCGAAAATGCGCGCAAACCGGTCGCACCGTGCAACATGACGTGCCGCTGCAGGCAAGTTTTCATCTCGTCCCCCCCGTTACTGTCCGCGCAAAGTCACGAAACGCCCGGCGAAGGCGCCATCGACATGGGAGGGGACATTGTTCACACCAACCCGCTTCATTTCCCCGTCGCTGATCGCGTTCGTCGCCGCAGGCGCTGTTTACGCGCAAAGCGGCGACACAATCGCAGAGTCCCAGGCATCCTCGAGCGGCGCTGCAGGGCCGGAGGTGCTCCAGGACATCGTCATCACGGCGACCCGGCACAAGACCGAGCTGCAGACCACGCCACTCGCGATCACCGCCGTGACATCCGAAACGCTCGCGGAGCGTAGTATCACGAACACGGCCGATCTCGCCTCGATCGTTCCGAACGCGACCTTTCGCGTAACGCAAGGTGCGTTCGGCAAGGGTGTGTCGGCGTTCATCCGCGGCATTGGCCAGGGCGACACCAACCTTGCCAGCGAGCCGGGCGTTGCGTACTACATCGACGATGTCTACTACCCGCTCATCTTCGGCTCGCAGTTCGATCTTCTCGATCTGGACCACGTCGAAGTGCTGCGCGGGCCGCAGGGCACGCTCTTCGGCCGCAACGCGCTCGCCGGCGCCGTAAATCTCGTCAGCCGCGCGCCGGATATGAACGAGAGCTCGGCCTATGTCGAGCTCACCACCGGCCGCTACGACCGCTTCGACGTACGCGCCGGCTTGAACCTGCCGCTCGGCGACAATCTCGCCGTGCGCTTCTCCGGCGTCGCGAAGAAGCGCACCGGCTATCAGGAGCGGCTCGATTTCCGCTGCGAGATGACCCGGCGCGGCACGCCGGAGCTCGCGGGCAATTTTCCGTATGCCGAGGGTCTGGTTTTGGATACGGACAACTTCACCCCCGAGAGCTGCGTGATCGGCCATCTGGGCGGCGAAGACGTGCACGCCTTGCGCGGCACGCTCCTCTGGCAGGCGACTCCCCGGCTTGCCGTCACGATCACCGGCGATTACCTGAAGGATGAGTCGGAGAACCAGGCCGACCAGATCGTCTCCATCAACGAGAACACGGCCAAGGCCAACGCGAATCTGCAGGCCATCGTGGCGCTCTACGGCCCCGGCTTCAATTACGACCAGCGCTTCATCACCGGTAATCCGTACCAGACGTACGCCACATACGGCGATCCGATTCCCGCGGGCACCGTGGTCCCGGGAAGTACGTTCTACAACGGCTCCATCCTCCGCGGCGGCCTGCGCTACCAGGGCATCAGCCCGATGCTCAACTGGGGCTACTCCGCGAAAGCGGTCTTCTCCGTGACCGACAACATCGATCTCACGATCGTCGGCGGGTATCGCAAGGTGGACACCGTGTTCTCCTTCGATGTGGACGGCTCACCGCTTGCCATCGAGAACACGCGCAACAACACCGGCGAGGATCACACCTCGGGCGAGGTGCGCCTCACCGGCACGAGCGCCCGGTTCGACTGGACGACGGGTCTCTTCTACTACCGCGGCCACGGCTTCGTGCACACGACGCTCGTTTCGCCTTACAACGGCATTCAGCGCTACCAGAACAATATCTACGAGCCGGACAGCAAGGCCGTCTATGCGAACGTGACCGTGCGGCCTCTCGAGCGTCTGTCGCTGACTGTCGGCGGACGCTACTCGGATGATGAAAAGCCGGTGTCATACAGCAACCTGCTGGACGCGTCGCCCGCAGGAGACATCGTTTTCACCGTGAACCCTGCAGACAAGCGCTTCGACTGGAAGGCAGGCGTCGACTATCAGTTCTCGGACGAGACGATGGCCTATGTGTCGGCCGCGACCGGTTTCCGTCTGCCCTCGTTCAACTCACGGCCGCTGCAGCCGAGCCAGGTGACTCCCGTTCCCGGCGACGAAATCCTCTCGTACGAAGTCGGCGTGAAGACCGACATGTTCGACCGCCGCCTGCGCCTGAATGCGGACATCTTCTACACGGACTACAAGACGCGCCCCACGACCCTGAGTGGCCAGGAATACCGGATCGGGCCGGACGGCCAGCCGACACCAGGCCAGCAGGTGACGATCCCGCATCCTGCGGGCGTCGAGGGCGCGACGGTGTGCCGGACGCTCACCGCAGAGGAAATCGCGGCGGGCGTGCCGGGCTTCACCTGCATCGGCCGCAGCTATTTCGTGAACACGCCCGGCAAAGTCCGCGGCGCCGAGCTCGAATTCGATGCGCGTCCGCTCGATGCGCTGGCGATCAATGGCTCGGTGGGGTACTCGAAATTCAGCTCACCCGATCTCGAGGCGCCCACGCGCGTGAATCGCCGACTCCTCGGCATTCCCTACTGGACGGCGAGCGCAGGCGTGCAATATGCCTTCCAGACGCCGTCGCTCAACGGCTCCATCACGCCGCGCCTTGACTGGTTCTACCAGGGCAACATCGCTTACAGCGCGATCACCACGGCGTACAACCAGCCCGCCTATTCGGTCTTCAACGCTCGTATCACGTACACCAACGATGACGGCGACATCACCGTGGCGGCGGGCGCGACGAATCTTTTCGACAAGTTCTACTACAGGAACTTCTTCACGCTGGCGGAGCTCGGCTTCCCGAACGTGCAAGCGCAGCCCGCTCCGCCGCGCGAGTGGTTCCTCTCGGTGAAGAAACGCTTCTGAAGTGAGACACCGCTGCGCCGGTTCCCCCAAGCGGCCGCAGCACCGGAGCATCGCCCGGCGGCCTTCCGCCGGGCGATGCGTTGGGGAGAGCAGATGAGCCAGCAAGACAGTGGGCCCGACCGGCCGCTGCAATCGCTGATCGACGAGGCGCCGATCACCTCGATACAGGTACGCGCTGTCCTGCTGTGCGTGCTGGTCTTCGTCACGGAAGGCATCGATCTCAACCTCGTCCCGCTCCTTGCGCCGGCCATCGCGAAATCGTGGTCACTTCCCGCCTCGGCATTCAGCGCCATCTTTGCCTCGGGTTCGGTCGGGCTGATCCTGGGCGGCGTCAGCGTCGGTTACTTCGCAGACCGCTTCGGAAGGCGCTGGGCGCTGAGTGGCGCAATGATCCTCATGACGCTCTCGACCCTGGCCACGGCATTCGTGAGCAGCGTTCCGCAACTGCTGGTCTGTCGCATCCTCACCGGCATCGGCTTCGGCGGCGTGATTCCGGCTGCCACCTCGCTGGTTTCCGAGCTCATGCCCACGCGAACGCGCGCCAGCGTGGTGGCATTCGTGATCCTCGGCCAATCCTTCGGCAGCCTGCTCATGGCGCTCCTGATGAAGATTCCGTTCGTCTCGAACGTTGCGTGGCAGACGACGATTCTCGAAGTCGGTGCGCTCTGCGCGGTCACGACGCTCGTGATTCTCTTGTTTCTGCCTGAGTCTCCCCGCTATCTGCTTCTGCGGGAACCGACAGGCGACAAGCTGAAAGAGATCCTGCGAGCACTGCGGATCAGCCATATGCCGGCCGCATTGCCCGCACCCGCTCGGGCGCAGCACCGCCGCAACCAGCTGCGTGCGCTCTTTGCCGACGGGAGAGCGATGGGAACGTCGCTTTTGTGGATCACCTTCATCGGCGTGTGCGCGGTCGTGAGCTTCTTTACGAGCTGGATCACGCTCATTCTCACCGAGGCCGGAAAGTCCCAGGCGCTTGCCGTGAGTGCAAACGCGGCCTATTACTTCGGCGGCGTGGTGGGCGGCCTGCTGCTTCCGCTCTTCTGCACCCGGTTCAATGCAGTGTCGGTACTGATGGCGGTGATTCTCGTCGGCGCGGCAAGCTCTGCGGGTCTCGGCTTCGCTCTCTCGACGAGCGACCCCGTGAATCTCGCGATGGCGTTCGTCTGCGGCGTGTTCATTCCCGGTGCCTTCTATCTGCTCTATCCGCCGGCCGTCCGCTTCTACCCAACGGCGATTCGCTCCACAGGAATTGGCGCCGCAGTGGCCTTCGGGCGCATTGGCAACACGCTGAGCCCTGCTGCTGCGGGGCTGATGCTCAGCGCGGGATTCACTCCCGCCGGTGTGTTCCAGGCGATGGCCGTACCGATGCTTCTTTCGTGCCTTGCGCTCGCCCTGTTCCGGAAGCTCACGGGCGATGCGGAAGCTGCAGATGCTATCCCTGTCAGTGAGCCGAGCTGATCATGTCCACGCACCCACGCCGCGCCCTGCACAACCCGCCGCCCGACCCGCATC
>JADGHX010000036.1 GCA_019683695.1 Steroidobacteraceae bacterium
GGGGCCGGGCGTGGCCGGGGGCCGCGCGGGACCGCGTGTGAGCTCAGGTGGGCTTCGGGTTCGGCTCGGCGACCGCGGTGCTCTGTTCGGCGGGGGCGGCGGTCAGCGTTTCGTTCCGCTTGCCGAGCCACCAGCCCAGCACGCCCCATGCCGCCGCAACGAGGGCGCCGAGCACGGCGACGCCGGTTGCGCCCGCCCCGGAGGCGGCCACGAGGTTGTTCACCTGCGCGGCGACGGCATCGGCTCCGCGGTAGATAGGCACGTCGACGGTGTTCTTGGCCTTGTACTTGGTCTCCTTGTCGAGCGGAGCCCAGAGCATCTCGCGGCCCGGCCGGATGAAGGCGTACTCGCAGGCCCGGCGCAGCACGAACACCACCGCGAGCACACCGAAGGTGCCGATCGCCGCGATGGAGAGGAACCCGATGACCATCGCGACGGGCACCCAGGTGAGCAGCGCCTTCACGCCGAACTTCTGAGCGATGCGGCCCGTCAGGAAAATCTGCGAGAGCACGGTGAGCGTCTGAACGATCCAGTCCAGGCGCGCGAACACCCGGGTGCGCTCCGTGGTCTCTGTGAAGGTGATTTCCACCAGTCGCAGCTGTTCGAAGTACAGCAGCGTGTTCACGGTGGAGATGAACACCACGAAGAGCGCAATCCCGAGAATGTAGGGCGAGCGCAGAATGAGCGTCACACCGGCGAACAGATTCCCGCCGATCGGCCGATCCGGCTGCGCAGGCGCCCCACCCTGGGTCGGAGTGCGCTGGGACCAGATGCCGAGCAGCACTCGCTGGCAGATGATGGCGGCCACGAATAGCGCCGCGCCCAGGTAGAGGATGCCGCTGTTCCCGATCGCTCCGACGGAGATGTCGGACACCAGCGGGCCTGCGAGCGCGCCCGCGCTGCCGCCGGCAGCGATGACGCCGAACAGCCGCTTGGTCTGCCCCGCCTCGAACAGCTCCAGCAGGAAGCTCCAGAACATCGAGATCAGGAACAGATTCACCACGCTGATGAAGACGTAGAACGTCTTGCCGAGCAGCGGGCTGATGTGCCCGCCCTGCATGGCCACGCCGATGCCGGCCAGCACCAGAGCGACGAGCCCGTAGATGGCCGGCAGGAAGATGCTGCGCCGGAACCGGGCGACGACCGCGCCGTACAGCGGAATGATGAAGATCGAGAACAGCGCGGTGACGATCCACAGATCCGCCACCTGATCGCGCCCGAGCAGCGTCCCGATGGTCTCGCGCACGGGGCGGACGGCGAAGTAGCCCGCCCACATGAAGAAGAACAGACAGAACGCCGCGACGACCGCGGAGACCTCCCGCGGCTCGATGGGGGCGATGCGGGTCAGGAGCCGACCGAGGCCGCGGCTCGCGGCACCTTGTTCAGTGGACATCGGGGCGCAGGTGATCGTACAGGCTGGCCCATTCTATGCGCGCGGAGCCGTTGTCGCCGACAATCTCGAAGGTGGTGCCGTAGAGGTCGGTGCGGCCGATCGTGCTCACGAGCACGGCAGCGACGTCGGCACGGGAAATGCTGCCCTCGCCGTCCACAGGATCGCCCTGCATGATGCGCACGCCGCGCTGGCCACCGGGCTCATTCGTCAACGCCCCAGGGCGGACGATGGTGTATGGGATACCCGTTGCGCGCACTGCCTCTTCCCCTTTCAACTTCCACTCGAGAATGTTATCGAGCATCGCATTCAGCTGGTGCTCGGGGTGGGTGACACCCATCGATGACACAAGGATGAATTGCGAGACACCGGCGGCTTTCGCGGCTTCGGCGAGCGCCTTCACGCCCGCATAGTCCACGCGTTCGGGACTGTTCTCCGGGTCACGCTGCACGTTGGAACCCACCGCGCAGATGACCTCGGTCACGCCCTTGACCGCCCGTTTCAGCGAGCGCGGTTGCCGCACATCGCCGACAACGTATTGCACGCGATCGCCGAAAAGCATGCGAGCCTTCGCTTCGTCGCGCACCAACGCGCGGACGCGATAGCCCTGCGCGACCGCCAGGTCCACCACCGCCTGACCCGTACCTCCCGTGGCGCCGGCCACGAGCACCAGACGCTTGCCTTCCTCCGGAGCCGACCTTGCTCCAGCCCACCCCGCCGAAAGGGCAACAACAACCAGCGCAACCCATGCCCCGAATCGATTCAGCGCGTGCACGTTCCTTCTTTCCATATGCAATCACCAGAGTACCGCAGAGCTGACTAGGACCGTTGAACGCGAAAGAGGTTTGACGGCGCACCCGACTCGGCAACGGGTGGGGATCGCCGGTTCGATTGCCGCACGAGGCCAGCCGGAGCTGTCGCAGACCGGAGACAGGCGACAAGCGAGCACAAATCTGACGGAGCCTCACGTAGAGCAGCGGAACACAGCGTACGTTGTCGTGATGTGCGATCACGGTACCTGTTGTGTACGAAAGCCCTCGCCGCCGATGCACATACCGTGCCGACGCACGCGCTGCGCCGGACGCAGCGATCCACGTGGTCAACTCGGGTACGAACCTGACGGCGGACTGCGGAAATACGCTGAAAACGGCGACAAGCGTGCAACCTCAGCGCCGGGCGCTGCATTTTCTACAGCGCGCTGCGATGCACGCTGCGTGCGCGAACCGTCGCCGATCAGCGATTCAGGGACTGTTGGAGGTAGTCGACAGCCACCTGCGCCATGGCGCGCAAGGCAACCGGGATGCCACGCTCATCCACGTAGAAGAAATCCGAATGATTGCTGGGAGCCGAGGCAGGATCCTGGTCGGCAGGCGTGATGCCGACCTGGAAGTACATGGACGGCACCTTCCGGGCGAAAAAGGAGAAGTCCTCTGCGCCGGTGACCAGGTTCACGCGCTTCACGTGCTCTTCGCCGGCCACCCGCTGCAGCGTGGGGATCATCCTTTCGGTGAGCTCGGGATCGTTGTAGGTCACCGGATAGCCGTCGGGTTGCAGGGTGAAGGTGGCAGTGGCGCCGTTCGCTTCAGCGGTGTTCTCCACGATGCGCTTCATGCGGGCGACGATGTCGTCGCGTTGAGCATCGTCGAACGTGCGAAGCGTACCGATCATCTCCGCGCGATCGGGGATGATGTTGTTGCGCACGCCGCTTTCGATGATGCCCACGGAAATGACGGCAGGATTCTCTGTGAGGTCCACCTGCCTGCTGACGATGCCTTGCAGGCCCGTGATGATCTGCGCCGCCGTGAGAATCGGATCGACGCCCTGCCAGGGGCGCGAGCCGTGCGCTTGTTTCCCGATGACTTCAATGCGCCAACGGTTGGAGGCTGCGTAGAACGGTCCGCTGCGCACGCCGATCTCGCCCACGCGCAGATTCGACGTCACGTGCAGCCCGAATGCCGCTCGTGGCGAATACTTGTCGAACACGCCTTCCTTCAGCATGAGGCTCGCGCCACCTTCTTCGCCATCCGGCGCGCCCTCTTCGGCGGGTTGGAAGACGAAAAGCACATTGCCCGCAAGGGATTCCTTCAACTCAACGAGTGTGCTGGCCACGCCCATGAGCACGGCGGTGTGCACGTCGTGCCCGCACGCGTGCATCACACCAACCGTCTTGCCTCGGTAGGTGCCGGTTGCGCGTGAGCGGAAGGGCACATCCGTCTTTTCCGTCACGGGCAGCGCATCCATGTCCGCACGCAGCGCGACAGTGGGCCCGGGCCGACCGCCCTTCAGCAAACCCACGACACCGGTGTGCGCGACGCCCGTCTGCACCTCGAGCCCGAGACGCTTCAGGTGCTCCGCCACCAGCTTGGCGGTGCGTACTTCGCGATTGGACAGCTCGGGGTGTTCGTGAATGTCTCGCCGCCACGCGATGACCTGCGGCTCGATGCTGCGCGTGAGCTGCTCGATGCGAGCGTGGTCCATCGACGCGGCATGTCCCGTCGTGATGTACGCAAGCAAGACAGGTGCGATGGCGCGCACGGCACGTGATGTGTTCACGGATTCCTCCCCACATGCGCCCGCTTCGTGTGAGACCCATGGCGCATTTGTAATCTTCTTGACACCGTTGTGTCGTGAAGGTGCAATGCGGGCCCAAAGTTTGCTGCTCAACGGCCGCGCAAATCTTTGGCAGGACCCATGCACCTCGTCGATACGACCCTGTTCTATTCACCGACGAGTGGCGGCGTCAAGCGCTATCTCACCGCAAAGCACGAGTGGCTGCGCACGCACACGACGTGGCGCCATTCCATTCTCGTCCCGGGGGACGAGGAGCGTATCGAAGAGGGTGGCATCTGCAGTGTTCCCGGGTATCCGTGGCCCGGCACGTTCAATTATCGCCTGCCGCTCAATCCGCGCCGCTGGGCCCGGCTGCTCGATCAGCTCCAGCCGGATGTCATCGAGGCCGGGGACGCGTTTCATCCCGCCTGGTGTGCGTGGCAGGTGGCGCGCCGGCGAAACATTCCGCTCGCCGCGTTCTATCACTCGAATCTTCCGCAGATCGTCGCACGGCGTATCGGTGCGCTGAGCGAGCGCGTGCTCGGGCGGTACGTGCGGTGGCTCTACGAACGCTTCGACGTGGTGTTCGCGCCGAGCCGGCACATGTGCGAATTCCTGAACCACCTCGGGGTTCGGCACACGATGCACCAGCCGCTGGGCGTGGATGCTGAAGTCTTCACACCCAAGCGCCGCACGCTGGATCTGCGTGCGCGGCTCGGGCTGCCCGAAAACACAAGACTTCTTGCGTATGCCGGGCGGTTCTCGGGCGAGAAGAACCTGAACGTTCTGCTCCATGCGTTTGCCCGTCTCGGCCACCCGTACCACCTGCTGCTCATCGGCGGCGACCGCACGGCCCGGCCCACTTCGAACATCACGATGCTGCCGTACCGGCGGGACAGCCACGAGCTCGCGCAGTGGCTCGCCTCGGTGGACGCGCTCGTGCATGCCGGAACGAAGGAGACCTTCGGGCTCGTGGTGCTCGAGGCCATGGCCTGCGGCCGGCCCGTCATCGGTGCGCGCGCGGGCGCAATCCCGGAAATGATCGATGAAACCGTCGGCATGCTGGCTGAGCCACTGAGCGGCGAGAGCATGGCCGAAGCGATCGCGGCGCTGTACGAGCGGGACATCGAAGCCGTGGGCGCCGCGGCGCGTGAGCGTGTGCTCAGGCACTTCACGTGGACGCAGTCCTTCACCGCGCAGCTGAACGTGTACACCAGCCTGGTGAAGGCCCGGCGCGTGCGCGTGGCCGCTCCCGCCGCGATCGAGCTGGGCTCGCCGTCTTCGTGACCTGCGGAAAAAGCGCTCGCGTCAGCGCTTTTTCGGTCCTTCCCCGGTCTTCACCTCGTAGATGCGAACGGTGCCTTTCGCATCCCCTGCGGCGAGCACGCGGCCGTCCGGTGACCAGCGTAACGCTGTGATCTCGCCGGAGGTAAGGTGCGCATCCACCGCCACGCGCTCCTTTCCGGGCTGCCACAGGGAAATGCGCCAGTCGCGGCCTGCGGACGCAAGGCACGCCCCATTCGGCTGGAACGCCAGAGCGGTGATGCGTTCGGTGTGACCTTGCAGTTCGAGCGGCTGCGTCCCTTCCGGGCCCTTGCCACCGAAATCCCACACCACCACGTCGTTACCCGCCGTCGTTGCGAGATATCGGCTGTTCGCGCTCCATTCAGTGAGCGTGACCTTGCTCGGATAGCCGCGCATCTGCGAATCCTTGCCTGTGGCGAGATTCCAGAAGTGCACGGTGCCATCCTGCGTGCCGGTGGCGAGCACGCGCCCATTCGGGCTATATGCCGCAGTCAGGCACGCCGCCGGCCATGCGTACCGGCGCACGCTGAACCGGGGCGGCTCGATTCGATGAACGAACACGCCGCCCTGCACCGCCGCGGCGAGGTCGCGCCCCGTGCGGTCCCAGGCGAGCGCGGAGATGGTGGACGGCAACGGTTCGAACTGATGGATGCGCTCGCCCTTCTCGTCCCACAGGCTCAGCACCTTCCCTGTCGCGGTGGCGAGCAGGTTTCCGTTCGGTGACCAGGCAATGTGATCGGTCCACGCCGTACCCGGCCGCAAGCGGCTTCGCACAGCACCCTCGCCGCCCGGGGCGGCGGCGTCCCACACGACGACCGTGCTGTCCTGGCCCGAGGATGCGAGCACGCTCGCGCCCGGCTTCCACGCGACCGCCAGGGCCCCCATGCCGTGCTCACCGAGCACCCTGTGGCGCGGTTTCTCCGCGACGCCTTCAACGAGGATCACCGCACCTTCGCCACCCGCAACGGCCAGTGCGTTCCCATCGGGCGACCAGGCCATATCGACGACATACGTCTCGAGCGATACGGCCGCGCGTTCGTTCAGCACAGCGGTACTCATGCGATGCACGACTCGAACCCTGCCTCGATTTCGGCGCGATCCAGCTTGCGACCGATGAACACGAGGCTGTTCATGCGCGGCGTGTTACCCCAGGGCCGCTCCAGCTTTGAATCGAACATCATGTGCACACCGTGGAAGATGAAGCGTCGCTCCTCCCCTTGCACATTGAGCACGCCCTTCATGCGGAAGATGTCCTGCCCCTGGCTCTGAAGCAGATAGTTGAGCCAGTCGTCGAGCTTCTTCGGATCGAGCGGCCGCGGGTCGCTGATGGCGATCGACGTGATCTCGTCCTCGTGATGGTGACCTGACGCGAACTGCCGCTCCGCAATCGGCTGCACGCCTCCGAACCGCAGCGAGAATTCCTGCGGCAGATGCTCGCAGAAGATGGCGTAGGTGCCCGGCTCACTCACCTTCAGCGAGAAGACCGCGCCCTCGTGCCCCACATCCAGACGGTACAGTTGAGCGCCCGGTTCGAGCGTGCCTCCGCAGGGCACGGCGATCGGGGGCTCGGCGAATGCGCGCACGGCCTGCTCGATTTCCGCATCGAGCAATGTGCTGCTCGCAGCCGGCACACGCAGGAACGTGATGCCGAGCCCCGCATGATGATGCCCACCCTCGTCCGCCTCACCGTGCTCATGCGCTCCGGCATGCGAGTCGGTGTGGTGATCGTGATGGTGGTGGTGTGCGTGATTCCCGGAGCCGGTGTGGACCGGGACCGTGCCCGCGCCCAGCGTGAACAGGCCAGCCCACTCGAACGGGTACTCGGGCTGGAGAAAGGCGCCATCCACAGCGAGCGCACGCTCGAGATCGAACGCGCCGACATTCAGCACCTGCTCGATGGGCAGTTCGGCCGCCCGGGTACGGAAGAGCTTCGCCGTGCGGTTGATGGAGCGGATGCGCTGCTCGACGCGCGCCAGATCGGCGGCGCTCACCAGATCCGTCTTGTTGAGGAGCACGACATCCGCAAACGCGATCTGCTCGCTCGCGGCGCGCACTTCCTCGAGGTGCCGTTCGGCATGCTTCGCATCCACGAGCGTGACAATCGCATCGAGCGTGAAGTGCTCCTTGAGGTCGTCGTCGATGAAGAACGTCTGCGCGACCGGGCCGGGATCGGCAAGTCCCGTGGTCTCGACGATGACGTAATCGAACCGGTCCCGCCGCTTCATGAGCTGGCCGAGGATGCGGATGAGATCCCCGCGCACGGTGCAGCAGATGCAGCCGTTGGCGGTCTCGAAGATTTCCTCCTCGGCGCCGATGACGAGCTGATGGTCCACCCCGACCTCGCCGAACTCGTTCTCGATGACGGCGATGCGCTTGCCGTGCTTCTCGGAGAGAATTCGATTCAGGAGCGTGGTCTTGCCTGAGCCGAGAAAGCCTGTGAGAACGGTAACCGGGACTCGGCTGTCGCTCGCCATGAATTCGCCCTTGCTCGTTGAAATGGCGCCGCAGCGCCGGGGCGCCGATTCTATTTCATCAGGGCGCCGGAACGGCCGATCACCGTCCGGAGCGGCTGAGGAGCCAGCGACCCGCCGGGTGCGAGGCAAGCCCGAGCAGGGCACGCCAGAAGAGCCGCTTGCGCAAGGGCACGGGCCGCGGTGGCAGAGCCCGGTAGAACGCGCCGGCCACATCCCTGTGAAGATGGGCGGCCGCGTTCAGCACCCAGCTGCGCTCGCCGCTCGTGAGGCGGTACTGCCGTTCACCGAGCTTTTCGACGACGGCGTCTTCGAGCGCATCCGGCAGATCCGCCGGGGCCTTGCAGGAGAAGGCCAGCTGCACGGCTTCTTCTGGAGGATCCTGCGTGCGGCCGACAAGGATGAGTCCGAGCGGGCCCTCCCCATCGCGACGGCAGGAAATCCAGCCGGCAAAGCGGAGGGCACGTTCGTTCATGCTATTTGCGTCCGACGCGCAGCGACAGCGGCCAGCACACCGCCCGAATGCGTTGGGGATCTCCCCACATCGGCGCGAGTTGCTCCGACAGCGCTACGACAGGGTCGACACCCGTCGCGTCGAAATAGCGCGCGCTGGCGGACCAGCTGCGCACATACCCGAGGAACTGCTCCATGTTCCAGTTCTCCCGCATGCTGAGCGAGGGACTCGGCACCTCCGTGAACGGGAACTCGAGATTGCGGTAGCCCTCTTCCACGTAGCGCCGCTCGGGCGGCCAGTACGGCCCGACCGTGTCGATGTAGTACGACTTGATGAGCGGGTCGATCTTCACATCGTTCACGCGCGGCATGCCGTACGTCCACACGGCAAGCACCCCATTCGCACGCAACACGCGCCGGACTTCGGGATAGAACCGCGAGTGATCCAGCCAGTGCAGCGCCTGCGCCACCGTGACGAGATCCATCGATTCGTCTTCGAGTCCGCTCGCCTCGGCGGGAGCGACGCGATACGTCACGCGCGGATGAGGCTTCGCTGCCGCGATTTGCTGCGGACTGGCGTCCGTGGCGATGACGGAGTCGAAGCGCTCCGCCAAATCGAGACTGGCTTGCCCGCTTCCGCACGCACAATCCCACGCGCGCGTACGTGCGGGACTGATGCGAGCGAGGAAATCGAACAGTGCGCCGGGATAGAAAGGCCTGAATTGCGCGTACTGCGCGGCCAGCTGCGAGAAATGGTCCTTGAACGTCACGTGGCAGATCCAGCAGTGGCTCCGCACGCACGAGACCTGTCACCGCGACAGACATTCTCAACGGCTCGCTGCGACGAGGATCGCGCGCACGGACGCTTAGTCCCGCACGGACTCGAGATCCCAGATCGTGAGGGGCACCTCCCGCCTGAGCCAGAAGCCCGCGCCAATCTCGCGGAAGTTACGTCGTAATTCTCTGCGATACCAGTCCGCACTCCGCAAATACACAGCGGAGTCGGTGCGGCTTTGGTCGCAGTTCTCTTCCCAATCCTTTCGCGTAAGAGCAGTGAAATACAGGATGCCGCGGCACAAGCGCGCGAGATTGTCGAGCGCGCGTCGCGCAGTGGGCGCGTCGAGATACTGCACGACGTCGTAGCAGATCACGAGGTCGAATGGCTTCTTCGCGCGATAGTCCTGAATGAGACCATGGTCCCATCCGTAGCGCTTGCACAGGTATTCGCTGGTTTCCATGCCGGTGTACTCGGCCCGCGGCAACAGCCGCAGCAACGGAGCGCGGAGCATCCCTGTCCCGCAGCCCGCGTCTAGAATTCGTCTAACCGGCAACCCGATGTAGTCCGCATACGCGGCGATCATGCGCGCGCGATTGCGTACCTCTTCGCGCGTGGTGACCGCGGTGCGCGGGTTGAAATAGAAGCGTTGGTAGTACTCGCGATCGAAAGCCATGTCGTCTCGTGACCGTTCGGTTGCCTGTGCCGGCGCGGACAGTACAGCAAAGCGACTCGTCGACACAGGCTGCCACGCTCTCGGTTGCCCGTCGGGCGCACGCGGCGTAGGCTCTCGCCGCCATGACGCCCGAGCCCACAACCCGCAGCACTGCCGCGCAGAGCGGACACCGCCCTGCCGTCTGGCCGTGGTTGCTCCTGCCGCTCGCGGCGCTCACGCTTTTCTTCGCACTGCGCACCGCCAAGGAATGGCCGGCACCCGCGCCTGACGTGGAGGCGACGGCGCCCGATACCGCGCACAGCGAGCCCTTCGAGTCCCGCTGACGTTCCGCCCGGGTCATCTGCATGCGTCAGCGCGCCCCCAGGATCGGGTTCGTCAGTCTTGGCTGTCCCAAGGCGCTGGTGGATTCCGAGCGCATCCTCACGCACCTGCGTGCCGAAGGGTACGAGGTGTCGCCGACCTACGAAGCGGCCGACGTCGTCGTGGTGAACACCTGCGGCTTCATCGACTCCGCCATCGATGAGTCGTTGGATGCCATCGGCGAAGCGTTGGAGCAGAACGGCAAGGTGATCGTCACCGGCTGCCTGGGTGCGCGGCCGGAGCGAATCCTCGAGCGGCACCCGCGTGTGCTCAAGGTCACTGGGCCCCATGCATACGAAGACGTGGTCTCGGCCGTACACCAGCATGTGCCGCCGGCCCATGATCCATTCTTCGATCTGGTGCCGCCGCAGGGCATCCGCCTCACACCGCGCCACTACGCCTATCTGAAGATCTCGGAAGGCTGCAACAACAAATGCAGCTTCTGCATCATCCCGGCCATGCGCGGACGGCTTGCGAGCCGACCCATCGACGAGGTGCTGCGCGAGGGTGAGCGGCTCGTGAAGGCGGGCGTGAAGGAGCTGCTGGTCATCTCGCAAGACACCAGCGCCTACGGGGCGGATCTCCGCTACCGCCCGGGCACGTGGCGCGATCAGTCGTACGAAACCCGATTCATCGATCTGGCGCGCGGGCTCGGCTCGCTCGGCGCGTGGGTGAGGCTGCACTACGTGTATCCCTACCCTCACGTGGACGAAGTCCTTCCGCTCATGGCGGAACGGCGTGTCCTGCCGTATCTGGACATTCCGTTCCAGCACGGAAGCCCGTCGGTGCTGAAGCGCATGCGGCGGCCGGCGCACGCGGAGAACACGCTGTCGCGCATTCGCGCGTGGCGCGCCGCCTGTCCGGACCTCGTCATCCGCAGCACGTTCATCGTCGGCTTCCCCGGAGAGACCGAAGCCGAGTTCGAGGAGCTGCTGAGCTGGCTCGAGGAGGCGCAGCTCGACCGGGTCGGCTGCTTCAAGTACTCGCCCGTCGAAGGCGCCGCCTCCAACGCGCTGCCGGATCACGTTGCGCCCGAGGTTCAGGAGGAACGGTACGAGCGCTTCATGACGCTTGCGCGTGAGATCAGCGCACAGCGGCTGGCGCGCCGGGTGGGGCAACGCCTGCGTGTGCTCGTGGATTCCGTGGAGAACGGCCAGGCCATCGCGCGCACCGAGGGTGACGCGCCGGAGATCGATGGCGTCGTGCGCGTCCGCAACGCCGGCCGGCTCCGCGCGGGGGATTGGGCGGATGTCGAAATCATTGCCGCCGACGCATACGACCTCGAGGCCACGCTGACCGAGCCCTGACTGCTAGCACGCCTGGTGGCGTGGCAACCTTCGGGGCGATGTCGCCGTGATCGGACCGCCGGAGCCGAGATCCCACCTGGCGGGGTCCGCCTTTCCTTGGGCCGAAGGCCACGCCAGCCAGACCCGCACGCGCGGCGCGCGCATGAACAAGACTCACTCGGCTACGCTGCCGGTGGGCGATCGCTGTCGGATGCGATTTCGCCCAATCGGCGGCGCGCTCGGAAACTTCGCCAGAATGAGGCCGACGGTGGTGAGCACGTACAAAATCATGGAGGCTCGACGCCGCCGCGCCCAGCGCTGAAACGCGGAAAGGGCAGCCGGCTCTACAATTCCCCATCCGCCGGCGGAGGCATCGGGACGGCGCACGAGCTGGCGGACGGAAAGCCCGCTTGCACGCGACACCGGCAGCGAAGCCTTCGCTGTAAGGCGCAACGCTCACGGTGAACGGCCGGCGACTTGCATTGCGCGCCAGTCAGGTGCGCAAGGAGGTCACATGATCCTCGATCTCACGGAAGCCGAGCGGAGCACCACACGCCGCGCGCTGGAGATCTATCTCGCCGATCTGCGCGAGGAGATCGTCAAGACCGAGAAGCACGAATGGCGCGAGGCGTTGCACGCCGAGAAGCAACTTCTCCAACGCGTCCTCGAGCAGCTCGGCACCTGATCGTGCGCTAGCCGCGCGCCGAATGGAGCCGGCGAACGCGGGCGTTCCCGCGTGCCTGGCCGACACGCCGTCCGGCGGTTCGGTGTCGCCAATGGCGCACGCTCCCGGGCGGACGATGCGTTTCACTTAACGACTGCATCGAGACCTCCGTCCCGGTACACTCCGCAGCTTTTCGGGGGAGGCTCGCGCGAGTGCGCGGCCGAGGGTCCGGTGATCCACGACCGGCGTGCCGCGAGCGAAGTGCCGTTTCATTGATGAACAAGCCAGCCGAAGCAGTCCGTTCACCCGCATCCACAGCACCTCTTGAAATCCGGTTCGGCCAGGTGGGCCTGGCCCAGGTGCGCATCCGAACGACCGATCCCGGCGCCATCCTCGATGAGCTGACCGGCCGCGTGGCCACTGCCCCCCAGTTCTTCGAACGCACCGCGGTGTGCCTGGACCTGAGCGCGCTCGAGAAGGAGCCGGATGTCGCGGAGGTCCGCGCGGTGATGGATGCCGTCCGGCGCGCCGGCATGCTGGCCGTGGGGCTCGCCCATGGCACGGCAGCCGTCGATGCGCTGGCGCGGGCCCTGGACGTGCCCGTGCTCACGTACTTCCGCCCGCAGAATCGCCCGCCGCCCGTGCTCCAGCCGGCGGACCCTCAGGAACTCGCCGTCCCGACCCTCATGCATCACACGCCGGTTCGCTCCGGGCAGCGCGTGTACGCGCGCCATCGGGACCTCGTGGTCACCTCCACGGTGGGCGCGGGCGCCGAAGTCATCGCGGACGGGTGCGTGCACGTGTATGGCGCCGTGCGCGGGCGGGCCGTGGCTGGGGCGCGTGGTGATGTCACGGCACGCGTGTTCTGCCAGGAGTTCTACGCCGAGCTGGTCTCGGTCGCCGGCGTGTACCGCGTATTCGAAACCATCCCCGCCGAGCTGGCGGGCAAGCCCGTGCAGGCCTGGCTCTCCGGAGACGATCTGCACGTTGCCCGAATCGGCAGCTGACGCCTTTCGGAACTGAGAATTTGAGGAGATCACAGCATTGACCGAAATCATCGTGGTGACTTCGGGCAAGGGGGGCGTCGGCAAGACGACCACCTCTGCCAGCCTCGCCTGCGGGATCGCCCGCCGTGGCAAGCGCGTCGCCGTCATCGACTTCGACATCGGCCTGCGCAACCTGGACCTCATCATGGGTTGCGAGCGGCGCGTGGTGTACGACTTCGTGAACGTGATCCAGGGCGACTGCACGCTGAAGCAGGCGCTCATCAAGGACAAGCGTATCGACACGCTGTACGTGCTCGCGGCCTCCCAGACGCGCGACAAGGACGCGCTCACGCAGGAGGGCGTGCGCCGCGTGCTCGATGAGCTCACGGCAGACGGGTTCGACTACATCATCTGCGACTCGCCGGCCGGCATCGAAAAGGGTGCGCACCTGGCGATGTACTTCGCTGATCGCGCGGTCGTCGTCGTGAACCCGGAAGTCTCCTCGGTGCGGGATTCGGACCGCATTCTTGGCCTGCTCGCCAGCAAGACGCTGCGTGCCGAGCAGGGCAACGGCGGCGTGAAGGAACATCTCCTGCTGACGCGCTACAGCCCGAAACGGGTGGCGAGTGGAGAGATGATGAGTGTCGATGACGTGAAGGAGATTCTGGGCCTCGATGTGATCGGCGTGGTGCCGGAATCACAGGACGTGCTCACGGCCTCGAACGCCGGCACGCCGGTGATCCTCAACGAGCAGAGCGACGCCGCTCAGGCCTACGAGGACGCGGTGGCACGCCTGCTCGGGGAGTCGAAGCCGCTGCGCTTCATCGAGGAGCCGAAGAAAGGCTTCTTCGCCCGCATGTTCGGAGGTTGAGGATGGGGTTGTTAGCGCTGTTTCGCCGCACCCCCTCGTCAGCGAGCGTCGCCAAGGAGCGTCTGCGCATCATCGTGGCGCAGGAGCGCAGCGCGCGTGGCGGCGGCCCGGATTACCTGCCCCTGCTGCGCCGTGAGCTGCTCGAAGTGATCCGCAAGTACGTCAATGTGGATCCGGAAGCGATTCAGGTGAGCCTGGAGCGCGAGGACGGGCACGAAGTGCTGGAACTGTCCGTCGCGCTGCCGGAACGAAAGACGGGCTGACGCGTGGGGCGCGCGCACGCGCCCCTTGATCGCCAGCCCCGCAAACGCGACTCGCCGCCGGGTTGGGTCGCTTGCGCTCAGCGCGCAGGCGCGACTCGTTCCAGCGTCGGGTAGAACTGCACGAACGTCATGTCCACCGCGCCGTGACGTTCGTGGCACTCGAAGCAGTTCGACGCGGGTTGCGGCGTCGCGCGCTGCCTGTCCTTGCCGAAGTCGAAGTAGGCCCAGCCCCCCCCTTGAAACGCGCCGAGTCTTTCACCGAAACCTCGAGCACGCGTAGCTCCGACTGGAAATAGCCGTGATTGTTCGGCGGGCGCTGCGTTTCACTGCTGCGCAGCTCCAGAACGAACATGGTGCCTTCGGGTCACACGCCGTCGCGCAGAAACGCGTCGTACGCCTGCGGCTGCACGAAGACGTTGTCGAACATGATGTTGCCGGTGCGGGCGGCTTCCTGAGCGGCCGGGCCGTAACTCATTCCGAAACCCGTGCTGACGAAGCGCCAGTTCCGGTAGTCCACCGGCCGCTGCAGCTCGCCGTTGGTGGAAAACTCCGCGCCGGGGACCCGCGCCTGAGATGCAGGCGCCGACCCACCTGGCGCGGCTTGCAACCCGAATGCCAGCATGGCGCTGCCGGTGCCCACCAAGGTGACCACGAGCAGGGAGTGCAGGATGAGTCGCATGAGGGCGGAAATCAGGGGTGAGCTCTGCGGGCAGGCGGCCGCTAGGCGCCGTGCCGGTAGCACGAGTCGCCGAAGCGCACAGTGGCGCAACCGGCCCGCCACTTCCTTCCGCATCTGCCGCCCGATCCGGAATATGCGTCTCGAGTCATAAATGCAAAATATGTCGTTTGCGACATTTTTTGCAGATATGACGCAAAAGGCATATCATGCCGCCCGCCATGCGAGCCATCCCGCTCCAGACGCCAGCGCAGCTGGCCACTCACCTGCGCGCCTTTCGCAAGGCGCGCGGCCTGACCCAGGCGCAGCTCGGCGCGCTCGTCGGTCTCGACCAGACGCGCATCGCCCGCATCGAGCGCGATCCGCGCCTGGTGAGCATGGGGCAGATCATGAAGCTGCTCTCCGCGCTGCGCGTTCGCGTGCTGCTCGAGCCGCTTTCCGAGCCGCCCTCCGCGCCACCGGACCGCGACGAGTGGTAACCCCGCGTGCCCTCGCTTTCGGTATGGATGAATGGCGAGCGGGTCGGGGAGTGGGCCGTGCTTCCCCGGCAGGGCTCGATATTCCGCTACGAGTCTTCCTGGGTCAGCTCGCCCCGTAGCCGCGCGCTCTCGCTGTCCTTGCCCATCACCGCGAACCTCGAGGTGCGCGGCGCGGCGGTGGATTACTACTTCGACAATCTCCTGCCGGACAGCGTGGAGATTCGACGCCACATCCGGGATCGCTTTCAGACGTCCTCGATGGATGCGTTCGATCTGCTGACAGCGATTGGGCGGGATTGTGTCGGCGCCGTTCAGCTGCTGCCGCCGGATGAGGAGCCCGTGGGTTGGGATCGCGTTATGGCCGACCCCCTCACGCCCCGCGAGATCGAGGAGATTCTGCGAGCGGTCCCGACCTCGCGGCCGCTGGGTCACGATGACGAAGACGGGTTTCGCATCTCCATCACCGGCGCGCAGGAAAAGATTGCCTTCCTCGGCATGGGCGGGCGATGGTACCAGCCGCGTGGCGCCACGCCGACCACGCACATCTTCAAGCTGCCGCTGGGGCTGATCGGCGGGTTTCGTGGGGATCTCTCGGACTCCGTGGAGAACGAGTGGCTGTGTGCGCAATTCCTGCAAGAGCTCGGGCTGCCGGTCGCGGAGACGGGCATTGCAAGATTCGGCGAGCAGAAGGTGCTGATCGTGAAGCGGTTCGATCGGCGCTGGCAGGGCACAGAGGACGCGGAAGTCCGGCGACGGCAGTTCAGACCGGGTCGGGGCGTATGGGTCGCTCGCCTCCCACAGGAGGATCTGTGTCAGGCGATGGGGCTTCCGCCGTCCAGAAAGTATGAGGCGGATGGCGGCCCCTCCATGGCCGATGTTCTCACGCTACTTGCCGGCAGCGTGCACGCGCACGCGGACCAGGTGAATTTCCTGCTGGCGCAACTCGCGTTCTGGCTATTGGCCGCCACTGACGGGCACGCCAAGAACTTCTCTCTCCAGCACCGCGCCGGTGGTGTGTACAGCATGACGCCGCTGTACGACGTGCTTTCCGCATGGCCCGTCATCGGTCACGGACGCAATCAACTTGCCTTCGAGAAGGCGACGCTCGCAATGGCCGTGCGCGGAAAGCGCGCACATTACAAGCTGAAGGACATTCACGCACGCCACTGGAAGGATCTTGCAGAGCAAACCGGAGTGGGCCGCCTGTGGCAACGAATGATCGCGTTGGTCGAGGCGGCGGATGCGGCGTTTGCCCGCCTTGAAGGCACGCTGCCCGCATCATTTCCGGAGCGGGTGTTCACGACTATTCGCGATGGGGTGCGGTCGCAGGTTCGGCGGTTTCAAGGTGGGCTCGCAGCGCTGAAGTAGATGCGTGACCTCGGCCGGATGTTGGACGTCGCTCGAGCTTCGCTCGAATAGATTCGCGTGGAGCGTGCGCGGCAGTGCTAGTCTTGGCTGCGTCAGGCGCGTGCACAGCAGATCGGCAGGCTCACGAGGCCGTATCAAGATCGGCCCCCCCACGACACGGCGCGAATCTTCCGTGCGCTGATTCCGGGACCGTTTGATCGAGGGCCTCAACCTTTGCCGCTCCGTCGGTGCCGCGCGTCGTTCAGTCACGCGATTCAAAGGCACATGCAGCGCTCAGCGACCGGGCGGATCTATTTCTGGGAGGGCGGCAGCTTATGGATCGGCACGGCACATGGGTCAGCGCATTTCCATGACCATCACGCGATTCAGTTGAGTCTCGCGTTCAGCGGCCTCGTCCGATTCCGCACCCGAACGGAGGGTTGGCGAGTATATTCGGCGGTGATGATTCCGCCGCACCTCTCGCACGCGTTCGAAGCCACGTCCGACTTCATCGCCCAGATTTTCGTTGAACCCGAAACGGCGGAGGGCCGGGCACTGCTGGCGCGTTTCGGCACCGGAGGGCTCGTCGAGCTGCCGTACACAGAGCTGCGGGAACACGCCGAAGCGCTTCGCGCCACCTACGAAAAGGAGCGAACCCTCCCGCCGCTCTATGCGGCTGCCAAACGCATCATCGACGCACTAGCGGGCACCAGCGCCCCGCGCGTGCTGGATCAGCGCATCGCGCGCACCATTCGCTTCCTTGCAGAGCGCGTCGAGAACCCGCCGAGCCTGGCGGAGGCGGCTTCCCACGTCGCATTGTCGCCGGGACGCTTCCGGCATCTTTTCGTCGCGCAAACCGGCCAGAGCTTCCGCAGCTACCTGCTGTGGTTGCGCCTGCAGCGTGCCATCGAGGTTCTGAGCGTCGGCAAAACCGCCACCGAGGCGGCACATTCGGCGGGATTCGCCGACGCCGCGCATCTGACGCGCACCTTCCGCAGGATGATGGGGATCGTCCCCTCCTTCCTGGATATCGACTAGCAGCGCGTTGACGCGCTTCCGGCCCCGTCCACCGCACGCATTCCGGCCGCGCCGCCCTCCGCACACCACCGAGCCCCTTCGTTCAAGCGGCACCCCAGCCAGCGCCCGTACTGTGCGCTCCATCGGCGGCGCGATTGTCGCGCCCGCTCATGACGGGAGAAGCGTATGACCTATTCATCGACGCGCCGTGCCACGCTGGCGGCGGTTGCGCTGTTTTCGGCCTTTGCCTTCGCCGGCTGCATGATGTCCATGCCCGTGCCGGAAGATCTCGATCTCTCGACGACGCGAACGGGTGAACACGGTATCTATCAGGCGACCATCCAGCCTGAGGCATCGCAAATTCCCATCAATCAGATTCACAGCTGGACGGTGCAGCTGAAGGACGCAGCGGGGCACCCCGTCGATGCCGCGCGCATCGAGGTCGACGGCGACATGCCACAGCACCTGCACGGGTTGCCCACACGGCCGCAGATCACAGAGGCGCTGGGCGATGGCCGCTATCGCGTCGAGGGCCTGAAATTTCACATGCGTGGCTGGTGGACGGTGAGCTTCAAGGTTCACGCGGCCCCGGGCGACGACGAAGTCACGTTCAACCTGATGCTGTGATGGGGCCCGTCATGGCGAAGCGGACACTCCTTGTCGCCCTGTTGATCGGCGCGTTGCTGATGGGCGCTTTCGCAGCCGGCAGGGATGCCGACGCAGGCTGGTCGAAGGACGAGATTGCGCAGCTCCAGAGCCTGTGGATCGGAAACCAGGCGCCGTTGCCGGCGGACCCGAGCAACCGTGTCGCTGACGATCCGCGTGCTCGCGCGCTCGGGCGGGCGCTGTTCTTCGACACACGCCTGAGCGCGAACGGGCAAGTCGCGTGCGCAACGTGCCACCTTCCCGAGCGGCAATTCCAGGATGATCGTGCGCGTGCGCGCGGTGTTGGCGACACCGCTCGGCGAACGATGCCGCTTGCAGGCGTGGCACATAACGCGTGGTTCTTCTGGGACGGGCGGAAGGACAGCCTGTGGTCACAGGCCCTTGGTCCGCTCGAGAGCGCCGTGGAGCATGGGATCGACCGGACTCGTGTCATGCACCTCGTCCGCAAGCATCATCTGGCGAGTTACGAAGCGGTGTTCGGGCCGATGCCGGTGACCGGTCCTTTGCCTCAACGCGCCGGTCCGCAAAGCGATGAGGCTGGACGAGCCGCCTGGAATGCATTGCCCGACAGCGATCGCGTGGCGATCAACACCGTGTTCGCGAATGTGGGAAAAGCGATCGCGGCGTATGAACGCCAGATTCGCTTTGGGCCGTCGCGGTTCGATCGCTATGTCGAGGCCGTCTTGCACGGCCGCGAACCTGGCGCAGACGCTCGACTGACCGCCGATGAGCGCGCAGGCCTGAAGCTCTTCATTGGCCGTGCCCAATGCACTCAATGTCACAACGGCCCGTTGTTCAGCGATTCGCACTTTCACAATACTGGTGTGCCCGCAGTGAAGGACTTGCCGGCTGACGCCGGTCGGGCGTCCGCAATCACCGCCGTGCTTGCGGATGAGTTCAACTGCCTTGGGCGCTATAGCGATGCAAAGCCGTCGCAGTGTTCGGAACTACGGTTCATGTCGAAGGACACGCACCAACTCACGCGCGCGTACAAGCCGCCGACGCTGCGTAACGTCGCCCTACGCCCGCCGTACATGCACGCAGGGCAGTATGCGACGTTGGAAGAAGTGCTGGATCACTACAGCCGCGCGCCGCAGTCACCGGCCGGGCACAGCGAGATCAAGCCGTTGCGGCTGTCTCAACGCGAGCGGCGTCAGCTCATCGCGTTCCTTGGCACGTTGAGCGGGCCAGTCCTCGTCGCACCCGAGAGTGCGCCGCAGGCGACTAAACTCAGCAGCGCGAGCGGGGGCCTTTAATGAATCCGGCAGTGAAACTGGCTTACGAACGAGAGCTGGTGCTCGCAGCGCAGGCCGAGGCGTCCGGCGAATTGCAAGCCGCCTTCAGGCACCTCGAGCGCGCGCACATCCTGGGCCAACGCAGCACGCGCGCTCACGTACGGGCGCATTGGCGGATGATTCGACTCGCTATTCGAGTGCACGATCGGCGCGAGATCGCCGGGCAGGTGATCCGCGTCATCGCAGCGCTCCTGTTCACGCGTATTTGGGTGCCGGTTGGCAATACAGGCCGGGCGACTGTCAGGGCAACGAGGCCGATGCAGATTCCGGAGGATCTGCGGCGGGTGCTGGAAGGTCCGCTGTGAATCCGGTGGCGCGAGGCTGTACGCGAACTCACAGCCGGCCTGAGAGCGCGCGTTCCACGCCGGCTTGCGAAACACCGATCACTGCGTTTGCGATGCCTGATCTCGCATCCGGCGCGTGTCATCCAGGCTTTGATCCACCTGCTGCTGCAACTCGGGTGAGCTGGCAGTCAGGCTTCGCACCCGCTTAGCTGGTGGACCGCATCGTCCAAACGGGCCTGCATCATGGATTCGGAGCCGAGCGTTGTCGCCGATCTCCTCGGTGGCGGCATTCCAGGCGTACAAGCCCCTGGCGAATCACATCGATGAGGCGCTCGACGAACCGTCCGGCATCCTTGTGCTGCTTTCCGTAGTCGGTAGCTAGCCCGATGGCCTTGAGAGCACCGTCAGCGACCTGCTCGAGCAGCTCGACGGCAGCCGCTTCACTTCTGCCAGTGGTCCTGCGGATGAAGCGCAGCAGTCGCGCGCGATCGGGGAACTGCTTCGAGCCGGTGAGCGTGAGTGCGAGAGAGTCCTTGGGCAGATACGGCAACGTCGAGACGATGTCGTAGGCCGGTGCGAGCTCGACGACATCTTCGGGGTGTCGATAGAGCACACTGAAGTTCTTCAGGTGCGCATCGCCGTTTCCGATGAGACAGGCGTAAGCGACCATTCGGGCGTACTGCTCGCGAGCGCGGGCGAGTGTCGACGGAGAAATGAAATCGACCAGGCGCTGCGCGATGCCCTCGTACGAGCCGTCGTAGCGGCCGTGCGCGCGACGCCCATCAAGCACACAGAAATCCTCGACACCGAGATAGCTGCCGTCCGGCATCAGGTCAAAGCGATCGACCACCAGGAATTTTCGGTTCTCGGACAACCGCACTCGCGCTGTCTTGATGCCGGCGGCCGCAGCTCCCTGCGTGCAGATGTATTCGTTAGCGGCGAGCTCGGGGTACTCGGCGTCGAAGGTTTTCACGATGTGCGTGGCGCCCTGGTGGGTCAGCTTCGAGGGCGCTTGCGCTTCACGTACAAGAACCTTCGGCTGAATGCCGGAGATTCCAGAGTACGTCGCAAAACGCTCGAGCAGGTGCGCAAAGAGATCGGCGCTGCCGCGGTAGGTCAGGATCTCTTCGAGGTTCTGCTCCGGCACGCTCTCGTCGAGATCCTCGCTCGGTGAGTATCGCAGCCGACCGATTTGCGCGGCACCGACGATCTGCAGCAGATCCAGATCGTCGAACTCCGGGATCACTTTTGCGAACTGCGTGCGTAATCGCTCTTTGAGCGCGCCCTCGGGAAGATTCATCTCGAAGATCGGCAGAAGTCCCGCCATCGCATCGTATGGATCGACGCGAATTGGCATGGTCAGCGACACGGCGCTCTCGTCGGAGCAGCCCGGCCGGTAGCCGAAGAGATAGGTGTCCGCTTGAACGTCCGAGCGCGCGATCGCACCGACGCGCTTTTTGCCGACGAAGACGTTCAGGGGCGGCTTTTTCACGGACGACGCTCCGCCCGCAACTCATCGAGCGTCGGCCGACGTCGACGCGGCACCACGGTCAGCTCAAGGCCCACCATGTCGAGTAGGGCGGAGAGCTTCGTGAAACCGATCTCGATACATCGGCCGCTCTCGATCGCAGAAACGGTCGTACGGCTCATCCCGAGCGGCGCCGCGAGCTGCGCCTGAGAGAGCTTTGCCCTTTTTCGAGCCTGCTTGAGCAGCGCCCCGACCTCCGCGAGCTGCATCGGACAACACTCCTGATGGAAGGTTGTTGCATTATATATGCTGCAATCACCCTGTGGTACCTAGATCTGCAGTATTTAAGCTGCACTTGCTTCTCTCGCCAAATTTCGGGCGCTCTGCCCCGGGCCCCGGGCTCGCCCAACGTGCGCTTCTGGCGGACTTGCTCCGCCATGCCGATGGGCGTGAGTGCCTCCTGAGACACCTGGAAGCCGTGCGAGATCAGGTTGCCTCCTCGCCGCCGACCGGGATCAGCCGCTGAACACGCCTGCGCTGCTCGTCCGGGCGAATGCGGTTTCCCGACGCACTGCCGACAGTCCAAAACGGCCTCATCTGCTCAGGCGCGACCCAACACCTCTTTCGTATTCAAGCCGGCCCGCTGTCGAGGTACGCCAGCGCATCGACGACGTCGACGCCGGGCTGTTCGATGAGGCACTGACGGAGCAGATGGATGTGGTTCTGGCCGAAGAACACCACGGCCTTGTCGCCCGGTTGCAGGATCTGCAGGATGCGCGCGCAAATCGCGAGATTGCGTTCGTACCACGCGGCAAGGAGCGCGGCGCCTGGCTGATCGTCGCCCGATCCCATCCGTAGCAGGGGCGGACAAAACGCGTGGTTGCGGGCGATTCGATCCGGCTCATTCAGATCGCGCAGCACGCCGCCGGTGGATGTACGCCGCTGCAGCTCCGAGATGTGCGCAACTTCCGCAGTGGCGGTCGCCATCATCTCATCGATCTCTCCCGCCCGTCCGTGGCGCTTCGCCCACTCCACGACCGGCTCGAACGGAAATTCGCCCGCGACGTCGACGCCGTGGACGCGATCGAGGTTGCGCGCTCGCGCGAGGCGGAAGCCGAGTTGCACCACTTCGTTGCGCGACTACGGCAGCTCGTCCTTCCGGTACTGGGCCTATCGCTCGTCGACGAGTTTTGCGGGCCACTCGACCGCGATCACCGTGGGCTCGAAGCGCGCAAGACCGCGCACCACCGCGTCGATTTCGCGTTGCCGTTCGGGTGTGAGCACATCGACGGCCATCGACCCGTCAATCGACGCAAGCCGGGTAGCGACGGCAGATGCACGCGACTCAACCTCTTCCGCAAGGTCGCGCTGGTGGGTCTGCGCCACGCGAGCCGGGGCCCGAGAAGTACGATGGGTGTGGATTACAGGTCACATGCCCAAGCCAGGCTATCTGGATCGCTTTGTGAACGCCTAACATCACATCAGGTGGGGCGGCATGCGTGTCTCGGCTGCGAGGCTGATTTACGAGCCTCAAGCACACCCGCGCGGTCATCGAAGCCTGTAGACGGAAGTACAACGAAGACAGACCGAAGAAATCTCTCGACAAGCTGACGCCCGCCCAGCACGCGGTAGGCCACGAAGGCCTTTACAATCCCGGAAAACTCCAAAACCGCGCGCTTCTGAAAGCGGGTGACGTCCATCTCCACGTACGACGTCTTCGCACATGCCTGCTTGTGCGCGCCTAACAGTGTGCGGTTTGCCCAAGGGAGTGCAGGAGAGCATGTTCCGAGTCTTTATTGCTTTCGCGGTATGCATGATGGCGGCTGTGCCCGAAACGGGAGCTGCGCAGACACGACCGCCGATCGTGTCATCGATTGATGCGTACGTTGGCGCCACGCCGGAGGTCGTCAGCATCGCTGGACGCGAACATCTGGTGTACGAGCTGCATGTCACAAACTTCAGATCGTCTCCGATCACGCTGACGCGCGTTGAGGTTGTCGACGCGGAAAAGGACGTTGGGCTTGCCAGCTTCAGTGGCGCCGTG
This sequence comes from Steroidobacteraceae bacterium, assembly GCA_019683695.1. Classification (GTDB taxonomy): domain Bacteria; phylum Pseudomonadota; class Gammaproteobacteria; order Steroidobacterales; family Steroidobacteraceae; genus JADGHX01. The sequence goes on from JADGHX010000036.1 coordinate 23,327, forward strand.
CTCTCGAGCCGTATTGGCCGTCCGGGCGTCGCGCGCGATCTTGCGGACACGCGAGTCGTCGATGCGGGCATGCGGGCTGTCGTGTATTTCTGGCTGCCGCTCGAGCCAGGCAAGTCACCACCTTCGCGGGTGCGCCACAGTATTGGTGTCGAAGTCGATCGAGCGGGGAAGCGGATTCCGCTGGTCGTGTCGGCGGCCGAAGCGGAGGTCCGCAAGGAGCGTCCCATCGTTCTGCGCGCGCCGCTGCGTGGTGGGCCGTGGGTGGCGCTCTACGATCCGGCGCTCGTCGGGGGACATCGCACGGCCATGTACGCGGTAGACGGGCGGGCGCGTATTCCGGCGCGATTCGCTATCGATTTCGTGCGCCTAGAGCGCGATGGCACGCACGCGCGAGGGGATCGCAACTCGATTGCGAACTGGCACGGTTATGGGGCGGAAGTTCTCGCCGTGGCGGACGCCACGGTCGTCGATGCGCGGGATGACATGACTGAGTCGCCATCGCTGGACAAATCAGAGTCGTCGATCCCGTTGGAGAACGCCAGCGGCAACTTCATCGTTCTGGACCTGGGCGAAGGGCGTTACGCCTTCTACGAACATCTGCAGCACGGCAGCCTTCGCGTGAAGCCCGGCGACCGGGTCAAGGCGGGCGATGTCATCGCACGGCTCGGCAACTCGGGAAGCAGCTCTTCGGGCCCCCACCTGCATTTTCACGTCGCGGACGCGGCCGCGGATTTGGCTGGCGAGGGTGTCCCGTATGTTTTCGCCTCATTCGAGGCCATCGGCAAGTTCAACGACGTCGACGAGTTCGCGGCGGGTCGGCGATGGGCACCAGCTGACGCCGATGCCGCGGGAGTCCGGCGCGCCGAGCTGCCGGCACCCAATTCGGTGATCTCGTTTTGGGATCACACGGAAACGTGATCCTGAATCCAGGCGCGACGACAACGCGGTGAGGTGGGGGCGCACTTCTTCGCCCGCGTTTGCTGTAGCCTCAACCTCGCCAGCCGACCTTTACGTCGACGCGGCCGAATGTGAGGGTCGAACCCCCACCTAGTGCTGGAGCTATTTGCTCAGCCCTCGGCATACGTATGGGCAATCGGCCTCACATAGGCTGACACCGGAATACCACGAACGTATTTCGGCAAGTCGGGTAATGCATGAGAGAAGGATGGACTTACCCAGACGAGCAACTCAAAGCCTGAAGCGGCTCCGCAGCACAGCACGGTGAATGCGTTCTCTGGCAGGCCCGAACGATTGATAAACGCTTGCACAATCCTGTGTTCGCGCGCGCTCATATGTTGTGCCCGCTCACGAGCGACACACCCAGCTTGTCGAGAACCGATCGGATCGGCAAAACAAACGTGTAGTCAACGCCTTGACCCCGAGCCCCTCCAATCAGAATGCCGACAGCGTGGCGCACGCCGTCTTTAACGGCGGTGATAAGCGATCCGGAATCGCCGTGGTCTGAGAACACCTGAGCCTTCCCTTGGATGATGAAAACCGGATCGAAGTAGACATCTCCGGAGAATTCATAGTCGACCCCTTGCACAGCATACTTGATCCCGAGCGGCCCGTGCGCTTGGGCGATAACCACGCCTGTCGTGTGACCAGTGGTGCGGCCGACTTTTTCCACTTCCATGTCGGGCTCAATATCTGAGATGTGGTTGGGGGTGTCGTACCAAGCGCCTTGGAGAGATGTAACAGTCGCTTCGTCGCGGATTTTGAAGATAGCTGCATCAAGGTTGTTGCTCACATCCGCAGTACCGGGAATCCCGGTACTCAACGGAATACTCCTCTCGTGGTAACCGAGAGTTGTCGGGTCGAAGCCGAGGGGTGTCACGTCCAATACACCCGGAGCGAGGATAGGCATTTGCTTTGGAGCATAGTTGCAGCCACCGGTAATGTGGTTGTTGGTAAGCCCATATAGCACCCCGTCCGGATCTTTCACGAGCGCGCCCAACGTCCCGGCATCGCGGCAATTGCCGAGCGAGATCGAGCTACCGCAGGCATAGTGATCGACACCTGCTTGTTGGACGACGTAGAAAGGCTTCCCTCGGGCTTGCGGTGGCTCACTACCGATCCCCTTCGCCACCCCTTGCCGATACTCAATCTCAGATTCGCCAACTTCGTGCGGCAGCAGCGATAGCTGCTTCTTTCCGGGACGAGCCCGGCGCAAGAACACGATGATCTTGCGCTCCACTTCATTTACAGCCAAGAGCTGCACACCGCGACTTCGCAGTACGTCCTTTGCCGTTTCCGAAATCGAGGCCAGTTCTGAGGTTCGCGCCTGAGCGTCCGCGGACGGCGGGCGCACGCTTGAGGGAAACAGGTTTTCGGCAACGAGCCACGCGTGCAACACGTCGGCATCCGATTGAGTACTCATCCGGGCACCTCTGCATGCTTGTTTATGGTATAGTAATTAACCGCATCTTGGTTGACAAGTTACTCGAACGCGTCGTACAGTAGAAACAAGTAGTACGTCACAATACATGCCGTTAACCAAACGCCAGGGGCACTATGACACCGTTCGGATTATTCATGCGCACGCTTCGGCTCGAGAGAGGGCTATTGCTCAAAGACGTCGCCAAACTGATGGGTGTCTCATCGGCCTATCTCTCCGCGCTGGAACATGGCGTCAAGGGTGTACCGAGTGCAGACTTTGTCTCGAAGCTCGAAAACAATCTCAAGCTCAACGCACAACAGCGCTCACAACTGCGACGGGCGGTAAGAGATTCGGCAACGCACTTGGCAATCCCACCGAAATCGACACCGCTGGGCTTTCAAGCTGCACACGCATTTGCGCGCAAGCTGCCGAACCTTTCGGAGCGGCAGCTGCGCCAAGTCTTGGACATGCTCGATAAAGAGGAAGAATGATGAGCGACTGGCTACACGGTACTCGGGTGCCGCCGTTAAGCATCGCCGATTTGCGCGACACGGCGGATCTGATCCGCAGGAATTCTGGGTTGTCACCGGCCGAGCGCTTTCCGGTACTTCCGTTTCTCGAATGGACCATGCCAGCCCTTTTCGAGAACTTCGATTGGGAGATCGTGGACGCCTTACCTGATGGTGATGAAGCGCGCGCTTACCCCGACGGTGCTCCTCACTATCCAGACGGACCTTTGATCCAGCTTACGCAATCCGTCTACGATCAAGCTGCCACGAATAATGGGCGCAATGGGCGCGCGCGCTTCACGATCCTGCATGAGTGCGGCCATGTCCTGCTGCACCAGAAGGTCTCTGCGCATCGTCGAGCGTGTCGTGGTGCCGACCTGCAGCCGTTCGAGAACTCAGAATGGCAAGCGCACCAGTTTGCCGCGGAGCTCTTGATGCCCGTGGCGAGCTTCAGCGAGGACCAGGAGTTCAATGCGTACGTGACGCGAATGGGCGTGAGCCGTGAAGCGGCCTGTCGGCGCGCGATGCAACTCCATAGAACGATGAAGAAGCCTGTGCCACGAGGATGGCCGGTTCAGCGATATTCCAGTATACGAAGAGGAGAGCTCGTCATGACCGCATAAAAAAGAAAGGCAAGCACAAGTGCTTGCCTTGGTCGACGCGTTGCCGCATCGGTGTGGTAGCCAAAGTCTGCAACGCGTCTTCTCCAAGGTCAAGCGCATTTTTAGGCACCTCTACACGGGTGCTCGTGTTCATTGCGCATTCTTCAAGGTAAACGCGTATGAAGACTGTAATTCATGTGGCGGGTTGCCCGCTCGAAATCTCACCGGGTCTCCACGTCGCCTCGGACATCTATTCGCTGGCGCAAATTGACCATGCGAGCCACTACCTACTGCTGGAGCGGAACGACGACCGTGACGTACCGCTCAAACCCAGCGACTTTCTCATTGTAAGTGGGGACGAGCGGTTGTCGGTCGCCTCCGGCGCCTATCCAGCGGAGGATGATCCGATCCTTCGTAAGCCGTTGTCTCTTGTCATCAATGAGGTACCGCTCAAGGGCGAGCAGCGCTTGTCGCACTCGAAACTTACGTTCGACGAGCTCGCAGCCTTAGATCCACACTTTGAACCTGGGGATGGAGTGTTCATCGAGCTCGAGGACATCCCAGACGCTCAGGTGATCGCCGGCATGCGAGTGGTTGTTCAAGACCACGATCGCTTCTACACCAGCCCTGCAGGAAACGTCGGATTCAACTCGGCGCTCGCTGTGGACCTCGAGCATGTCAGCAAGCTCTACGGGGAGATTGAGCGAACGGACGAGAACGCACGAAGCTTTATCGTCGTTCGCAAGATGCCGCTACCAAGCCATTGGAATCGTGAGCATACGGACGTGCTCATCATCGTGCCCCAAGGCTATCCCATGGCCGCACTGGATATGTTCTGGGTCACGCCTGGGCTCGCGCTCGCTGACGGCAGAGCACCACAAAACGCGGATCTGATCGAGCAGTATGCTGGGAATTCTTGGCAACGCTTCTCGTGGCACTACCCGCCGAACTATAGGTGGCATCCGCCGAAGGACAATTTGCTGTCGCATTTGCGCTTCGTGCGTACGCGATTGAATCAGGCGCACTAGGAGGAAAGGCGATGATGAACTACGTCGTACGGATTCGGTCGGTTCATCATCGCCGCTTTGCAGCGTTGCTGCAGGCGGCGATGCCGGCTGAGAGTGTCGCCTTTCTGCTCTGTAGACGATCCGAAGGCGCTCAGCGAATCGTTTATCTCAGCGATGACGTTGTTGAGGTCCAGACGCACGAATACCTCAAGCGATCGGACGATATCGCCTCGGTATCCCCTGAATGTATGGCCCGAGTGGCGCGCATTGCTCGGGAGAGGAATCTAGTCGTTGTGATGATGCATGTGCATCCGATGACGGAGCGGGGGGTTGGCTTTTCTTGGGCAGATCACGCCGGCAATCGGCGTTCGTTCAGATTCTTCCACAATCGAATCAAGCAGAGCGAACACCTCTCTATCGTTTGGAATCGCACGATAGATGAATGTGCTTGCCTTGCGTACCGAAGTGATGGCGTTACCGATGTCGTCACGTCGGTGGCGGTGATCGATACAGATAGATGGCAACAATGCGTGGTGGCGCACGCTGAAATTGGGAATGCCTATGATCGCCAGGCGATGCTTTTGGGCGAGGAAGGCCAGCGACAGCTGGGCCGTTTCAGTCCAATCATCGTGGGCGCCGGCGGAACGGGATGTTTGGTATCGATGGGCCTCGTCCATCACGGTGTGCGTCGCTACAAGATCGTCGATGATCAAATGATCGATGACACGAACCTGCCGCGCATCATTAACTCAAGGCCGTCCGATGTCGGTCGCCGACACAAAGTCGATATCGCGCGTGAGTATGCGCTGTCGCACGCTCCCGATGCCGACATCGAGGCACTATTCAACCACGTCGAGCACCAGGATGTATTGCCGCACCTCATCGCTGCGGATCTAATCGTGGTGTGTACGGACAACACCACATCGCGCGCGCACCTCAATGAAGTCTCGCAAAAGTATCTGATCCCACTGCTCGATGTGGGCGTGCAGTTTGCAGTGGACAAATCTACTGGAGAGATTGTCAATGAGGTGGGCCGGATCAACCTGGTGAGACCGGGGACAGCGTGCCTTTGGTGTAGCGGTCATCTGAGCGCAGCTCGGCTTGCTGCGGAAGCCACCCCAAAGCAGGAGCGAGAGCGCGAGGGGAGCTACCTGAGAGGATTTGACGATCCGCAACCATCGATGCTCGCCTTCAACATGGAGCTCGTCGGTCGAGCGTTGCAGATTGTGATCGGCTACGTCACGGGGCTTCTCGCACAGCCCTTGCAGGCCTACGAACAACGCACTTTCCTCAAATCGAAGGGCGGATCGTTGATCAGGCACGTTGCGAAACAGCAGTCTGCCGGGTGTTTCATCTGCGGCCTGCACGGAGTCGTTGGGCAAGGCGATGCGGTGCCCGCGACAATCACTCGGCGAGCGGTTTGAATTTCCAAAATGAAGCGGCGGCCATCGAAGGTCGCCGCAGTTGTTTCATTTCCCCTATAGAGATGATTCGCCCGAGAATCACGTTACGCCCGTTCATGCGATCGAAAGCAAACAACCGCTAGGCAGCACATCTGGGCACGCCCGCTCGGCGGCACCAGCGGGTCGAACGGTCGGGCATGACGGAGTAATTCCCTGAAGGGTTTGACCGGGGCAGAGCCAATGCGGGATACCAGCTCGAAAGCGCGTGGAACGAGCCGGCAATGGTCCGTCGATCTGGGACACTATGCGCGCGCCCGGGAAATTCCACCTACGGCGCCACGGGCGACGTGGGCGTCGATCACTAGGAACACGTGAAGGCGACGAAGGTGATCGGAGCGGATTGCATCGCTTCTCGATCTCTTGGCCACGCACCTTTCCGAACGGCACGGGACAACCGAACCGCGCGCTGTGTTCTCGATCTTCCGGCGCACTCAGGCGGCAGAAGGCTTCCGCTTCGTTGGCGCATCTGGCACGAAGTCTGCATCGCGCAGGCCATCACGAAAGCCCTGCGCCGGACACCTGCAGCTGGAAGGCGTGCGCTGCGCGCACCCGACGCATGCGATTGCATGTGGACGTGATGCCATGTGTACCCGCGATCGAAAGACCCTTCTGACAACGCGCTGCAGACGGAAGTGACAGACCGTTCGAGTCCAACCGTTCGGCAGCCTACAGCGCCGCGTTCCCGCTCTTCTTGGCCCACTCAGGCGGCGGTAGGCTTCCGCTTCGTCGGCGCGTTTGCCCGCGAGTCTCCGTCGCGCAGCCGTCGCGGAAACCCTGCCGCCAACTCGACCAGCGCGGCTGCCACCCGAGCTCCCGCTTCGCCTTCTCGTTTGAGGCACCGCGAATCTGCGTCATCATCGCCACCACCGTGTCGCCGGCGACGAGGCGCGCGAGCCACGCGGGAACCTTTCGCGGCGCTTTGGCGCCGAGTGCCTCCGCCAGGTACGGCAGCCACTGGGACACTGGCGCCGGTTCGTCGTCGCAGATGTTGAACACGCCCGTGGCGCTTGCCTCGGCTGCGGCGACGGTCGCCGCCGCGGCGTCATCGATGTGGATCCACGACCAGACGCCGCTGCCATCGCCCACCAGCGGCAGCTTGCGATGCCGTATCAGCTCGACCAGCTCGTCCGAAGCACCCGGACCGTAAAAGCTGCCGTAGCGGAGCACCACGCCGTCGAGCGATGCGGAACGGACGAGCTCCTCCTGCCGGATCAGCGCGTCCAGAGTAAGGCTCATGGCCGGCGCAGGCGGGTTCCGATCGAAGGGCTCGTCCTCGCTCTTGATCGGCCTGCCGCTTCTTGGATACGGCCAACCGGCGTAGCCCTGCGCGATGAGCCGGCGCACGCCGACCGCGTGTGCCGCGGCGAGGAGGTGCTCGGTACCGCGCGTCCGCAGCTCGTTCGTGACCGCGAACGTGTCGTCGAAGTGCTTGAGATCGCTTGCGCCCGCGAGCGCCGTCATTTGATGAACGATCACATCCGGCTTTGCACGTGCCACCGCCTCGGCCACCGAACCGGCGTCGAGGCCGTCCATGACAACGGCTTCGGCGCCGAGCGCACGAAGCGCGTCGAGCTTTTCGCGCTTCCTGGTCGTTGCTACGACCTCGTGCCCACGCGCGACCAACTGAGTAACCAGGGGACGCCCGATTGCGCCGCCCGCGCCTGCAACGAACACACGCTTCTTCATCGCCTCAATGCTCTTTCGCTCCACCGTCGACGCATCCATTGGGCGCGATTCGGCGGCCATGACGGAGCTCCTCACCCGGGTTGGGAGTATGGTACGGCGGGCCGGCCGAGTGCCGTGGCGCAGCTGAGTACCGAAGCCCGAGCAGGTAGCCCGGGTGGGCGGAGAGGCAGCGGGTGTCCAAACACGCAGGGGCTGCAGCGTGCGCAATGAGTCTTCCCGTTAAGATGCGCGGCATGCGATCTATCCCACCCTCGAGACGGAGCTTGCCGAGAGCGGTATTTGCCGCGCTGTCGAGCGCTGTCGTGGCCCTCTTGCTGGCGTCTGGCCGCGCCGGCGCCGAGGAGACGCTCTCTCATGGGCGCTTCACGGACGTGCACATCTTCCGGCCCGTTGGGCCCGTGCGGCACGTAGTGCTTTTTCTCTCCGGCGAAGGCGGCTGGACACACGGGCTCACGCGCATGGCCAACCTGATGGTCGCCGACGACACGCTCGTGATCGGCATCGACGTGACGCAGCTCTTCGACGAGCTCGAGGCGGACGGCGCCGAGTGTGTGCTGCCGGACGGCGATCTCGAGAATCTGAGTCACTGGGTGCAGGCGTACTACACGCTGCCGACGTACTTCCCGCCGGTGCTGGTCGGGTACTCGGCGGGTGCGTCCTTCGCGTACGCGATGCTGGCGCAGGCGCCGCCCGGCATCTTTGCGGGAGCGCTGTCGCTCTCGTTCTGCGCGGACCTCGATCTGCACAAGCCGCTCTGCAAGGGCGACGCGCTGCATTCTTCGATGCGCGCGGACAACCGCGGTGTGCGCCTTTCGCCTACCGCACATCTGCATGCGCCGTGGGTGGCTCTGCACGGCCTCCATGACATGAGATGTCCCATTACCGATGCGCGCCACTTCGCCGCGAACACGCGCCCGGCGCGCCTCATAGAGCTGCCGGACGTGGGCCATCGCTATGGGCGGTCCGAGCGCTGGCTGCCGCAGTTTCAGTCCGCCTATCAGTCCGTGCTGGCGCAACAGCGGGCGCTTCCCGGGCCGCCAGGCAGTCTCGCGGATCTGCCCATCGTCGAAGTGCCGGCACGCGGCCGTGGCAAGGGTGATGATCTCTTCGCCGTGCTCGTTTCCGGAGACGGCGGCTGGGCCGGTATAGACAAGGAGGTGGCGGCCGCGCTCGCGGCGCGCGGCGTTCCTGTCGCGGGGCTCGATTCGCTTCGGTACTTCTGGCACGCGCGCACGCCCGACGGGCTCGCCCGTGACATCGATCGCGTGCTTCGTTACTACGCCCAGCACTGGGGCAAGCAGCGCGCGCTGCTCATCGGCTATTCGCAAGGGGCAGATGTTCTGCCTTTCGCGGTGAACCGGCTGCCTGACTCCACGCGGTCGCTCGTCGCGCTCACGGCGCTCATGGGCATCAGTGACACCGCATCGTTTGAATTCCACGTCACGCAATGGCTTGGCAGCAGCGATGACGGCCTGCCGACGAAACCCGAGACGGACAAGCTTTCCGCGGACGACACGCTGTGCCTCTACGGCACCGATGATTCGGACTCGCTCTGCCCCACGATCGGCGCCGCGCCCGCC
>JADGHX010000204.1 GCA_019683695.1 Steroidobacteraceae bacterium
CCGAAACACCCTGCCCCAAGACAAAGAACCAGGGCGTCGTGAGCCGCGTGAGCCACACGATGGAGAAGAGCAGCATGATGCGCGTGACCATCGCGAACGCGAGCCCGCCGATGCGCGCCGCGTTGCGCTGGTGATGCGGCAGCCGCCCCACCAGGATCGAGATGAAGATGATGTTGTCGATGCCGAGAACGATCTCGAGCGCAGCGAGCGTGACGAACGCGATCCAGGCCTGAGGATCGGTGAGCAGCTCGAGCATCGCGCGCGGCTCCCGTGAGCGTCAGGGCAGATGGTCGAGCGCGGTTTTCTTCACGACCGGGAACACATGCTCGGCCTTCAATCCCAGATCGAGCGCCACGGCCGAGGAAATGTAGATCGAGGAATACGTTCCCGCGAGGATGCCGATGAGCAGCGCTTCGGAGAAACCGCGCAGCACCGGCCCGCCGAGGAACAGCAGCGCGACCACGACGATGGAGGTCACCACCTTCGTCATGATCGTGCGCGAGAGCGTCTGGTTGATCGCCTGATCGAGCGCCACGGCGGGCGCGAGCCGGCGGCTCGCCTCGAAGCGCTCGCGAATCCGGTCGAACACCACCACCGTGTCGTTCAGCGAATAGCCGATGACCGCCAGAACGGCCGCGACCACCGGAAGATCGAACGGGGTTTGCGTCACCGAGAACACGCCGAGCACGAGGATCGGGTCGTGCAGCACGGCGAAGATCGCGCCGACGGACAGGCGCCATGTGTGAAAGCGGAACGCCAGATAGATGAAGATCAGGATGAGCGTGAAGAACAGCGCCCACGCCGCGCTCACCTTCAGCTCATCGCCCACCTGCGGACCCACCACGCTGAAACTCAGGAGCTGCGCGTTCGGATCCACGCTCTTGAGCACGCTCTCGATGCGGCCGCGGATCACGTCCGCGGGCTGATCCTCGATGGGCGGCAGGCGAATGGCCACATCGCGCGAGGAGCCGAAATTCTGCACGGAGGGCTCATGGAACCCCGCCTGCGCCAGCGCGGCCCGCACCCGATCCACATCCGCCACGGCGGGGAAGCTCGCTTCCGCGCTCACACCGCCCGTGAAGTCGATGGCGTAGTTCAGGCCGTTGGTGGCGAAGGAGACGAAGCAGCCGATCATGAGGATGGCGGACAGCGTGTACCACACCTTGCGGGTGGCCATGAACGGGAAGTTCGTCTGCTTGTGAAAGAATTCCACGTGCGAGTTCCTGGTTCACTGGAAGAGCGAGCCGTCGGCGCGCCTTCCGGACAAAGCCTGCGCGGCCACCCGGCAACGAGCGCACGTTGCCGGGCCGCGCATCCATTCGTGGGATCGGGCGTGCCGGTCCGACATGGCTCAGATCGGCAGCCTGGCGAGCTTGCGCTTGCCACCGTACATCAGGGTGAGCAGCGCGCGGCTGCCCATCAGGGCCGTGAACATCGAAGTGCCGATACCCAGCGTGAGCACGATGGCGAAGCCGCGCACCGGCCCCGTTCCGAACACCCAGAGCACCAGGCCCGCGATCAGGGTCGTGACGTTGGAGTCCGCGATGGCGGAGAACGCCTTCTCGAACCCGGCCTTGATGGCCGCCTGCGGCGACACGCCGTTGCGCAGCTCTTCGCGGATGCGCTCGTAGATGAGCACGTTCGCGTCCACCGCCATGCCGACGGTGAGGATCACGCCTGCGATGCCGGGCAGCGAGAGCGAGAAGTGCATCATCGACAGCAGCGCCGTGAGCAGCACCACGTTCGCGAGCAGCACAGCATCCGCAACGAGCCCGAAGACCTTGTAGTACATGGCCATGAAGACGAACACGCCGGCCATGCCGATGATCAGGGCGGTGACACCCTTCTCGATGTTCTCCGCGCCGAGGCTCGGGCCGATGGCACGCTCGTCGACCACGTAGATGGGCGCGGCCAGCGAGCCCGCGCGCAGGAGCAGCGCCAGCTCACGCGCTTCGCTCGCCTGCAACCCCGTGATCTGGAACTGGTCGCCGAACACGCCGCGGATCGTGGCGTTGCTGATGACCTCCTGCGTCGTCACCTCGCGCGAGACGGGCTTGCCATCCACCATCACGGTCTCGCGGCTCTTCTCGATGAACACCACGCCCATGCGCCGGCCGACGTTCTGGCGCGTGGTCTTGAGCATCTCCTCGCCGCCGCGCGAGTCGAGCTTGATGGACACCGCCGGCCCCTCCTGCGTCACGGCCGTGCGCGCATCCGTGAGCTGGTCGCCGGTGACGATGACGTCACGCTTCAGCAGGATCGGCTGCTTCGTGCCGCGGAAGTAATACAGCTTCGACCCGAGCGGCGCGCGCCCGCGCTGGGCGGCCTCGAACGCATTGTGCTGCATGTCTTCGAGCCGCCACTCGAGCGTGGCCACCTTGCCGAGAATGTCCTTCACCTCGGCGGAGTTCTGCACGCCCGGCAGCTGCACGTTGATGCGATCGAGGCCCTGCCGCTGCACGATCGGCTCCGACACGCCGAGCTCGTTCACGCGATTGCGCAGGGTCTCGATGTTCTTCTGGATGGCGTAGTCCTGCCGTTCGCGAATCTGCTTCTCCGAGAGCACCCCCTGCACGGCGGGGCCGCTGGAGAGCGTCAAGGTGGTGAGGGTGAGATCCGGCAGGGCTTTCGAAAGCATCTCGCGGACGGCATCCGGATCGGAGTTCGGCGGCAGGGTGACGCGCACGGCATTCGGGCGCGTGCTATCCACGGCAACCGGCCCCACGTCGATGAACTGCACCTTCGCGTTGCCGAGCGTACGCCGCACGGTCTGCTCGTAGCTGTCGAGCACCTGGGTGATGGCGCCATTCACGTCCACCTGATACAGCAGGTAGAGCCCGCCTCTCAGGTCCAGGCCCAGGGGCATCGGCCGGATGCCGAGCGTGGTGAAGATGGACGGCGCGCGGCTCACGAACGAGAGCGCGGTGATGTATTGATCCTTGAACTGCGCGTTCACCGCATCCCGCGCGCGGAGCTGCTCGCCCACGCCACGGAACTGCACCATGAGCCGGCCGTTGTCGAGGAGGCTGCGGGCGAAGGGAATCTTCTGCTCCTGCAGAAACTTCTCCACGCTCTGCTGAGCCGCCACATCCAAGGCCGCGCGGTCCTTGCGGGCCACCTGCAGCGCCGGGGCCTCGCCGAACACGTTCGGCAGCGCGAAGATCAGCGCGACGACGAGAACGACACCGACGAGAATGTACTTCCAGCGCGCGTATTCGAGCATGGTCAGGCGCTTTTCAGCGTGCCCTTGGGCAACTGGGAGGTGACCTGGAACTTCTGCACCTTCACGCGCACGCCTTCGGCGATCTCGAGCGTGAGGAAGGTTTCGCCCACCTCGACCACCTTGCCGAGAATGCCGCCGCTCGTGACGACCTCGTCACCCACGGCGAGACGCTGGACCATCGCCTGATGTTCCTTCGCCTTCTTCTGCTGCGGGCGGATGAGCAGGAAATAGAAGATGGCGATGAACACCACCATCATCAGAAGCGGCGCGAATTGCCCGCCGGGAGAGGCGCCGGCGCCCTGCGCCATTGCTTCCGGAATCAAACCGTTCATGACTGCACCCTGGATTGAGAGCCTCGTTTGGCCCGCGCCAGCCTGGGACTGAGCCGGCCCGGGCGCGAGGGGGCGGCATTATGCCACAGCGTCCGGGCGCGCCCCGGAAGCGGCGCGGTATTCCCGTGCGAACGCCTCCAGGCGCCCCGCCGCGATGGCCTCGCGGATCGAGCGCATGAGGCCCAGGAAGAAATGCAGGTTGTGGATCGTGTTGAGCCGGGAGCCCAGGATTTCATTGCAACGGTCGAGGTGCCGAAGGTAGGCGCGCGAGTAGTTCCGGCACGTGTAGCAGGTGCAGTTCGGATCCAGCGGACCCAGATCCGCGTGGTGCACGCTGTTGCGGATGTTGATGACACCCGCGGACGTGAAAAGGTGCCCGTTGCGCGCGTGACGCGTGGGAATGACGCAATCGAACATATCAATGCCGCGCAGCACGGCCGCGATGATGTCCTCCGGGCGGCCCACGCCCATGAGGTAGCGGGGACGGTCCGCGGGCATGCGCGGCACCACGGTTTCGAGAACCGCGAGCCGCTCCTCCTCCGGCTCACCCACCGCAAGACCGCCCACGGCGAGCCCGGGCCAGTCGTGCCGGAGCAGCGCTTCGAGCGAGGCGAGGCGCAGGGCCGGATGCATCCCGCCCTGGACGATGCCGAAGAGCCCGCCGGGCGGCCCGTTCCCGGCCGTGCCGGGGGCGGTGCGCTCGAGCGCCTCCCAACCGGCGCCGTGGTAGTGCGCATGGCTTCTCGCGGCCCACCGCATCGAGCGCTCCATCGACGCGCGAGCCTCGGCTTCCGTCGCCGGGTAGGGCGTGCAGTCATCGAGCACCATGGCGATATCCGAGCGCAGCTTCAGCTGCACGTCCATGGAGTCTTCCGGCCGCAGGCGCACCTCGGAGCCGTCGATGGGCGAGCGGAATCGCACGCCCTCTTCCGTGATCTTGCGAAGACTGCGCAGGCTGAAGACCTGGAAGCCGCCCGAATCCGTGAGGATCGGATGCGACCAGTGCATGAAGCCGTGCAGCCCGCCGTGCGCCGCGATGATGTCCGCGCCCGGCCGCAGCATCAGGTGAAACGTGTTGCCGAGAATGACCTGCGCACCGAGGCCCTCGAGCTCTTCGGGCGTCATCGCCTTCACGCTGCCGTAGGTGCCCACAGGCATGAACGCCGGAGTTTCCACAACACCATGCGCGGTGGTGAGCCGGCCGAGCCGCGCGGCACCGTCGGTGGCGCGCACTTCGAACACAGGCCTCATCGCGAATATCCCGGCGTCACGAACATTGCATCTCCATAGCTGAAAAACCGATAGCGCTGCTGCACGGCATGCCGATATGCGGCGAGCACGTGCTCGCGGCCCGCAAACGCGCACACAAGCATGAGTAGCGTGGATTCGGGCAGATGGAAGTTTGTCACGAGCGCATCGGTCACCCGGAACTGGAAACCGGGCGTAATGAACAGCTTCGTATCACCCTCGAACGGCGCCAGCGCTCCCGATGTAGCAGCCGTCTCCAGTGCGCGCGTGACGGTGGTGCCCACCGCGATGACGCGCCCGCCGGCAGCACGCGCGCGGGCAATGGCCTCGCACGTCGCTGCACTCACGTACACATACTCAGAGTGCATCACGTGAGAGGCGACATCCTCCGTGCGCATCGGCTGGAACGTTCCGGCACCGACGTGCAGCGTGACGAACGCGTGTTTGACGCCTTGCGCCTCAAGCGCCTCAACGAGCGGAGCGTCGAAATGCAGGCTTGCGGTGGGCGCAGCGACCGCGCCGGCGTGCCGAGCAAAGATGCTCTGATAGCGTTCGCGATCCGTCGCCACGGGCGCCCGGTGAATGTAGGGCGGCAGCGGAACTTCGCCCCAGCGTTCGAAGAACTCGAGCGCCGGAACAGGCAGCGCCACTTCCCACAGATCCCCGTGGCGGGCGACCACGCACACGGGTCCACCGGCTGTCGCCACCTCGAGCCCTTCGCGCACGGGCTTGCTCGCGCGCATCTGCACGAGCGCGTGACTGCCTTTCAGGGGCCGCTCGAGAAAGACTTCGACGCGGCCGCCGGAAGGCTTGAATCCCACGAGCCGGGCGGCAACGACGCGCGTGTCGTTGAACACGAGCAGATCGCCTGCGCGCAGCAGCTGCGGCAGATCCCGGAACATGCGATCGCTCATGTCGCCCGTGCGCCCATCGAGCACGAGCAGCCGGCTCGCCGATCGCTCGGCGAGCGGGGTCTGGGCAATCAGGTCTTCGGGAAGGGGGTAGGCAAAGTCGGCGCGGCGCACGCGCGAATGGTACACGCCCCGCGCTCCGTGTCCGAGAACAAGCGCGTGGCCGGCCACACGGCCACGCTCTCAGAGAAATTGCCGCAAGCGATTTTTTCCGACGAGCTCACAACGATTCGACCCAGACGGTCGCGGCGCGCGTGCCACGGACGCGGCCGTCCTGGGGCACCGTCACCTCCAGATCGAGCGGCTTGCGATCGCGCATGACGCGCAGCTTCAGCGTTTCTCCGGGCTGGTACGAGCGCAGGATGCGTGTCAGATGCGACCCGCTCGTCGGCACGCGACCGTCGACGCTGAGAATCACATCGCCGTCCTGCAGCCCGTAGCGGGATTCCTTCGGCGCCCGCACGACGAGCAGCCCCTTGTCCGTCCCGAAGTAACGGCCGAGCTGCGGGGTGAGCGACGTGAGCTCCATGCCCTCCAGGTCATTGCGCAGCCAGCCCTGCGAGTGGAAGGGGTTGAACTGGCCGGGCTCGAAATCGAAGTCGAAATCGAACTTGAAGTCGTGCCCCGGATCCGTGCGGAACACATAGGTGCGAGGATCGAACGGGCGCGCCACGACCTCGAAGTCCTGGGTCTTGCCCTCCCGCAGCACACGCACCTTGACCTTGCTCTCCGGGGGCACGTCGCGGAGCAGCCTCACGACCTCCTCGGGATCGCCCTTCACGTTCTTGCCGTTCACGGCGACGATGACATCGCCGGGGCGAATGCCGGCCTGCTCCGCCGGCCCGCCGGGGCTCACGTCCTGCACCTTCGCGCCCGCCTCATTGCCGGCAGGCTCGAGCTGCACGCCGATCACCGTACGTCGCGGGCCGAAACGGAACGCGCTCCCGAATTCACGCATGGCCTGAGTGGCCGCCTCGGCAGACAACGCCGCCACCTCGCTCGCGGCGGCTTCGAGGCGCTTGCGCGCCTCCTCCAGCCGGGCATTCAGCTCGCGCCGCTCCATTTCGAACTCCTGCCGCCGCTCAATGCGCTCCTGCCGCTCCTTCTCCTTTTCTTGTCGCCGGGCTTCAGCCGCCTGTCGCTCCTGTTCCCGCCGCTGCAGACGCGCTTCACTTTCACTCTGGCGAGCGTTCGGGTCAGTAGCCGGCGCAGGCGTTTCGTTCGCGGACTTCGGTGTGTCCCCTCGTTCAACCTGCGCGCCACAAGCTCCGGCGGCAAGTGAAGCGGCAAGCAGCAACACCGCACTGCTTCGGCGCGGAACGCGCCTCTTCGCGCACGGGCGCGCAGGCGCGCCCGGCATGCGAGCAAGTGGATTTCGGGATGTGAGGGCGATCATGTCGTCATGTACCTCTCGTCTTGCCGCGAAGCGCTCACGGTGCATGTGCGACCAGCGCTTCTGCGTAGCGAACCTGGGCGAGCGTGTTGATGAGGCGATCGCGTTCCTGCTGCAACGCCTGGACGCGCGAATCGCTCGCGCTCGACAAACGCGCCTCCGTGAGCACGTCATCCACCCATGCGATGCGATCTTCGAGATTCGCCACGGCGAGGCGCGGACCGACACGCACGAGAGCGGGCTCCGCCGGTTGGGAGTTCAGCCACTGCTGGGATTCATGAGAGCGCTCGAGCGCCGCAAGCTGCGCGGCGACGGCCGCATGCACTGCCGCCGCAACCGCGGCGTTCGCGTCAGCGTTGATGGCCGGCATCTGCTCGGCCAGTGCCTGGGACGAGGCCGCATCGACTTCGCTGCGGGGTGACTCCGAGCGCGCCGGAGCCGACACGCCCGTGCGGACGTGCGCCGTCGCGGCCGGCTGCCGATCGGCGCGGCCCCAGAAGGCAAGCCCCGCGATGAGCAGGGTGATGGCTGCGGCCACGGCGGCGTGCTCCCACCGGACCGGGCTGCGCCGCTGCCCCATGCGAGCACGCTCGCGGCGGCGGAACTCCTGCCAGTCGTAGGGCGGCTCGAGTTCCGCGGGCAGATCGCGAAGCCGCTGCCGGAACTCGCTGGGCCACTCGCTGGCCGACGACTCGCTGCGGGAGGAAGTGCGATTCAGGGAGCGCATGGCTGTCTGTCCGTCTGCGGTTCGAACCACTCGCGCAGGCGCGCATGGGCGCGGGCGAGCTGGGATTTGGAAAAACTGATCGAGCGTCCGAAGCTCTGCGCGATCTCCTCGTGTGAATAACCTTCCACGTCGTAGAGCCACACGACCGCGCGGGCCGTGGGCGACAGGCTGTTGAGCGCGCGCTCGAGGTCCAGGTGTTCGGCGCGAGCCTCCGGCGCCACGAGGTTGAAGGCCGCATCGTTGGCGGCACCCTCCTCTGCCGGGCGTTCGAGCGTCAGCCGGGCGCGGTGCCACGGCGAGCGCAGGTACATGAGGCAGCGGGTGACCGCAATACGCCGCACCCACGCCCCGAGTGGCGCCTCGCCGCGATAGCCGCCGAGCCGCTCGAACACGGTCATCATCGTGTCCTGAAACAGGTCTTCGGCGAGCGCGCGATGGCCGACGATGCGCCGGATGAGGCCGAACGTCGCGGGGGCGACAACGGCGTAGATCTCCGCCCGGGCGCTTTCTTCGCCACAGCGGGCGCGGAAGATCACGTCCTCCGCAACAGAGATTTCGGCAAGTCGGCTCACGGCCGTATCAGATGCCCCGTGCGGCGAAAACGTCGCAGAGCCTCTATACTGCCCGCCCCTGCCCACCCGCAATGCCCGAGTGGCGGAACTGGTAGACGCAGTGGACTCAAAATCCACCGCCCTAAAA
>JADGHX010000037.1 GCA_019683695.1 Steroidobacteraceae bacterium
GCGCCGGGCGCTGCAGGCGCGCGATCGGGGCTGCCGCTTCCCCGGGTGTACGCATACGCGCTTTGTCGATGCCCATCACGTGCAGCACTGGGCGCAGGGTGGGGAGACGAAAGCCTCGAACCTGGTGCTGCTCTGCCGGCGCCATCACCGCTTCGTGCATGAGGGCGGTGTGAGAATTGAGGTGCTGGATGATGGGGCGTTCCGGTTTGTGAAGCCCGATGGTCAAGCGCTCGACAGCCTTCCGCCGCAGCGGCGCACGCCATCTGCCTGGACGCAACTGGCCTTACACCATGCAGGCGGGTCTCTCGGTGCACCCGGGCACGGCCGTGACGCGCTGGACTGGAGAATCAGTCGATTACGGGCTCGCGGTTGGCGTGCTGCTTGCAGCGGCCAAACGCGGCAGCGTTCCTGCATCGATCGCACACAAAGAAGAGATTCCCGCTGAAACGCGGCATTCGCACCTGCCACCTCGCGCTTTGCCGGTCGCGCATGCGGCGCTGAATTGAGCACGCGATTGAGTAGAGGCTGGCCATTGGCGTGCGGCGCGAAGATGCCATGCATGGCAACGCGCTGGTGCGGATCGCGCGGCGGCGATGTTTCCGCTGAAACGCGGCATTCGCCCTCCGTCACCTCGCGCTTTGCCGGACGCGCATGCGTCGCGGACATGAGCGCGTGATTGCGAGAGAGACTGCCATTGGCGTGCTACGGGAAAGTGCCATGCGGGGCAACGCGCTGGCGCGGGTCGCGCGGCGGCGATGGTCCCGCTGAAACGCGGGATCCACCCCTGCCCCCACGGCGCGCCGGCGATGCGACTTAATGCGGTCGGTTGTCGCCGATTTAAGGCTCGCCCGCGGCGCGTCGCTCTGATGGGTTGAAGACGCGAGACCACCGACGGTGTCGCTCTCGTCAGCCAAACCATCAGGAGTCACACACACATGCTGAGCCTTCATACCAATGCCGCGGCACTGTCGTCGCAGAATGCGGTCGGCAACACGCAGCGCGCGCTGAACACGTCTCTCACCCGTCTGGGCACGGGCTTCCGCGTCAACTCCGCGATGGACGACGCTGCAGGTCTGCAGATCGCGGTGCGCCTCGACGCACAGACCCGCGGCATGGCCGTGGCGCAGAAGAACACGCAGAACGGCATCTCGATGATGCAGACCGCCGAAGGCGCGTTCACGGAGCTCACCAACGTGCTCCTGCGTATGAAGGACCTGGCCACCGAAGCGTTCAACGCCTCCACGACGGCGGATGACAAGGCCGCTCTGCAGGCCGAGTTCGATGCGCTGGGCACGGAGCTCGGCAATATCATCAAGAGCACGGCATTCGGTGGCCAGAAGCTGTTCAGCGATGGCACCACGACGGACGGCTCGGGCGGCCTGCTCTCTGCGGCCATCACCTTCCAGATCGGCGCGAGCGCGGCCGAAACGATGTCGGTCGACACGGCCACCAGCCTGACGGACCTCGCCACGGCGCTCGACGCGGCCAGCTCGAACTACGCCACCCCGGGTACCGCGGGTACGGAGCTGACCGCTGGCACGAACGCCATCCTTACCAACATTTCCGATGCCATTACCGCGGTGGGTACGGTGCGCGCTCAGCTCGGTGCGGCCTCGAACCGCCTCGACCACGTGTACAACAACCTGTCGAACATGATCACGAACACGACCGCTTCCCGCGGCCGCATCATGGATGTCGACTACGCCTACGAAACCTCGAACGCGACTTCCAAGCAGCTCCTGCTTCAGGCCGGTACCTCGGCGCTCAAGCAGAGCAGCGGGCTGTCGCAGCTCGTCGTCTCCCTGCTGCAGTAAGCAGCGCCCCGTCCAACGCGCAGGCTTCGTGATGCGCGTTGGTGTCCAACAGGAGCCAACCGACCCCCGCGGTTGGCTCCTCTTTTAAATGAAGCAGCCCCGTCAGCCAAGCGAACCGATGATGCTGATCTCGCGCTGTTCGGGGATCTCGTTGTACGACAGCACGTTGAGACCGGGCGCGAACAGGCGCGCATAGCGCGACAGCAGCGGCCGGATCTGGGGAGGGACCACCAGCAATGGGGTTGTGCCCTGCTGCTTCATCTGCTCGCGCACCACCGGCATGTTCACCTGAAGCTGCGAGAGCAGATGAGGGTCCACGGGATAGTTGTCGAGCACGACCCGGCCGCCCTGGCTCGCCTGGTTGAGCGAACCGAGCAGCATGTTCTCCAGCTCGCTCGTCAGATTGAACGCCTTCATTTCCGCGGAGTGACCCACGAGCGAGGCCACGATCTGCCTGCGCAGCGCACACCGCACTTCCGCGGCCAGCAGGATCGGATCCTTCGTGGTCTCGCTGCTCTCGAGCAGTGTCGTGGCGATCTGGACGATGTCCTTCAGCGAAACGTTTTCCGCCACCAGCAGCCGGAACACCTTGAGAAGCTGACTGTGCGTGAGCGCTTTCTCGAGTGCCGCCGCGAGCTTCGGGGCCTGCTGCGCCAGGCGCTCGATGAGCGCCGGAACGTCTTCGTGACGAAGCAGCTCGGGCAGATGGTCGCGCACAAGCTTGGCGACGTGGGTGGCGATGACGCTCGCCACATCGACAACCTGATAGCCGAGACCCAGTGCATTGGCGCGTTCTTCTGGCGAGATCCACACGACCGGCATGCCGTACGCGGGCTCGATGCCGGGAATGCCATCGAGCTGGCCGTACACCTCACCGGACGACAGCGCCATCAGATGGTCCGGGTACACCTCTGCCTGGACGATCTGGGTTCCGTTCAGCAGCACGCAGTACTGCGCAGGCTTCAGGGACAGGTTGTCCCGAACCGCGATCGGCGGCAGCAACAGCCCCATGGATTCGCTCAGGTTCTGCCGAACGCCCTTCAGGCGTTTGGTCAGCGTGGCCCCCTGAGCCGGATCGATGAGGCTCACGAGCTTGTAGCCCACCGTCACGGCGAGCGGCTCCACGAAGGGGAGGCTGCGCCAGTCGGGCTCCGGCGCGGGCTCGGTGGCGAGCGCTGCCTGCACGGCCGCGGTTTCGGCCGCGGGCTTCGTGACGCGCAGGCTCATTCGCCAGCCTGCAAAGCCCAGTACCGCGGCGAAAGAGAGAAAGGTGAACCACGGCATCCCCGGGATGATTCCGAGAACGAGCATCATGCCCGCCGCGCCGTACAGCACCCCGGGTGTGGCGAGCAATTGAGACCCGACCTGCTGCTCGAAATCTCCTGAGTCGCTGACGCGCGTGACGATGATGGCCGCGGCGGCGGACAGCAGCAGCGCCGGAATCTGCGCGACGAGGCCATCGCCGATGGTGAGCAGGGCGTAGAGCCGGAACGCCTCCCCGAACGAGAGGTCGTGCATCAGCGCGCCGATCGCGACCCCGCCGATCATGTTGATGAGCAGGATGAGCATGCCGGCGATGGCATCGCCGCGAACGAACTTCGACGCGCCGTCCATCGCACCGTAGAAGTCCGCCTCCGCGGCGACCTCGCGTCGACGTGCCTGTGCCTTCTCCTGATTGATGAGACCGGCGTTCAGGTCGGCGTCGATGGCCATCTGCTTGCCGGGCAGGGCATCCAGTGTGAAGCGTGCGGAGACTTCCGAGATGCGCTCGGCGCCCTTCGTCACGACGACGAAGTTGATGATCATCAGGATGACGAACACCACGAGGCCGACGACGAAGTTGCTGCCGATGACCACGTGGCCGAACGCTTCGATCACCTGGCCGGCGGCGGCAGTGCCTTCATGCCCGTTCAACAGCACGACGCGCGTCGAGGCGACGTTCAGCGTGAGCCGTAACAGCGTTGCGGCGAGGATCACCGTCGGGAAGACGGAAAAGTCGAGTGGCCGGCGGCTCGTCACCGCGACCAGCACCACGATCAGCGCCAGCACGATGTTGAACGTGAACATCACGTCCAGCACGAAAGGCGGTAGCGGCAGGATGACCATCGCGAGGATGGCGAGCAGGAAGAGCGGCACCGCAAGTCGGTAGCGGCGCAGCCCGGCCAGGAGTGTCGAGATGGCGTTCATGCGTTGCTCAGTCAGACAGGTGCCGCGGCACCGGCAGGTCCGCAGGCAGGGAAGGTTGGGTTGATCGGCGCCCCGCGCGGAACGCCTGGATTTGCATCACGTAGCTCAGCACGCGCGCCACGGCGGCGTACAGCGCGGCGGGAATCTGCTGATGCACCTGACTCGTGTTGTAGATCGCGCGCGCGAGCGGCGGCATCGAGACGACTTCCACGCCATGCTCCGTCGCAACCTGCCGGATGAAGAGCGCGAGCTCATCGATGCCCTTCGCCACGACAAAGGGCGCGGCGGCCCGTTTCTCGTCGTACTTGAGCGCCACGGCATAGTGCTCGGGATTGACGATCACCACATCGGCCTCGGGAACGGCCTTGCGGATGCCGCGCCGCGCGATCTGGTGCTGCAGTTGGCGAATGCGCTGCCGGACTTCAGGGCGGCCCTCATTGATCTTGTGCTCTTCCTTGACTTCCTGCTTGCTCATGCGCTGGTCACGCAGGAAGAGGAACCGCTGCATCGGCAGGTCGATGAGCGCGAACGCCACGAAAACCGCACAGAGCGTCATCAGTCCGCCCATCATCAGCTTCGCGCCGGCGGAGAGGGCCTCCTGCATGGGCAGTGACGTCAGCCGGCCGTAGTCATCGACGCCACTTCGTGCAAGGTAGTACAGCACCGCGAGAATCGTGGCCGCCTTGGCGAACGCGATGAGCGTCTCGCCGAGATGCTTCGCACTGAACACACGCTTGAAATACGAGAGCGGGTTCAGCCGGTCGAGCCGGGGAATGAGCGGCGTGCCGCTCAGCACCCAGCCCCCGGGGAACAGGGACGCGAGGCCGATCGCCAGCGGCACGACCAGCAGTGGCAGCACCAGCTTCAGGAGCAACAGCATTGTTGCCGGGAAGAGCTGCGACCACGTGTCTTCCAACGTGCCCACGCCTTCGAGTGAGCGCAGGGATTGCGAGAACAGCGTGCGGAAGTCCTCGAGGTATTGCGGGGTGAGCACGAGCACGAGTTGCAGGCACACGAGAATGCCCACGGCACCCGCCCAGTCCCGGGAGCGCGCGACCTGACCTTTCTCTCGCGCCTTGCGCAGCTTCTGCGGCGAAGCCTTCTCGGTCTTCTCGCCCGGATGCGGCGTGGACACCGGTCGTCACCTCATTCCGAGCCGCAGGAGCTCCAGCACCTGGTTCGTCATGCGCACGTAATGCTCCGGAATGGATCGCACCACGTGGCCGAGCATGAACAGGCCGAAGATCGTCACGATGGAAAAGCCCAGCGCGAAGAGGTTCAGCGACGGCGCCACCCGGTTGAGGAAGCCGAAGCCAAGCTGCACGACGAGCGCGGAGAAGATCACCGGCAGCGCCAGGAGCAGCGCGGCCGCCAACACCCATGCCAAGTGCAACGCGATGTTCTGGAAGCTCGCGAGGTCGATGCCGCCGCCGACCGGCCAGGCCCGGAAGCTCGAGCCCACGACACTCACCAGTACCAGGTGCCCGTCGATCGCGAAGAAGACAAGCATGTACAGCACGTAGAGCAGCGCCGAGATCACGTCGGACGAAACTCCGCTCATCGGGTCGTTCAGCGCGGCCATGGCAAGCCCGGCCTGTGAGGACACGGTGAAACCCAGGATCGCCATCACGGCCAACGTGAGGTGAAAGGCGAGCCCGATCGCGAATCCGAGCAGCACCTGTTCGAGCGTAACGACGATGGCGTGAGCCGAGAGCGGCTCGATGGTGACCGCGGGCTGCGCGATCGGCATGAGCACCACGGCCAACACCAGCGCGAGAAGCACCCGTACCGTGATGGGCACCATGTTGTCCCCGAGGATCGGGGAGGCGCTGAGCATGCCGAGCACGCGGCAGAACGGCCACCAGATGCCGGTGAGCAGGGCGGGCAGCTGAGTCAAAACGAGCTCCACGGATGAGCTCCGATCAATGCACCAGCGTTGCCGCGCGCTGGAATACCGCCACGAAGTACTCCATGAGTCGTGTGGTCATCCAGTGGCCGGCCAGTGTGAGGGTGAGGAGCGTCACGAGCAGACGGGGAAGGAAACTCAGCGTCTGTTCGTTGATCTGTGTGGCGGACTGGAACAGGCCCACGATCAGGCCGACCACGAGGCCCGGCAACACGAGCACGGTCACAAGCAGCATCACAAGCCGCAGGCTCCCGCTGATGACCTCAACCGCGATATCGGGTGTCATGGATGCGCGCTACAGGTGCACACTGCTGACGAGCGTCGTCACGGTGAGTGTCCAGCCGTCAACGAGCACGAACATGAGCAGCTTGAGCGGCAGGGAGATGACGAGGGGCGACAGCATCATCATGCCCATCGCCATGAGCAGCGACGACACGACGAGGTCGATGACCAGAAAGGGAATGAACAGCATGCAGCCGATCTGGAACGCCGTCTTGAGCTCGCTCAGCACGAAGGCGGAAAGCTTTACGAGAAACCCGTGCTGCATCGGGTCCGTCACGGCGCTTTCGCCAGCGAGCTGCGCCACGAGGGCAAGCGACCCCTTGTGTGTCTGCGCGAGCATGAACTTCGACAGAGGCGCTTCGGCGTTCGCCAGCGCCTGTTGCAGGCCGATGCGCTCTTCATCGAAGGGAACGAAGGCATCGTTCCAGATCTGGGTGCCGACCGGTCGCATGACCAGAAGCGTCAGGATGAGCGCCACGCCCGTGACGATGCGATTCGGCAGACCCTGCTGCAGGCCGAGCGCCTGGCGCAGCAGCGACAGCACGATCACGAACCGCGTGAACGTCGTCATCATGAGCACCAGCACGGGCAGCAGCCCGAGCAGCGTCATGATGATGAGCACCTGCGTCTTGACGGTGAACTCCGTCGTTGCGCCGTCCGAGGTGGCGCCAATGATCTCGATCGGCGCGGCCGCGGCGAGCTGCGGCAAGAGAATCAGCGCGAGCAAGGCGATCAGTGTGCCCGGCGGGCGCGCCGGCAGGCGCGCGCGCAAGGACACTCTCGTGCATCGTGGCTGCGCGGGCGGCGCGGCGGTCATGACGTGAGGGAATCGAGGTCCATGTCGCTGAGCTCGACCACCTTCAGCCCGTAGTTCTCACCGCTCACCACTACCTCCGCCCGGCCGATGGGCGTGCCGTTCACCTTCATCACCAGCGGCTCACCGGCGATCGAATCGAGCTCGAGCACGCTGTTCGGCTGCAGGGAGGCGAGATCCGCGAGCGTGATGCGGGCCGCGCCGACTTCCAGGGTCAGCGTCACGGGAATCCGGCGCATCATCTTCGAGAAATCGCGCCGGGGGCGCGCTCGGGTGGCGTCAGCTTCCGACGGCGTGTCTTCGAGCTGTTCGGGAAGCTCTCCGCCAAGCAGGGCGTCAACTGGCGTGTCTTCGGGGGCGCTCACGGGACGGTTACTCCACATCTTCGAAAGAGGTCAGGCACAGCTTGCCCTTGTGCTCGGCGATGCTGGCGGTAAAGAGTCGGGAATCCCCGATGAGCACGTCCGTGCGCGGCAGTGAGACGGGGATCACATCGCCCACGCGAGTGTCGAGCAGCTTGCCGAGCGGCAGCTCCTTTTCGAGCAACCGGGCAGTCAGCGTGAGGTGCAGGCGTGCGGGCAGCGGCTGTGTAGCGGCTGCAGCCGCCGCGCGCGGTGTGCGCAGATGCTCGCGCGTCGGTGTGAGCCCGCGCAGCAGCTTTGCGACCCACGACTCTTCGAGCAAAAAGTGAATGCGTCCGGAAGTCTTGCGTGTTGGCTCGGTGACATCGACGCGCAGCAGCCAGCCGCCTTCGATCGGCGCTGCGCCGGGCACTTCGGTGAGCTCACCTGTGGCGGATCGCTCCGAATGCGGGAGCAGGGCGTCGATGCTGCGAACGAGTATGCCGGTGAATTGCGCACCGAGCATCGAGACGAGACGTTCCTCACCGGAGGTCTCCGGTTCGAGCGGCTCGTCCGGTTGCAGGCCGTAGCGATAACGAAGAACACAGGCGACGAGGTCGCGCGCAATGGAGAAACCCACGCGTCCGGTGCTGCTGCCGAACATGCGCCAGCGCAGCCCCGGTTCGGTGCGACGCTCGAAGGCCACCTCGCCGACCTCGAAGCTCGCCCGATAGCGCCGATTGAATCGGACCCGCAGCTCCTCGGCGATGTCCTCCCGCACCCGGGCGGTGAACCGGTCTGTCAGATGCACGGGCCGGCCGAGCGTGCGGGGATCGAGGATCCGATGCGGGCGTGGGCTCGAGGTCAGGCGTTCCCGAATTTGTCTTTGACCAGATACATCCATCACGTGATGGCTTCTTGCTCGATGCGCATCCTGAATTCGCGCTACGAACATCGTTATCGCAAGGTGCGCGAAAATCTTTAGCGCGCAACGAGGAGTGCCGCCTTACGCGCGCGCGACCCATTCACCGACAATGTTCCAAAGAGCAGACAAGTAAGAGCAACGCATCGAAGTGGGCACGTGGCGCACGATCGATACACGTAGCGCGTGTGATGCAGCGCATGATTTCAGAAAAGTTTCGCGGGTATCGCTTGCGCGTCGCGAGAGCGCGCTGCTAGCGTGATTCGCAAGGGCACACCCGTGCGAAAGCCGGGGTCGCAAAGCCTCCGGTCTCCCGTCCAGGCATCTGGACCACGACAGCGGGGTTGCCGGACTTGAACGCCTTGCCGCCCGTGCGGTGGGCGCGCGCGAGAAGGAACGCATCCTTCCCGGTTCGAGACCGTCATCACGCTCGGCCGCGTCCTGCGGCCGCGTCTGCGGCCCCCTTTTGCCCGCTGTGTGCTCTCCGTGAGGAGAGTTGAATGGCAAGCGACATGAGTGCAGCGATACAGGCGGTGGCCGCGCGCATCGAGGCCGACGCCGGGTCGCTGGCGATGAAAGTGAGTGCGCCTGCGGCCGGGCACGGGCACGTGCAGGAAGGGACGGACGGCGGGTTCGCCGAACGTCTGCGCCAGGCGCTTTACGACGTGAATGCGCAGGACCGCGCCGCCTCCGAGAAGATGGCCGACGTCGATGCGGGACGCAGTGACGATCTGGTCGGCGCCATGCTGGCAAGCCAGGAGGCGAGCCTCTCGTTCTCCCTGTTGATGCAGACGCGGAACAAGCTGGTCGGCGCGCTCGAGGACCTGATCAAGCTGCAAATCTAGTCGACCGGAGCGCCTCCAATTGATCACTCGGCTGAAGCAGCTCGTCGCGCGCGTGCGCGGCGCGGCAGGGGACCCCTCCGCGGCATCACCAGTCTCCGTGAAGAGCCTGTTGCCGCTCGTGATGCTGGCCGGCGGCATCACGGCGCTCGTGATGCTGTATCTCTGGCGGGATCAATCCACGTACAAGCCGCTGTTTGGTGCGCGGGAGAACGTATCCGCCGCGGACATGATGGCCGTGCTCGATGGCGCCGGCATCGCCTATCGGGTGCATCCGGAAAGCGGTCAGGTGCTCGTGCCGGCCGACGAGGTGGGCCGGGCGCGCATGCTGCTCGCCTCGAAGGGCGTGGTGGCGAAGCCGCCCGCGGGCCTCGAGCTGGTGGCGAACGACGATCCGCTCGGCGTGAGCCAGTTCGTGCAGGACGTGCGGTTTCGCCGGGGGCTCGAGGGCGAGCTGGCACGAAGCATCATGACGCTCGCCGCGGTGGAATCCGCTCGCGTCCATCTATCCCTGCCGCGCTCGTCATCGTTCGTCGTGAGCGATGCCGAGAAGAGCTCCGCTTCGGTGATCGTGACGCTCAAGCCCGGCAACGAGCTCAGCCGGGAACAGATTGCCGCGATCATCAACATGGTCTCAGGCAGCGTGGCAGGGCTCGATCCCCAGCGGGTCACGCTGGTCGATCAGGCGGGGGATCTGCTTTCGGCGCGGGTGGATCTCTCCGAGGGCTTCGAGTCGCTTGAGAGCAATGACGCCGCCCGCTACCACCAGGAGCGAACGTGGAAGAACGCGCGGGAGCTGCTCGCGCCGGTGCTCGGCGAGCACAACTTCAAGGTGAGCGTCACCGCGGAAGTCGACAACGACCGCGTGAAGGAGACCCGCGAGCAGTACGGCGACACCCCACGCGTGACCAACGAAGCCCTGCGACAGGAGTCCGATCGCGACGCGCTGGCGCTCGGTGTGCCGGGCTCGCTCAGCAATCGGCCCATCGATGTCGAGCCGGCTCCGCAGAACGATGCGGGTGCGGGCACGGCTCAGCGCAATGCCACCACTCGGCAGTACGCCTACGACCGCAGCGTCACGCAGATCGAGCGCAGCCGCGGACGACTGCGCAGGTTGAATGTCGCGGTGGTGTTGAACAGCGCGGCCGCGCCGGGCGGCACGGGCACCTGGACTGCAGCGCAGCTTGCGAACATCGAGAACATTCTTCGCAGCGGGCTCGGCATCGACAGCTCGCGCGGCGACACGCTCGTGGTCTCGGCGCTTCCCTTCCCGAAGTTGCCTGACCCGGCTCCGTGGTGGAAGCAGCCCGACACGGTCACCGACATCGGCTCATGGGTCCTGCAGGCGCTGGCATTCCTCCTGGTGTTTTTCTTCGTTGCGAGGCCGCTGGTTCGCCTGGCTCAACAGCGATTCGCAGCACCTGTACCGGCGTTGGCACACGCGCAAGCGGGCGCCGAAGCGAACGCCGCAAACGCGCTGCCGGGCGCGCGGGAGAACGCCGCGCTCGGACGCGAGACCCGGGCGAAAGGCCCGATGGCCGTGAGTCCGTTGCTCGACGATTACGACCTGCCGCCTGCGGGCTCGCCCGTCGATGTGATGGTCGACCACCTGAAGGTGCTCGCTGCTAAAGAGCCGGAGCGTGTGGCCGAAGTGGTGAAGCAGTGGGTTCAGAACAATGTCCGAGCTCAATAGTCTTCCCGCGCAACGCAGTGAGCCGACGCCGCTCGAGCGTGCCGCCATCGTCCTGCTGAGCATGGGTGAGGAGCCCGCCGCGGCGGTTCTGCGCTGCCTGTCTCGCCAGGAGCTTCTCGAAGTGACGCAGGTGATGTCGCGCATCAGCGGCATCAAGGTCGAGGCGGTGAGAGCTTCTCTCCAACGCTTCTTCGATGACTATCGGGATCAGAGCGGCGTTCACGGCGCCTCGCGCACCTACCTGAAACGCTCGCTCGATCTGGCGCTCGGTGCGAATGTGGCCGACACGGTGCTCGACACCATCTACGGCGATGCCATTCGCCCCAAGATGGCGCGACTGCAATGGGCGTCGCCCAAGTGGCTCGCCGAGCGCATCAGCCACGAGCATGTTCGCATGCAGAGCGTGTTCCTCGCGTTCCTGCCGCCGGAGCTCGCGGGTGAGGTCGTGTTGGCATTGCCCGAGGAACGCCGCGAACAGGTGCTGCTGATGATGGCGCGCATCCGGGACGTGGATCGGGAGCTGCTCGTCGAGCTCGATGAGCTCGTCGAGCAATGCCTGGAGAGCCTGGGCCTGCAGAGCACGTCGGTGGCGGGCGCGCGCCAGGTGGCGAACATCCTGCATCGGCTGCCCGCCAACCGCACGAAGCTGCTCGAGCACTTGCGGACGCAGGATGCCGACGCGCTCGATGAGATCGAGCGCAACATGTACGACTTCTTCATGCTGTCGCGGCAGAGCGAGGCGGTGCTGATCCGCATCCTCGACGAAGTGCCCATGGAAGAGTGGGCCGTTGCCCTGAAGGGTGCCGAGCCGGCGCTGCGCGACGCCTTCCTGCAGGCGATGCCGCGTCGTCAGGCGCAGAGCTTCGAGGAAACGATGCGGCGCGTGGGCCCGGTGCCCCGCAGTCGCGTCGAGCAGGCGCGCCAGGACATCATGAAGCGCGTGCGCGCGCTTCGCGATGCCGGCGAGATCGAGTTGCAGATCTTCGCGGAGGCCGTCGTCGAATGAGCGCCACGCGTCATTGGCGACCGCATCGGTTCGCGCCGCTTTCGGAGCTCACGGGCACGCCGGAATGGCATGCGGGCGTGCCGGTGCATCTTTCCGCGCAGTTGCAGGCGTCGATCTCGGAAGGTTTTCAGCGCGGGATGGAGCGCGGCTATCGCGAAGGACACGAGAGCGGCCGTCAGGCCGGATTCGAGACCGGGCTTGCCGAGGGCCGGGCGCAAGGCGCGCGCACAGGCGCGGAGGAGGCGCGTCGAGAGGTTCGCGAGCGCTTCGAGCGCCTGGCCGAGCCGGTGGATTCCATCATCCGCAGCCTGCGGGCCCTCGAGGACGACTACCATCGCGCGCTTCGCACCGAAGTCGTGGAACTCGTGGCCCGTGTGGCTCGCGAAGTCATCCGCTGCGAGCTCATGCTGCAGCCGGCGCAGTTGCTGGCGCTCGTCGACGAAACCGTCGGCACGATGCCGCCGCTGCCGGGCGAACGCATCGACGTGTTCCTCAACCCTCAGGATCTCGAGCGGATCCGCGAGATCGATCCCCAGCGCGCGAATCAGTGGCATCTGGTGCCGGACATGCGTCTGGAAACCGGGGAGTGCCGGGTCAGGGTCGGTGAGCGTGAGGCGGATGCAGGGTGCCGCCAGCGTCTG
The DNA here is from genome assembly GCA_019683695.1 of Steroidobacteraceae bacterium. Lineage (GTDB taxonomy): Bacteria > Pseudomonadota > Gammaproteobacteria > Steroidobacterales > Steroidobacteraceae > JADGHX01. The sequence goes on from JADGHX010000037.1 coordinate 12,449, forward strand.
GACCGATGCATGGAACAGGTGAAGCAACAGCTTCTGCCGGATGAGGGGATCACGGAGGCCGCCGCGTGATCAGCGACGTCCTGCGCAAGCTGGAAATTGGTTCCGTGCCCGTGGCGACGCCGGCGGGGCGCCTCGTCGGTGCATCCGGCCTGCTGCTCGAGAGCATGGGCTGCGCGATGCGCACCGGGCAGCGTTGCGTCGTGGAGACCGGGGCAGGGGATTGGATCGACGCGCAGGTTGTCGGCTTCCGCGAAGAGACGTCGTTCCTCATGGCTCTGCGTCGCCCCGAGGGTCTCGCGACTGGCGCGCGCGTGCTGCCGCAGCCGGAGCGCGAAGGCCTGCGCATCGGACCGTCGTGGCTCGGTCGCGTCGTGAATGGTCTCGGCGAGCCCGTCGACGGTCGCGGGCGTCTCGGCGGTGACCACGTTCTCGACGCACAGCCACCGCGCGTGAATCCGCTTCGCAAACACCCGGTTCGCGAACCGCTCGACGTGGGCGTGCGCGCGATCAACGGCGTGCTGACGCTCGGCAAGGGGCAGCGTGTCGGGCTCATGGCCGGCAGTGGCGTCGGCAAGAGTGTGCTGCTCGGGCTCATCACGCGGCAGACGGTTGCGGACGTCGTCGTCGTCGGTCTGATCGGCGAGCGCGGTCGCGAAGTGCGGGAGTTCATGGACATGTCTCTCGGGGAAACCGGGCTCAAGCGCGCGGTCGTCGTGATTGCGCCTGCGGACGAGTCGCCGCTCATGCGTCTGCGTGCCACCGAGCTGTGCCACACGATCGCGGCTTACTTCCGCGATCAGGGACAGGACGTTCTGCTCTTGGTGGATTCGCTCACCCGTTACGCGATGGCGCGCCGTGAAGTGGCCCTCGCACTCGGTGAGCCGCCGGCGACGAGAGGCTATCCGCCCTCCGTATTCAGTCTCCTGCCGCAGCTTGTCGAGACGGCCGGGAACGGAGAACACGATCGCGGCAGCATGAGTGCGATTTACACCGTGCTCGCGGAAGGCGACGACCAGCAGGATCCGGTCGTCGACACGGCGCGGGCGATTCTGGACGGTCACATCGTCCTCACGCGCGAGCTCGCGGAGCGAGGTCACTATCCGGCGATCGACATCGCACAGTCCATCAGCCGCTGCATGAGTCTTGTCGCCACGCCCGCCCATCAGAAGGCGGCGCGGCGGCTCATCAGCATGGCCGGGCGCTACGCGCGCGTGCGCGACTTGTTGCCGCTCGGCGCGTATGTGCCAGGCGCCGATCCGGAGACCGATCGCGCCGTGGAGCTCTATCCGCGCATCGAAGCGTTCCTGCAGCAGGGCGTGCGGGAATCGGCGCCGCTCGATGCCACCGTCGCGGCGCTCGAGGAGCTCATGGCATGAGCGAACCGCATTTCCTGAAATCGCTCGGCCGGCTGGCGGATCTGCGCGCACGCGAGGTCGAGCGGCTGAGCGCGGATTTCGCAAGCCGCGAGGCGACGCGATCCCGCTTCCTGGGCAATCTTGCCCGCCTCGAGAAACTCTGCGAGACCTCCGGCGCGAGTGGAGCACCGCTTCAGACCGGCCGCTCCGGATTGCCGGGCGCACGGCTTTCGCCGTCGCTGTCTCTCAACTGCGGCAGCTACAAGCAGGCTGTACTCCGGATGGCGCACGCGCACCGCGTGGACCTCGCCCTTCACGAAGCGGACATGGCCATTGCCCGACGCGCCCTCATCGCGGCGGCCCGGCGGCGGGACGCCATTAATAAGGAGTTGGCCCGCCAGCAGCGGACCGTGCGCAGGTCACAGAACACGCGGGAGCAGAAGCGCCAGGACGATCTCGCGCTCGAGGTGTGGCGGAGGGGTCGCAAGTGAGGGCGCGTGTCGCTTCAGGCGGACAGGGTTCCGGTCGCCTTGAAACAGGAATCCCCTGTTTTGGGTGAAGAGGAGCGCGTTATGGCAACCACCATCGACCCGGCAACGACCGCCACCCAGCTGGCCACGGCATATACGCAGGCCGCGCAGAAGCTGCTGACTTCACAGAATGAGGCGGCTCAGCGCACTGCGTCGGCGCTGTCGACACTGAAGACCGCGCTCAGCACGTTCGATACGGCGCTGGCGTCGCTCTCGGGCAGCAAGGGTCTGCGGGAGCTCTCGGCTTCGTTCGATGTGACGGGCGTGGGTACCGCGAGCGCGTCGTCAAAGGCGCAGCCGGGCACCTACTCCTTCTTCGTCGAGCAGCTGGCCACCGCGCATCAGATTGCATTCACCGATCTTCCGGCGGTGCCGGTCGCACTCGGTGGCCCGCTGACCGTGCAGCTTTCCGACGGCAGCAGCTTCAACGTGAACCTCGTGCTCGCAGATACCGATGGTGACGGCAGCATCTCGCAGTCCGAAATCGCACGCGCGATCAATCTCGCCGAGGACAACAAGGGCAAGGTGACGGCATCGCTCGTTACCGTGGACGGGCAGACACAGCTGCTCCTGTCCTCCGGGCAGACCGGTGCGGATCACGCCATCACACTCGATACGAGCGCGATTCCGGCAGGCGCACTGAAGGATGCTCTCGACAACGGACAGGAGCTCGTCGCCGCGAAGGACGCGATCGTCTGGCTTGGCGGCCCCACCGGGATGAAGCTGCAGCAGTCCTCGAATACGTTCACGGCGATCGAGGGCGTCAGTGTCACCTTCACGCGCGCGATGTCGGCGTCTGAGCCGCTGGCGACGCTCACTGTGGCCGCGAACAACTCCGCGACGGCGGATAACGTTCGCAAGTTCGTGGATGCGTACAACGCGCTCAAGAAGAGTCTCGATGATCTCACGCGGCCGGGCGATCCGGCGGCCGGCACCCAGGCGGCCGCCTTTGCATCCGATGCTGGCGTGCGCGCGCTGCGCAATCGCCTGAGCTCGATTCTGCGGCAGGAGTTCGATGGCCTGAGTCTTCTGGATCTCGGCGTCCGCGCCGATCGCCAGGGCAATCTCTCACTCGACACCACGCGTCTCGAGAAGACACTGGCTGCAGACCCCGAAGCGCTCGAGAAGGTGTTTGGCAAGGCGAGCCTCACGACGAGCAGCGGGGTGCTCGGTGCCATGAACGACTGCGTCGATCAGTGGCTCAAGAGCTCCACGGGTCAGATCGCCCGGCGGCAGGAGAGCCTGCAGATGCAGCAGAAATCGCTCACTGAGCGTCAGGCGCGGCTCGATGCGCAGTACCAGAGCATTTACCAGCGCTATCTCATGCAGTTCACGCAGCTGCAGCGGCTGCAGGAACAGATGAGCCAGACCTCGTCGCTCTTCAGCGTCGTTCCCGCAGGCTGAGGCGACTCAACTCTCAAGACGAAGCGAGGATCCGTTGAATTCCGACGCCTATCACAGCTACCACGCCGTCAATGTGGCCGCCCAGGTCGCGCAGGCCTCGCCGGTGCAGCTCGTGCTGATGTTGACCGACGGGCTCATCGAAGAGCTGTTGCGTGCGCGGGCACATATCGAAGCGCGCCGCTACGAGCTCAAGGCGCGCAGCCTCGATCGCTGCGTCGACATGCTGAACGGGCTGTCGAGCGCGCTCGACGTCGAAGCGGGCGGCGAGCTGGTCGAGAACCTGAGCCGGCTGTACGAGTACTGCGCGCACCGGCTGTACCAGGCCGGTTACCAGCTCGATCCGAAGATCGTCGACGAGGTCGTGGATCACATGACGCTCCTGCGCAAGGGCTGGCAGGGCATGCAGGCGCGCCATGGCTGAGCAGACGGCACTCGGCACGATGGCCCCGCGACTGCGGCGGGCCGTCGCCGCGAAGGACTGGACGGCGCTTGCCGCGCTCGATCGCGAGCTGGCGTCCCTGCTGCGGCGACTTGCCGCATCGAAGTCGTTGTCGAGGGCGGATCGTCGCGCACTGGAAGAGGTGCGTCAGGCTCACGCGGAAGGGCGGGCTGCGTGCGCACGCGAGCTCGACCTGTCGGCTGAGCGGCTGGCGGTGGCTCACGAGCGCAAAGGCGGCTGGATGGCCTACGCGCTGAACGGCGCCCCGGAAGAGGACCGCGAATGAATGCACTGTTAACCCCTATCATGCCTCGCACCGCGCCGCTGGAGAGTGGCGAACCGAACCCTTCGCTGGAGCCGGTGCGGACCGCACGCTTTGGAGATGCGCTTCGCGTACAGGCAGCGAGCGATGCGGATGCGCTCATCCCGTGCGTGCCTGCGGAAGGCGTGGGCGGGATCGAGCCTCTTCTCTCAGCTGCATTCTGCGCTTCGATCGTGCCGCAGCCGGATGTGGCGCACGAGGCTCCGGTGAAGAGCGCCGACGCGGAGCCGAATGACATCGGGCCACAGGAGCTGATGCTCACGTGGAGTCCGCCGATGAATCTCACAATCGCGGCCGCGCCCGGCGTGGCGGTCGGCACGCAAAGCGTTTCCGTCGGAAACGGGATGAGCGAGCGCGTAGCGGCTGCATTCGCGATGCAAGGCGGCACCACGCTGGCGGGGCCCGATTCGTCGCGCGCGAAAACACCTGGCGAACGAGTGACGGGTGGAGCCGTCGCCTCGGGCATGGAGCTGTTGCAGGCTCATGCCGGCGCCAACCTCTCAGACACTCGCGCAACTGCACCCGTGCACTTGATCGCGACTCGCGTTGCCAGCGCGACTGCGCCGATGAGCACGGGCGGGATGGAGAACGCGCAGCAGTTCCAGCCCGCACAGTCTCAGTCCGTACTGCTGGCGGCGATCCCTGAAGGCGGTGGCCTCGAGCGCGCGATCGAAACGTCGCAGACCCAACCCGACTCGCAGCGTGTTGCGACCGACAAGCCTGCCCTGGTGCAGGCGCTGGGCGAGCGCCTGCACGTTCAGATCAATCGCGGCGTTTCGCATGCTGTGATCCGTCTGGACCCACCGAATCTGGGCACCATCGAGATCGTCATCCGCCATGAAGGCAACGGCGTGCAGGTCCACATGAGCGCGAGCCATGGCGATGTCCTGCGTCAGCTGCATGGCATCGGCAACGCGCTCGCGCAGGACCTCGTTCAGCGCAACCACGGGGACGTCACCGTCCACGTCTCCGACAGCTCGCGAGAGGCAGACGGACGGGAGCGTCAGCGGCAAGGAACCGCTCACGAAGAGAGCCGTGCCCGGCCGGGACGGGCCTGGAGCGAGCCGGAAGATGGCGATCGCCCCGTCGCGTTCACGCTGGCGCGAGCCTGAGGAGTAGCGCGTCATGCAGAAATCGAGATGGGTGACCGCATGGGTGTTGACCGGTTTCGTCGCGCTGATCACGGGCGGCGGTGCCACCTGGTTCGTCATGGCCTCTCAGACGCAGAGCCGGCCGGGCAAGGCGACGCCCGTGGTCGATACGCGGGCCTACAAGTACATCAGTCTCGAAAAGGTGATCGTGAGGTTGCGCAGCCAGCAGGATGAGGAAACCTCGCATTACATGGCGATGGACCTGGTGCTGAAGACGCCCATCGATGAGGAGCGCGTCACGCGCGAGCATCTGCCGCTCCTGCGCAGCGTGACTGTCAAGGCGCTGTCGAACCTGACCTACGAAGAGGCGAACCGCGCGACAGTCGAGGAGCTCACGAAGCTCATCAACGCCGCCTACACGGAAACGTACGCGAACGATCGCGTGGGCAAGCCTTTCAGGGAAGCCATGGTGGGCAAGCTCATCATCGAGTGATCATGCTGACGGCTTACGCGGAAATGGAATGTGCGGCCTCCGCGCCGTGCACGCCGGAAGACGAGCAACAACAGCTGCTCGCGCACGCGGCGCTCGTGAAGCGCGTCGTGCGTCAGTTGTCATCCAGTCTTCCGGGCGCGGTGGATCGGGAGGATCTGTATCAGGTGGGTCTCCTCGGGCTGCTGGATGCGTTGCGCCGGTACGGGGAGCCCGATGAGCGATTCCCCGCTTACGCCGTCGTGCGTGTGCGGGGCGCCATTCTCGACGAGCTGCGCCGGCAGGACTGGCGGCCGCGCGGCGTCCGGCGGGAAAGCCATCGCATTCGCGACGGGGTGCGTGAGCTCACGCGGCGCCTGGGCCGCGAGCCCACGCCGGCCGAGATCATGAAGGAACTGCAGCTGACGCCCGAAGCCTGGCGCGAATTCGAGCTTGCCGAGAGCGCCGGGGAGCTCGCGAACTTCGACGAGCTGATGCACGAGCTGCCGGATACTCATGGCGTACCCCGCAACTCTCCGGAGGCACAGCTGCTGCTCCAGCGCAGCATCGAGCAGGCGCTCGGCGCGCTCGACGAGCGCGAGCAGCGCGTGGTGCAGCTCTATTACGAGTTCGACTTGAGCCTGAAGGAGATTGCGGCCGTGCTCGGGGTGACCGAAGCGCGCGTCTGCCAGATCAACAAGGCGGCCCTGAAGAAGATGAAGGATCGTCTTCGGTAGACCCTCATCCTGCGGAGTACAACGTTCATGCAATCCGTCATCGGCATCGCCACCCTCCTGGTCTGCGTGTTCGGCGGATACGTCCTGCACGGGGGGCGGATCGATGTGATCTGGCAGCCGGTCGAGATCGTGATCATCGTGGGCGCCGGCGCCGGGGCGATCATTCTCGGCAATCCGCGCCACGTGCTCACGGAGATGTGGCTGCAGGTGCGCGAGGTTCTGTTCCACAAGAAGCCCGGCGAAGAGTTCCAGCGCCAGCTGCTGCTGCTCATGTACGAGCTGCTCCAGACCGCCGCCGGCGGGCTGAAGGCCCTCGATGCCCACGTGGAGAAGCCGCACGAGAGTGCGATTTTCAAACGCTACCCGCTGATTCTCGGCCAGCCGAAGCTGCTGCATTTCATCGTCGACAACTTCCGCCTCATGGCGATGGGCAAGATCAGCGCCCATGAGCTCGAAGGAGTGCTCGAGCAGGAGATCGGGTCCATTCACGAGGAGCTGCTGCAGCCGGCGCGCTCGCTCGGCCGCATCGGCGAGGCGATGCCGGGCTTCGGCATTCTCGCCGCGGTGCTCGGGATCGTGATGGCGATGAGCACGGTGGCCGAGGGCGCAAGCTCGGGCGATGTGGCCCTGCTGGTCGCGGCGGCGATGGTCGGTACATTCATCGGCATCTTCCTCTGCTACGGGGTGCTCGATCCAATCAGCAACCGCATGAAGCAGCTCGTCGACGAGGAGGTGAAGGCGCTCGAGTCGGTGAAGGTGGTGCTGGTGACGCACGTCTCCGGCAAGCCCGCGTTGCTCGCGATCGACGCGGGCCGACGCCTCGTGCAGCTCAACAGCAAGCCGAGCTTCGCGCGCCTGGAGGGCTGGATCGACAAGTTGCAGAACGGCGGCGACCCGAACGCCGTGCCGCGGCGACGTGCAGGAGACGTGCGTGCTTAGCCGGGCAGAGAAGGCCGACGCCATCATCAAGCGCGTGCCGCGCCGGCGCGAGGCGGGGTCGCACGGTTCGAGCGGCGCTTGGAAGGTCGCGTTTGCGGACTTCTGTCTCGCGTTGCTGTGCCTGTTTCTCGTTCTGTGGCTGCTGGCCGCGCGTCAGCAGGAAGCCATGCAGGATCTGCTCAAGGCCGCCGGCGGCAACCTCATCGATGACGGCCGGGGTCGCATGGTCGAGTCGATGGGCGGGCCACGCGGCAGTCTCATCTCGCGTGAGCCGCTGCCGAGCGATGGCAACTCGGCCTCTCCGCGTCGGCGTGAGCCGGGCGAAGCCGATTCCGAGCCCCGCCCGCGGAACGTTCGGCTGTCGAAGACGCTGTATGAAACGAGCGCCGACATGGCCGAGCTCGCCAAGCTGTTCGCGCAGCTCGGGGAGCAAGTCGGGCTCGCCGGCAACATCCAGTCCGTGATCACCCCTTACGGGCTGCGCGTCCTGCTTCACGACACCGAGAAGCAGGGCATGTTCGAGCGCGGAAGCGCACAGCCGAGCGAACGGTTCAAGGCGCTGCTCCGGCATCTCGGGCCGCTGTTCGCCCGGATCGAGAACCAGATGCTGATCGTCGGGCATACGGACTCGCTGCCGTATCGGCACAGCTCGCCCGCGGGCCTTTCGAACTGGGCCTTGTCCAGCGAGCGCGCGATGGCGGCCCGACGCTACCTGCTGGAGGGCGGAATGCCCGCGGACAGCGTGCTGCAGGTGGTAGGGCTCGCCGATCGCGCGCCACTCAACACGCGGGACACCACGGCGGACGAGAACCGGCGCATCGAGCTGCTCATCCTGACGAAGCGCCAGGCACGCAGCATCAGCGCGATGTTCGGTGCGCCGGATGAGACTCAGCCATGGATCGAGGGTGTCGAGACGGCGTTGCCGGATCGCGAGGACATCCTCGCGCTCCGTGGCCAGTTGGGCGTGCCGGGGGCGGCTACGCCATGAGAACGAAGTTACGAGGTCGTGTCATGAGAATCCCCTCGGGCAAGTCCACTCCGGATGTCGCCCCTGTGTCTCCGATATCGCAGGTGGACCGCGTCTGGTCCGCATCGTCATCTGAATCGGGCGCAAGCGCTTCAGCCTCCGGTGTCGCGCTGGAATACAAGGTGCTGGAGCCGGCGCTCAAGGCGCTGCGCGAGATGCCGGATGTGGATGCCGCGCGGGTGGCGCAGTTGCGCGATGCGCTGGCGCGAGGCGAGCTGCCATTCAACGCGACCCGGCTTGCGGCGCTGATCGAGCGCTATCACCGGCCGACGGGCTCTTCGGGCGGGACGGACAAATGAGCCCACGCCAGGCGCTCGCGCGACTGTTCGAAGGGGTGCGTGCGGACACCGCCGACTACGGCGTGCTGCGCGACCTGCTGGAGCAGCAATTCGCCGCGGCGCTCGCGCATCGCTCAGAGGAAATCACTGCTCTGGTGGAGCGCATTCTCGAGGTGACAGCCACACTCCGTGCGCGGAGCAAGGAGCGCACGCAGCTCGCGGCGCTGATTCTCGGCGGAAAGCGCAACTCCGTCACCATGCGCGACATCTCCGCGCGCCTGCCCGCGAACGCTCGCAAGACGTTCGATACCGCCTGGCAGCGGCTCGAATCGCTCGTGCGCGAGTGCAAGCGGCTCAATGCACGTAACGCGCATCTGCTCATGACGCAGCGGGACATCATGCAGCGTGTGCTCGGCACGGAATCGGATACGTATGCGCCGGCTTGATTCCGATCAGTCCTGCGACAGCGCCGCCGACAGGGGCTCGACGATGTTCTCGTCCACCACGCGCGCGCGGATTTCCATGCCGTTGCCGGCATTGCGGACCCGGATCGTCTCGTTCCGCCGGCCCGACTCGAGCGCCTCACCGGCGACCTGGACCTCCACGCCGGCGTTGCGCGCCACGATATTCACGCGAGCGCCGCGCTTCACGAGCACGGGTTCCACGAGCCAGCGTCCCGAGACGACCTGCCCGGCGCGTAATGCCCGCCGGCTGGATTTGCCCACAACGGCTTCGATGTCCGGCATCGGGTCGGTCACGGCGGAGACGTCTCGTCGCTCGAGGGTCAGTTGTTCGGCAGCGATGGGTCGATGGGCCTCGACGTCTTCGCGCGCGACGACCACTTGCGCCGTCAGCGTTCCGCGCACCACGAACTCGATGCGTTTGGCCGGGGCGGAGCCGCAGACAACCGCGAATCGCATTCGGGACACCGTTCTCGTATCGACCGGCTCGACTTTCACGGGGTCCGCACAGGTGTCGACCGTGCCACGGGCGAGCGCCTGCACGCGCACCTGCGGATCGATGAGGCCGGCGCGTTCCGCGACCGCGAGCAGATGCTGCTTCGCCGATTGCTCGACCCGCTCCTGCGGGCTCGCGGCTTCCGCCGTGACACTGGCGCACGCGGCAAGCGCCGTCAGCAGCCAGGAGTAAAGGAACAGACTTGAACTGAAAGGCACAGGCATGGCGATCCGTTTCGACAAGGTTTTGGGCGTGCATGAGCACGCGCTCGCGCTGAGAGCCGAGCGGACGAAGATTCTGGCGGCGAATCTCGCGAATGAAAACACACCCGGCTACCAGGCGCGCGACATCGATTTCGCCGCGAGCCTGCAGCGGGCACTCGAGACCGCGGCCGGCGAGCCCGGCTTCGCGGCGGAGGGCAGTGGCCCCGAGTTGCTTTACCGGGTACCGAATCACCCGTCACAGGACGGCAATACCGTGGAGCTCGGCGTGGAGCAGGCCCTGTTCTCGCAGAACGCGTCGGATTTCCACATGAGTCTCACGTTCATCAACATGAAATTGCGGGGCCTCGCACGGGCCATCGAGGGTCAGTAACCATGTCTTTCAGGAGCGTTGCCCAGATTGCCGGGTCTGCCATGACGGCGCAGACCGTGCGGCTCAACACCATCGCCAGCAACCTCGCGAACGCCGACACGGCCGCAAGCAGCGCAGCCGAGGCGTATCGTGCACGCAAGCCCGTCTTCGCTGCGATCTACGAGCGCGAGGCATTTTCCGACGAACCGATCGCCGGTGCGCGCGTCCAGGTGCTGGATGTCGTGCAAAGCACGGAGCCCGTGCGGGAGGCCTACGAGCCGGACAATCCGCTGGCGAACGACGAGGGCGTCGTCTTCTATTCGAACGTCAACCCTGTCGCCGAAATGACCGACATGATGTCCGCCGCGCGCGCCTTCGAGACCAATGTCGACGTGCTGAACCGGGTGAAATCCATGCAGCAGGCGCTGCTGCGTCTGGGAGAAAACGAATGACGATTCAACCCCAGGGCACCTCGGCGGTGCAGGGCCCGACCTCCGGCACCGCGTCGGCCATCACGGGCAACGGCGAGGTCACGCAGCTCTTCACGACGCTGCTCGTGGCGCAGATCCGTAACCAGAACCCGCTCGAGCCCGCCGACCCGAGCGAGTTCGTCAGTCAGCTCTCGCAGCTCAGCCAGGTGGAATCGCTGCAGCAGCTCGCGAAGCAGACCAGTGCGAACGGCGCCATGCTGGAGAGCCTGCAGGTGCTGGCGCTCGGCAATCACATCGGCACTCGCGTGACTGCAGCCACGGACCATGTGGTCGTGGCGAAGGAGCCGATCACGGGCCACTTCACGCTCGAGAGCGGCAGCGAATCCGTCACGCTCGTCCTCGAGAACGGGGCGGGGCAGGCGCAGCGCATTGCGCTCGGCACCCGGCCGGCAGGTGACGTGCCGTTCACGATCGACCCCGTGAAGCTCGACCTGGCGCCGGGCACGTACTCCCTGCGCGTCGAAACCGCCGGCGCAAGCGCATCGCCCGTCGTGCAGGTCGTGGGCACGCTGCGCGGGGTCAGGATCACGCCGGCGGAGGGTGTGCGCCTCGACATGGAGCATGTCGGGGAGATCGCCTCGGACGCTCTCACGGCCTTCAACGGTGCGCCAGCCCAGGATCACTGACACGCGCCCCCAAGCGAATTCGTCGAGAGGAATTTCACATGAGCTTTGCCATCGCCCTTTCGGGCATCAACGCGATCAACGACGAGCTGAACACCATCAGCAACAACATCGCCAACGCCGGAACCTACGGCTTCAAGTCGAGCCGCACCAACTTCGCCGCGATGTATGCCGGCCTGCAGCCGACGGGCACCGAAGCGGCTTCGCGGACCCAGAGCATCGAAGTCGGCGGCGGCGTGCTGACGACGGGGCGCGCCATGGATGCCTCGATCCAGGGGCGCGGATTCTTCGTCACCCGCGATACCTCGGGCGCGGAGGTGTACACGCGCGTCGGCATTTTCGCGGTGGACAAGGACGGCTTCGTGGTCGACAGCTTCGGCCGCAGGGTCCAGGGCTACAACGTCGTGCCGGGCACGACCACGCTCGGTGCCATGGGCGACCTGCAGGTCCCCACCGGCCAGGTGGCCGCCCAGGCGAGCACCGAGGTGCGCTACGTCGGCAATCTGTCGTACGACTGGGCGATTCCCGCGGTCACGCCGTTCGATCGCACGGATCCGCAGTCCTACAACAGCTCCATCGTCACAGTGGTGTACGACTCGCTGGGCGTCCAGCACAGCGTGACCCAGTACTTCGTGAAGACCGGCACGAACCAGGTGACCGTGCACTACACGATGGATGGCACCGATCTGCCCACCACCACCGTGCTCGATTTCAACACCAGCGGTCAGCTCACGAGTCCCCTCGGCGCCGTGCCGCTTCCGCTCGGTACACCGCCGGGTGCCGCGCCCCTGACGGTGAATCTCAACTACGCGGGCACGACGTTCTTCGGCGGTGAAGCCACTACGACGACGAACAACTCGAACGGCTACGCCTCCGGCACGCTCGTCGGCGTGCAGCTCGGTGAGGACGGCGCCGTGCTTGCCCAGTACAGCAACGGCCTGAAGCAGCGTGTGGGCACGATCGCGCTCGCGACGTTTGCGGCGGAACACGAGCTCGTGCCGATCAGCGACACAGCCTGGACGACGTCGTCCGCTTCGGGTCTGCCGCTGTACTCCGTGCCGGGGGCGGGCATGGCCGGCAGTCTGACCCCGGGCTCGCTCGAGCAGTCGAACGTCGACATGACGGCGCAGCTCGTGAACCTGATGTCCGCACAGCGCAATTACCAGGCGAACACCAAAGTCATCTCGACCGAGAACGAGATGATGCAGACGCTGATGCAGGCGGTGTGAGCGAGCCCCCATGGACGCTCTGGTCTACACGGTGATGAGTGGCGCCGAGCGCGCGTTGCGTGCTCAGCAGGTGCATGCGAACAATCTCGCGAACCTCGACACCAATGGCTTCCGCGCCGATCTCGAGCTGGCGCAGAGCGAGGCGGTGACACGCGGCTACGGGTACGACGCGCGTCACCTGAGCCGTCTCGAAGCCAATGCCGTGTCCTCACGCGAGGGGCCGATCCGCGAGACCGGCCGCGACCTCGATGTGGCCATTTCCGGTCCCGGGTACTTTGCCGTGCAGTGGCAGGACGGCGAGGCCTACACGCGTGCCGGCAGCTTGGTCGTCGATCAGAACGGTGCACTGATGCTGAACGGGCACCCCGTGCTGGGCGATGGCGGGCCGATCGTGCTGCCGGCGTACTCGCGCATCGAGATCTCGCCGGATGGCACGATCTCGGTGCTCACGCCGGGCCAGCTCGAGATGCAGCCGGTGGATCGGCTCAAGCGAGTGCGCCCCGAAGCCGATGAAGTGACGAAGAACTCTGCCGGGCTGATCGTGGCGCGCTCGGGTGAGCCGCTGCCGGCGGATGACACGGTGACCGTGCGCAGCGGCCACCTGGAAGGCAGCAACGTCTCGGCGGTCGAGGAGATGGTCGCGACGATGAATCTCAATCGGGACTTCGAAATCCAGATGAAGCTGTACCGTGCGGCGGACCAGCTGGCCGAGGCCGGCAACCGCATCGTGCGGGAATGAGGAAGGAGTGAGCACCCATGAATCCCGCAATGTGGATCAGCAAGACGGGCCTGCAGGCGCAGGATGCGAAGCTGCAGGCCATCGCGAACAACCTCGCGAATGCGAACACGGTCGGCTTCAAGCGTGATCGGGCGGTCTTCGAGGACTTGTTCTATCAGGTGGAGCGCCAGCCCGGCGCACAGACCGCCGATGGCGTTCTCTCGGCCACGGGCGTCCAGCTCGGCACCGGCACGCGGCTCGTCGGCACGCAGAAGGTTTTCACCAGTGGCGCGCTGCAGACCACCGGGCAGTCTCTGGATGTGGCCATCGTCGGGCAGGGCTTCCTGCAGATCGAGATGCCGAACGGGGAACGGGCCTACACGCGGTCGGGGCAGCTGCAGGTGAATGCCGAAGGGCGCGTCGTGAACACCCGCGGGCTGCCGGTGGTGCCGGAAGTGATCATTCCGCCGGAGGCCACCTCGGTGACCATCGGTGAGAACGGCATGGTCACGGCAAATGTGCCCGGTAATGCCGAGCCCGTGCAGATCGGGCAGCTCACGCTCGTGAGCTTCGTGAACCCGAGCGGATTGCTCGCGCTGGGCGACAACCTCTACATGGAAACGCCGGCGAGCGGCGTTCCGAATGAAGGCACGCCCGGCGAAGACGGGCTCGGCACGATCAAGCAGGGCGCGCTGGAAGCCTCGAACGTGCAGGTGGTCGAGGAGATGGTGGACATGATCACCGCGCAGCGCACGTACGAGATGAACACCAAGGTGCTTTCTGCGGCAGACAACATGCTGCAGCTCCTTGCGCAAGCCACGCGTTGAGGAGATTTCATGTCCTCGCGTCTCCTGGCGGTTTCTGTTCTGCTCGCGCTGTGCGGGTGCTCGTTCATGCCGAAACTGCCGTCCCGGCCGACACCGCCGCCCATGCCCGAGATTGCGGCGATGCCACGCGGCCAGTCGGGCGGTGTGTTCTCGCCGGACATGCCCTGGACGCTCTTGTCGGACAACCGCGCGTTTCGTCCGGGCGATGCGCTGACCGTCGTGCTGCAGGAAGTGACCCAGGCCAGCAAGAGCGCGGATACGACCTACGCCAAACAGAACGATCTGGCCTTCGAGCCGGTGGTGGTGGGCGGCAAGGCGCTCGATTCCGACCTGAGCTTCAGCGCGCAGCGCGAGTTCGCGGGCTCGGCCTCGAGCACGCAGCAGAATGCGCTGCGCGGCTCGATCACCGTGCTGGTGCAGGAGGTTCTGCCGAACGGGCTGTTGCGGGTGAGTGGCGAAAAGACGCTCCGCCTGAATCAGGGCGAGGAATTCATTCGCGTCTCCGGCTACGTGCGCGCGCAGGACATCGACACGGAAAACCGCGTCTCCTCGCAGCGAATCGCGAATGCCGACATCGCGTACTCCGGTCGCGGAGCGCTGCACGACGCGAACGCGCCGGGGTGGCTGGCGCGCTTCTTCTCGAGCTCATGGATGCCTTTCTGAAACGGAGTGCCATGCGCAGCTGGACAGTACGAGGGGCCGCGGCACTGCTGGTCGGCCTGCTGACGATGATGGCCGGCCGTGCGGCCATGGCGGTGGAGCAGGGCGGGCTCGCGCGCAACATGAGGCCGCTGCGGTCGCTCGTGACCGTTGAAGGGGTGCGCGAGAACCAGCTCATCGGGTATGGCCTGGTGGTCGGCCTGCAAGGCACGGGCGACGGGACGCAGGTGAAGTTCGCCGGCCAGACCGTCGCGAACATGCTGAAGCAGTTCGGCGTCAAGCTGCCCGAGCGCATCGATCCCCGCTTGCGCAATGTCGCCACGGTGATGGTGAGCGCGGTGTTTCCGCCGGGCTATCGCAAGGGGCAGCGCATCGACGTCACCGTCTCGTCGATGGGTGATGCGAAGAGCCTGCGCGGCGGCATGCTGGTGCTGACGCCGCTGCGCGCCGCGGATGGCCAGATCTATGCCCTGGCCCAGGGCAACGTGGTCGTCGGCGGCTTCACGGCCAGCGGGGCGAGCGGTTCGAGCGTCACCGTGAATTCACCCACCACGGGCCGCATTCCGAACGGCGCCACGATCGAGCGCGAGATCGAGAGCGACTTCCACACGCGCCCGACGGTGCTGCTCAGCCTGAAAGTGCCGAGTTTCCAGACGGCCACGAACATCGTGCAGGCGATCAATCGACGCTATGGCCAGCTCGCGAGCACTAACAACGCCACCACGGTCGAAGTGGTCGCGCCGATGAATCCCACCCAGCGCGTGGCCTTCGTCGCCGGGCTCGAGTCGCTGATGGTTGACGTGGGCGATGCCCTGCCGAAGGTCGTGTTCAATTCGCGGACGGGAACCGTTGTGATCGCCGAGGGCGTGCGCGTTCGTCCTGCCGCCATTTCGCACGGTTCGCTGAAGGTGGTGATTTCGGAAACCCCGGCGGTGAGCCAGCCTGCACCGTTCAGCCGGGGTGAGACGACGGTCGTGCCGCAGTCGCAGGTGGACGCACGGCAGGAGGCTCCAGGGATGTTCCTGTGGCCCGAGGGTGTCAGCCTGCAGACCATCATCGATACCGTGAACAGCACGGGCGCGACGCCGGACGACATCATGGCGATCCTCCAGGCGCTCGATCAGGTGGGCGCAATCGAGGGCGAACTGGTGGTGATCTGACCTGGAGGGCGTGCGCGAGATGAGTGCGTTCACTTTCGGCCCCTTGGCAGGCGCTGCGCTCGAGCCTGGCACGTTCGTCGATGCAATTCGTGCGGAGCCGGCCATTCGTGCAGCCACGAATGCCGACCCGAGCTCGCCGGAGTATCGGGCGAAGGCGCTCGAAGCTGCAGAGAAGTTCGAGGCGTACTTCGTCGCGCAGATGCTTCAGCAGATGCGCCGGATCACGCGCCAGCTTTCCGGCGACGAAGGGTCGTTCTCCGCGCGCGCGAACGAGGACATGCTGGACATGGCCGACCTGAGGGTCGCGGACACGCTCGCCCGGCAGCGGGCCTTCGGGATTGCCGACATCATCCTGCGGCAGGTGCTGCCGCAACCGGCGCTTAAGGAAACGGCTTCTCCGGTCGCTTCCCCGTTGACGAGCCCCGTGTCCGCCCGAGATTCCTGACGCCTCGCATGACCATCATCGACAACGCACTCTCCGGCGCCCTCGCGGCCCAGGCGGCCCTGCACACGGCCAGTCAGAACGTGGCCAACATGATGACCCCCGGTTACACCCGGCAGGGTGTGCTGCTGGCGTCGGTGCAGCCGATGTTCGCGGGGAAGCTGAGCGCAGGCAGCGGCGTCAGTGTTGCCGCGCTCGTGCGATTCAGCGACGAGTACAAGAGCCTGCAGATGTGGCGCGCGGCTTCCGAGCTCGGCGAACGCAGCGCCGCTCAGCCCTATCTCACCCAGCTCGAGCAGGTGATGGGCGCCGACGAGTCCGGCATCAACAGCGGGCTTGATGCGTTCTTCAGCGCGCTGAACGCGGCGAGCGTCGACCCGACCTCGACACCCTTGCGTCAGCAGGTGATCAAGGCGGCCGATGCGCTGGCGCAGCGCTTCAACAGCCTGAACCAGGTGATGTCGGGCCAGCGCAGCGCCGTGTCCCAGCAGCGCCTCGCGGTCGTGGGGCAGATCAATTCCCTGGCTGCCGAGATCGCCAGGCTCAATCAGCACATCGCCGATTCGCAGGGCACGGGCGTCAATCCGACGGCGCTCATCGATCAGCGCGACATGAAGATCGACGAGCTCTCGCGGCTCGTGGACCTGCAGGTGGTGAGTCAGCCGGACGGCACGCGCAGTGTCGCCTTGCGTGGCGGGCAGCCTCTGGTGCTCGGTGGGCGCTCGGCGACGATGACAGCGACCTACAATCCCGACGGATCCCAGACGCTGACGGTGGACTTCGCGAGCGAGTCCTTCACCCTGATCAATAACCGGCTGGGCGGCGAGCTCGGTGGCCTCGAGCACTTCGAGGTGGACGTGCTGGTGCCGATGATGCAGTCCGTCAGCGCGATGGCCGAACAGCTCGCCGACAACGTGAACACGCAGCTGGCCGCGGGCTTCGCGCCGGATGGATCGCCGGGTCAGCCGCTGTTCGAGTTCGACTCGACGGGTGCCGTGGGCATCCTGCGGTTGCGCGCCGGTGCCACGGGCTCGGAGCTGGCGTTCTCCTCGAACCCGGCGACTCCGGGCAACAGCGACAACCTCATGCAGCTGATCGCGCTGCGTAGTCAGCCGGTGACGCTGCCCGCGCTCGGCTCCGTCTCACTCGCCGATGCCGCAACCCAGCTCGTCGGCACGCTCGGCACCGAGTCCCAGCAGAACCAGGCGGGGCTCGCCACGGCCGAGACGGTCCGCAACCAGGCCGAAGAGAGCTGGAAATCCACGAGCGGCGTGAACGCGGATGAGGAAGCCGTGAATCTCATGCAGTTCCAGCAGCTCTATCAGGCCAACATGAAGGTGGTGGCCGTTGCGAACGAGCTCTTCGAAAGCACCCTCGCCATCCTGAGCTGATTGCCATGCGCATCGCGAGCACGCAGTATCACACCACGATGAACACGGCCCTGCAGAACGCGTCTGCGCGGCTCGAGCTCATCCTGCAGAAGATGGCGAGCGGGAAGAAGTACATGCTGCCCTCCGAGAACCCGATCGCCTCGGTGAGAATGTCGCGCCTGGCCCGCGAGGAGGCGACCCTCGACCAGTATCGGGAAAACATCGCCGCGCTTCGCGAGCGGCTCACGCGGAACGAGCAGTATCTGGATGCCATGTCTGCGGACATGCTGAGCGCGCGGGAACTGATGGTGTGGGCGGCGGACGGGTCCAACACGTCCGCAGACGTCAACGCGATGGCGAGCTCGCTGCAACCGTTGATGGACAGCATCTTCTTCACGGCGAATGCCCGGGACGCGGAAGGCCGCTACGAGTTCTCCGGTTCGGCCACGTCCACGCCGACCATCACCTACGATCCGGCCGCGCCCGTGGGTGCGCGCTACACCTACACCGGCAACACGGATGTGCAGCTCGTCGTCGTGGGCAACGGCGTCACGCAGCCCGCGAACGTCGCACTCAACGAGATGGCCGCGATGCTGAACCAGCTCGACGAAGTGCGGGCTGTGCTGACTGCGCCGAATGTCAGTGTGAACGATCCGGCGGTGCGCGCCGTCATCACCGCAACCATGAACGCGCTCGATGGCACGCTGGAAAGCATCACTGGCAAGATCGCGACGCTGGGCGGCTCACAGAACATTCTCACAACCCTCGAGGAAAACCACTCGAGCGTCAGCCTCTCGAACAAGCAGGCCGCGCTCGTGCTCGGGCAGCTCGACTATGCGGATGCGGCCGTGAAGCTGAACGGATACACCACCGCCGTGCAGGCCACCCAAAAGGCCTACGGAGCGGTGAGCAAGCTCTCCCTGTTCGATGTGATCTGAGCGAAATTTCGGGAGCGAGCTCAGATGCAGTTGGCTTCGCTGGATTCCGGGCGCGCGGTCGGGCAACGCCCCGCCACCGCGCGAGCATCCGCGCTGGATGCGGCCGCACCATCGGTGCCGTCACCAGCGGCTCACGCCGCTCCGGCGTCGAGCCTGCCTCCGGCACGCTCGGGGCTGCGTGCGCTCAACCCGCAACTGAACCGGCGGGTCTCGGGCGCGCAGCAGACTCTGGAGTATCTGGACCAGCTTGCCGCCGAGTTGCAGACGGTGCGCACTGAGCTGCGCAAGCAGTTGAGCACGCGTTCGCCTTCGCAGAGCTCGGGCGATTCACCCCTGGAAGCCAGCATCCGGCGAGTGGCCGAGCATTGGGATCGCCGCATGGCCGCGACCCAAGGCACGCTCGACGTCCGTCTTCAATGGCATGCAGAAGGGCAGGCACGCCGCACGTTCACGATCCGGGGACTGGAGTTGGCGTCGCTTCGGTCCGGCGGACGGGAAGTGCTGAGCTTTGCGTTGGGTGGACGCGGCCTGCGTGCCGCCTCCAGCGTGGCCATCGAGCCCGGCTTGCCGGAGCACGAGATCGTGCAGCGTTTCGACCGGGCGCTTGCGCCCGCAGGAATTCGCGCCTCGCGTGGCGAAGGCGGCGAGCTGCGCTTCAGCGTGCCGGAAGCGGCGTGGCCGGAGGTCCGCGACGCGCTCGCGGTGAGAGGCGAGGGGCAGCGCTTTCCGACAGGGCGCTTCAGTCAGGTGCGCGTGGTGCCTGACGCAGAGGCGATCCGACCGAGGGAATGGAAAGTCGACAGCGCGGCTTCGCTCCGTGCGACGCGCGAGAGCGTGTTCACCGCGGAAGGCCTGGTGCGCCAGGCGCGCAACACAGTCAACCAGGCATTTGCGGAAACGGCCCTCCAGCTGCGCTCGATCGAAGCGTCTTTGGCCGACGAGACCGCGAACGGTGCTTCGCGTGCCGGCAGAGGCCCCATCACGCCCGAGTGGAGCGCGCAGTTCGCGCGCTCTTTCGCTGCCGTGGCGAGCGGCAAGGATTTCCAGGCGCTGGCGGCGGTGCTCCCCGCCGTGTCCGGCATTCATCGGGATCGCGTCGCTGCGTTGTTGGGGCTGCCCGTCGCCTGAAGCCCGAGCGACGTTCCCGCGCGGGAACGCAGGGCACAGATTCGACGCGTACCGCTCGCAGCACGGCCTCATCCTCCTCGATGTTCCACTCTTCCCCCCTGTCCTTCGGCTTCTTCTCTTCGCTTCTTTTCTTTCATCTTCAGTCTTCACCCGCAGTGGCGACGTCGCCGGCGGCGCCGGGGCCCCCCGGGGGGCGGGGCCCAAACAATTTGAGATAATGTTTTGGGGAGGGGTTGTTGGG